>CALUMM010000005.1 GCA_944321755.1 uncultured Alistipes sp.
GAAAATTCGGCCGTGCGCGGATGTATGGTCATCAAACCCTACGGTTACGCCATCTGGGAGAAGATGCACGACGCGCTGGACAAGATGTTCAAGGAGACGGGCCACCAGAACGCCTATTTCCCGCTCTTCATCCCGAAATCCTTCTTCTCGAAGGAGGCCCACCACGTGGAGGGTTTCGCCAAGGAGTGCGCCGTGGTGACCCACTACCGGCTGAAGAACGATCCCGAAGGCAAAGGGGTGGTGGTCGATCCCGACGCCAAACTCGAAGAGGAGCTGATCGTGCGCCCGACCTCGGAGACGATTATCTGGAACACCTATAAGAACTGGATCCAGTCGTACCGCGACCTGCCGATCCTCTGCAACCAGTGGGCGAACGTTGTGCGCTGGGAGATGCGCACGCGGCTGTTCCTGCGGACGGCGGAATTCCTCTGGCAGGAGGGCCACACGGCCCATGCCACCCGCGAAGAGGCCATCGAGGAGGCTACGAAGATGATCCATGTCTACCAGAAATTTGCCGAGGAGTGGATGTCGCTGCCGGTGATCGTGGGGCACAAGTCGCCCAACGAACGCTTCGCCGGAGCCGAGGATACGCTGACGATCGAGGCGCTGATGCAGGACGGCAAGGCGCTGCAGAGCGGAACGTCGCACTTCCTGGGGCAGAATTTCGCCAAGGCCTTCGACGTGCAGTACGTCAACAAGGAGGGCAAACTCGAATACGTATGGGCTACGTCATGGGGCGTCTCGACCCGGCTGATGGGGGCGCTCATCATGGCCCACTCGGACAACAACGGACTGGTGCTGCCGCCGAAACTCGCGCCGATCCAGGTGGTGATGATCCCCATCTACAAGGGCGAGGAGCAGCTCGTGGAGATCCGCAAGCGCTTCGAGGCCATTGCCGAGGGGCTGAAGGCCAAGGGCATCTCGGTGAAGATCGACGACCGCGACAACGTGCGTTCGGGCTTCAAGTTTGCCGAATACGAGTTGAAGGGTGTGCCGGTTCGTCTGGCCATGGGCCCGCGCGACATGGAGAACGGCACGATCGAACTCGTGCGCCGCGACACGCTCGAAAAGGAGACCGTGCCGCAGGAGGGGCTTGTCGACCGGATCGAGGGCCTGATGACCGAGATTCAGGAGAATATCTACCGCAAGGCGCTGGCCTTCCGCGAGTCGATGATCACGAAGGTCGACACGTGGGAGGAGTTCAAGGAGGTGCTCGATACGAAGGGCGGCTTCATCTCCGCGCACTGGGACGGCACGGTCGAGACCGAAGTGGCGATCAAGGATGCCACGAAGGCCACGATCCGCTGCATTCCGATCGACGCGCCCGAGGAGGAGGGCGTCTGCGTCTACTCCGGAAAACCCTCGCACCGCCGCGTGCTCTTCGCACGCAGCTATTAGTCTCCGGCGAGGAGGAGGAATTGTCGGACGGCGGCTCTTCGCCGTGGTCCGGACCGGGACTGGAAACAGGGCGGCAGCCAGCAGGTTGCCGCCCTGTTTTGTGGGGTCGGAAACGTGCGCCAGTCGGGCTTTGTGGCTCCGGCGCGGACTTTTGGACGGGCCAGCTCTTTTTTTCGGCGTTACGAATCAAATTTTTTCGTACTTTTGGCTCCTGCCCAAACAGCTAAACGGTTGAGCTTATGTCGAACGAAGCGGAAATTCGGAAACGGAAAATCTACCACGTCACCTTTGTCGGGTTCGTGGTCAACCTCGTGTTGTCGTTGTTGAAACTTGCGGCCGGCATCCTGGGCCGAAGCGGCGCCATGGTTGCCGATGCCGTGCATTCGTTCTCCGACCTGGCCACCGACGTGGTGGTGATTGCCTTCGCGCGGATCTCCGCCAAGCCCCGCGACCCCGGCCACGACTACGGACACGGGAAGTACGAAACCCTCGCCACGATCATCATCAGCCTGGCGCTCGGCGTCGTCGGCGCCGGGATCCTGCTCAACAGCATCGAGGGAATCCGGGTTGTTGTCGAGGGCGGCAGCCTTCCGCGTCCGGGCGCCGTGGCGCTCATCGCCGCGGTTGTTTCGATCCTTGCCAAGGAGATCCTCTATCGTTATACGGTGCGGGAGGGTCGTGCGCTCCAGAGCCCGAGTGTCGTGGCCAATGCCTGGCACCACCGCAGCGACGCCCTTTCGTCGCTCGGGACGCTGGCCGGAATCGGCTGTGCCTATTTCCTCGGCGCGAAATGGCGGATCGCCGATCCCATTGCGGCCCTGATCGTGGCGGTCTTCATCTTCAAGATCGCCTTCGACCTCATCCGCACGGGCCTGGGCGAACTGCTCGAACAGTCGCTGCCGGAGGATGTCGAGCAGGAGATCCTCGCTATCGTTACGTCGAATCCCGAGATCCGCGAACCCCACAACCTGCGCACGCGCCGCATCGGCGCCTCGATCGCCATCGAGGTGCATGTGCGCATGGACGGGCGGATGACCGTGGAGCACTCCCATGCCCTGACCGTCGAGATCGAGCGGCGGCTTCGGGCGCGTTTCGGCGAGGGGACCATGATCGCCATTCACGTGGAGCCGGTCAAGTGAGTGCTGGCTCGAAATTTGCATGATTTTCCCCTTGCCGTGCCCTTGCGTATGGCAAGAGTAGAAAAATTTGTTTTTTTCGGGAAATATCACTACCTTGCAGGCGTAAGTCTCCCATAAAAAGCCGAAAAGGGGAGGCGGATTTACAGTACGGGTTAAACATAACGCTTAAAAAAGGATTGCCTATCGGAAAAGACTCTACTCTTTGTAACTAATTGGGAAAAAGAGTATGAACGTGCAAGTATTAAGTGACCGGGTATTGCTTAATCACTACCTTTCCGGAGATCGGAGCGCTATGTCACAACTCATCGAACGTCACAGCCGCAGGGTCAGGGACTATATCAACATGATGGTCAAGGACCGGGATCTGGCCGACGATATTTTTCAGGAAACCTTCATCAAAGCCGTGCGCGTGATCGACGAAGGCCGTTATACGGATAATGGCAAATTCCTGTCGTGGATTCTGCGGATCGCTCACAACCAGGTGATCGACTATTTCCGGGCGCAGCGTCAGGACAAGGCCGTGAGCGAATCCGAGGCGGGTTACGACATGCTCGGGACGCTCAAGCTTGCGGAACGTACCGTCGAAGACTCGATGGTCAGCGAGCAGATCGAACGCGACGTGCGCGGCCTGGTCGAGTTGCTGCCCCCGGAGCAGCGCGAAGTCGTGATGATGCGCTACTTCTCGGGCCTGAGTTTCAAGGATATCGCCGAGCAGACCGACGTGAGTATCAATACCGCGTTGGGTCGGATGCGCTATGCGCTGATCAACCTGCGGCGCATGATCAAGGAAAAAAATCTGATTCTTTGCTGAGGGCGTACAATAATCCTCCCCGGGTTGCGTTATATTATCGACAGCTCTCTTAACACGACAACGCCTATGGAGGATATTGACAAAACCGAGGTTCCGGACAACGGCATCTCCGAAGACGAAGATCTGTTGATGCGCGAGGTGATACAAGGGGATGCGGATCTGTACTATCTGCACCATTACCTCTCGGACATCTTCCGAAACGGGGATAATTTTTAAGGGTTAATTTTTGATGGGGAAGGGCGCCGTGAGGCGCCCTTCATTTTTTTGTGCGGTATCCCCGGAGGCAGGGCGGGCGGCGGTGCGGCGGGTATGGCGGCTGGCCGGGCCGAAGAATTGCCGGGCCGGACGACTGGCCGGATGACTGAGCCGGACGGTTGGTTGGCTGACTGAGCCGGATTGCCGGGCCGAAGAATTGCCGGGCCGGACGACTGGCCGGATGGTGGGGCGGCAGGCTGAGCCGGATGGCGGGAACGGCTTGCCGGAACAGCCCGACCGGCGGCTGGTTCCCCCGATCGCGGGAACGGACCTTTTTTTGGCATATTGTATCGTAGATGATACTGTTATTTCTTCGTTTTATCTCCAATTTTGCGCCATTAATCGACTGAGGAGGAGGGTGAGCCGGTGATTTCCACCCGATTCCGGGCCCGATAAACGGAATCAAATTCTGATACTGATGAAGAAGAAGATCATTCTGACGTTGCTGCTGGCCGGGGGCTGCTGGCTGGGAGCTGCGGCTCAGCAGGTCGCCGTAAAGACCAACGTGCTTTACTGGATGGCGACGACCCCGAACCTCGGGGCCGAGGTGGCTGTGAGCAAACACTCGACGATCGGCCTGACGGCAAACTACAACCCCTGGACCATCGGTGCGGACAATCGGATCCGGCACTGGTTCCTGCGGCCCGAATACCGCTACTGGGTCACGGAAAAGTACACGCGGCTCTATTTCGGGTTCCATGTCATCGGCGGCAAGCTGGAGGTGGGCGGTTTCAAGCTCCCCTTTATCGGGGACCGGATCCTGACGGGTCTGGCAACCAATTACTACAAGGGTTCGTTCTTCGGGGCCGGGTTCAGCCTGGGCTATCAGTTCTATGTAAGCCCGCACTGGAACATCGAGCTTTCGGCCGGAGCGGGCCTGGCGCGTTTCAGCTACCATGCGGAGCCAGTCCGGGGTCCGAAAGCCGCCTCCTATACCGACCGGAAGCGGATCCTGCCGATCCCTACCGAATTCGGCGTTTCGTTCGTCTATCTGTTCAACTCCAAGAAATAACCGGATCGTCCCATGAAAAGATATTGCTTGCTACTCGTATTCCTGCTGGCCGGGGTGTCGCTCCGGGCGCAGATTGTCGGCGATGTGGCCGTGACGCGCAAGGTGCTGGCCGAGCGCAACGGGGAACTGCACATGGTATTGGAGATTTCGGTCTCGCGCCGGGCCGTGACCCGTTCCCAGAGCTGGATGATTCTCCCCGAGCTCAGTACGGCGGACCGCCGGTCGGTGAAGCTCTTCCCGCACATCCTCATCAACGGCCGCTACCAGCAGCACATGATGGAACGGCGCCAGAAACTTTCGGGGTCCTACTGGGCCGAGCGGCAGCCTCACCTGACGATCAATGTCGACGGGAAAACCGACCGGGTGTTCAATTATGAGATGAAGGTCCCCTACGAGAGCTGGATGGCCGGGGCCACGCTCGTCCTGCGCCAGATCCAGACCTCGCCCGGCGGGAAACGGCGGGTCTTTACGGTCGATGTCAACGGGGCGGTCGATACGCAGCGTAAATGAATTAAATCCGTTCCGGGAAGATGAAACGTCGAGAATGGATGGAATATGCGGCTGCGGCAGTGCTTGCCGGAGCCTTCCTGGCGGGATGCGGGAATATCCGCAAACTGGCCAAGAGCGACCCTGAAGTGGGTGTCTATCTCCCAGCGCAGAGCAAGCGGGAGGTTGCGGAGCGTGCCGCCGATACGGCGCGGGGTCCGAAGATCATCACCTATCGCAAACAGGACGGTACGGAGCTCTTTCTGACTCCCGTGGCTGTCGACTCCGTTTCCGGGGAGAAGATGATGTCGATCGCCATCGACGAGGTAGTCATTTCGGCGGCGAACCGCCGCAACCTGGTGGAGCGCAACGGCAAGATCAACGTCGACTTCATCGTTTCGGTGCCGCAGACGCTGCAGGACCGTGACTGGCAGCTGGTGTTGGATCCGCAGCTGCTCAAGGGCGGGGATACGCTGACGTTCGATCCGCTGGTCTACAGCGGCGAGCGGTTCCGCACGATGCAGCAGCGCGAATACGGGCGTTATGACGACTATGTGGGGCGGATTGTCGACAGTGCCGACTATTTCGAGCGGTTTGCCGACAAGGGAGCCTACCGCCGCTATATGGAGCGTGTGGCCGATGACCGGGCGAAATACGGCGATGCTTCGGCGCGGCTGGAGCGCATGACGCCCGACGAGGCGATGTACGACGAGCGGGTCGGATGGACGACCCGGCGGGAGCGCGAACGCCAGTACGGGTCGCTGCGCCGGTATGTCTATGCGACCGACCGGACGGTGAAGGCCAACACGACCTATACGCCCGATCCGGACGACAAGTTCGACCACCTGAACGACTATCTTACGCCCCGTTACCGTTATGAGGGGGTTGAGGTCCTGCCCGGCGGTGAGATCTATACGCGGGTCGAGGGCGAATACCCCGAGGCTGGGGGTCGTGCGCGCGAGGCCTATATCCGTTCGTTGACGGAGGAGCCCGGGCGGGTTTACGGCGAGGTTTATGTGGCTGACGACGCGCGGCTCCGCGAACTGGCCGGGGAGCGCCTGGCCTATACGGGCCGCCGCCGGAAGACGGTGACGGGATTGCTGGCCGAGACGAGCGACAGCGCCGCGTTGGAAAATTACCGGATTCGGAAAGCCGATACCGAGGTGCGGCTTGCGGCGTTGAACAGCCTCGATACGGCGGCCGTGCGCAACAGCGTGCTGCGGCAGGGGCAGGTGGCGCGCAACCGGCGCCTCGAAGCGGGGAAACCGGCCGCATTCGAACGGCTGGTCCGCCATCCCTATTATGCGGACGCGCGGCTCGACACGGTGATCTACCGTCCGGACGGCAAGGTCGACTATTACTATACCGAACAGGTGCAGGCCGACGAGAACACCTCGAAACTGCGGCTTTACCTCACGGGCGGGGTGGAGGACCGCAGCGGACGCACCTACCGGCTCACGCGCTCCGATACGCTGACCTACAACGTGGCTTCGATGACGACGTTCCTCGACGAGCGGACCCGCTACATGCAGCGGATCGTGCTGCGCGATGCCGAGGCCAATGCGCGTTTCTTCTTCACCTTCCCGGTCGGGAAGGCCTCGCTGGTCGACACGCTGACCGAAAACCGCCGGCAGATTGCGGCCGTGCGGTCGCTGACCCGCGGGCTGATGACCGACCCGGTCTACATCATCGACAGCATCACGCTCCGGGCCACGGCCTCGCCCGAGGGTACCTGGGCGCTGAACGAACGCCTGGCCCGCGAACGGGCCGAAGCCCTGAGGCGGGTTCTCGTCTCGGAGTTCCGGGTGCTGTACGACTCGCTCAACGTGGCGGGGAGCTATACGCTCGACGAGCAGGGCCGCCAGGTGGTCGACGATACCGACGAGAAGCTGCCCGACCTGCCGAACCTGCTGCGTTCGACGTGGCTGGCCGAGGATTGGGACGAACTCTACCGTCTGGTAGCGGCTGATACGCTGATTGCGCACAAGTCCGAGATTCTGGAGATGATCCGCTGGGAGGGAAATCCCGACACGCGCGAGTGGCGGATCCGGTTGAAATACCCCCGGGAGTATGCCTGGATGCGGAGTGCGATCTACCCGCAGATGCGGGCCGTGGATTTCCGCTTCAACCTCCACCGCCGGGGCATGAAGCAGGATACGGTCTGGACGACCGAGGTCGATACGAGTTACATGCGTGCCGTGGATCTGCTGCGCAAGCGCCGCTACGAGGAGGCATTGACGATCCTGCGCCCCTACGAGGACCGCAATACGGCGTTGGCCTACATGTCGCTCGGCTATGATGCTGCGGCCTATCGGATTCTGAAGGCGCAGCCCGGGGCCGCTTCGACGGCCGACATCCAGTACATGCTGGCCATTCTGGCGGCCCGTCTGGGCGACGAGGAGCAGGCCGTGCAGTATTTCCTGCGTTCGGTGGAGCTGCGCGAGAACCTGAAGTTCCGCGGCAATCTCGATCCCGAGATTTCGCGCCTGATCCGCAAGTACGGCCTCTTCCGCGAGGATTTCGAGTAGCGGGGGGCCGAGGGAACCGGGGGTTCTGGGGGTTCCAATGGGGTCGGGAACCGGGAGTTTCGGGAGTTTCGGGTCCGGGAGCCGGGGCTGGAGCCGGGAAACGAGACCGGGAACCGGGGCGGTGAAACGGGAACCGGAGCCGGGGTTGTGACGGCCGGTCGGAAGCCTGAGCGGAGCCCGGACGCAGCATACGACGTTCACCCCTGCCGTCATACCGTGCGGCAGGGGTGAATTGTTGTCGGGACGGAGGTGCCGGGCGCTCTACTTCTCGAAACAGAGGTGTGCGTTGCGGAGCTGGAGGGCCAGGGTGCAGGCCGCTACACCGGCGAAGAGCAGCGTGATGCCGACCCAGACGACGACGGCCGTGGTGCCGACCCCGAGGGGCTGGAAGAGAATCCCCAGCGAGCAGAGCAGCAGCAGTACGCCCGTAAGGATGGTCCATCCCGAGCCGCTGATTCCCATGGTGTGCATGTCGCCGCCGAGTCCGATGGTGCTGAAGGCGCGCATCAGCAGCCAGAATCCGAGGAAGAACGGCAGCATCGAGGCCGACAGCCCGACGTTGAAGATCAGGATCACGCCCAGGACGATCTGAATGATTCCTCCGGCGAGCATCCAGCCCCGGCCCGTGATGAAGTGGCGGTTTGCCGTCGAGATCACCACCTCCAGGATTCCCGCCAGCAGGATCACCCACCCGAAGAGCAGCGACATGCCGAGATAGCTCCGGCCCGGGAAGATAAAGGTCAGGATCCCGGCCAGCAGCAGGACGATTCCTGCGAGCAGCAGCAGCCACCAGTAGCGGATGGCCTGTTTTGAATTTTCGATCAATGCGTTCAAGTGTTTCATAGCGTATGGAATTTCGATGTTGGGGAGCAATTTGCGTGCCGCAGGGCGTGCGGATTCCCGCGCCGGGAGGCCGGGGATGTGGATTTTTTCCACACTCCCTGTCGGGAATTTCCACACGGAAAGGGACCGGAACGGGAGAGACAAGTTGTTGAATATCGGCAATATGCCTTTCCCTGACACTTTGGCATACCGCTTGGGCCAAATCCCGGGAAACCCAAACGCTATCTATGGAAAAATTTGACTTTACCCGGGTGAGCAGGCGTGTGTTTTTTGTCCTGCTCCTGTTGTGCGGCATTCCCGGCGCGGTGTGGGCCGACGGGATCTCCGACGACCCGGATACGGCGGCCGACCGCCAGCTTCCCGACCGGACCATCACCGGAACGGTCTCCGACGAGCAGGGGAACCCCCTGATCGGTGCCACGATCGTCGTGAAGGATGCCCCGACGATGAACGGTACGATTACGGGTCCGGACGGGAGTTTCTCGCTGACGGTTCCCGCACGCTCCACGCTGCTTGTCACCTATGTCGGTTATAAGAGTCTCCGCCTGCCGGTGCTGAACCGCAGCCGTCTGAAGATCGTCCTCGAAGAGGAGAACGAACGCCTCGACAACGTCGTGGTGGTCGGTTACGGTACGCAGGAGAAGTCCGACCTGACGGGCTCCATCGCCTCGGTCAAGGCTGCGGACATCAAGAATCTGCCCGCCCGGTCGGTTGCCGAGGCGCTGCAGGGCAAGGTTGCCGGTGTGATGGTCACGAAGACCAGCGGAAAACCCGGTGCAAGCTCCGATATCGTGATCCGCGGTGTGGGTTCGATCAACGGTCTGAACCCGCTCTTCGTGATCGACGGCGTGGCCTGCGACAACAACAGCGAATACAACCTGAACGACATCGAGTCGATCGAGGTGATCAAGGATGCCAGTGCGGCGGCGATCTACGGTTCGCGGGCGGCCGGCGGCGTGGTGCTCATCACGACGAAGAAGGGTTCCTACAACACCAAGGCGAAGCTCTCGTTCACGAGCCACGTCGGCGTGCGGCAGTACACGGACATGTACCGGATGCTGGGGACCGAAGACTACATCCGCGTCATGAAGGAGCTGGGCGTCAGCTACCCGATCTGGGACAACCCCGCGGCGCTGCCCGACACGGACTGGGTCGACGAGATCTACCAGCCCGGCATCGAACAGAGCTACAACCTCTCGCTCACGGGAGGCAGCGAGCGGCTCCGCTACTACCTTTCGGGGGGCTACGAGCGTGAGAACGGCATCCAGATGAACAACTACTGGGAGCGGATCTCCGCGCGGCTGAATGTCGACTACAAGGTGGCCAACTCGCTGACCGTCGGCACGCGGATCTATCTGGCCCGTTTGCGCGGCAACCCCTATACGGAGTCCTTCCCCTGGGTCTCGATTCCCTACATGAGCATCTACGACGAGGACGGCGAATTTTCGGCCATTCCCTCGGGTATCGACTTCTCGGGGGCCAATCCCGTGGCCGACATCGCCTACCACCATCAGAAGCAGTCGGATCTGGTGGCCAACGGCGACTTGTTCATCGACTGGGAGATCGTCAAGGGGCTGAAACTCAACCTGACGGGTTCGGCACAGCTCGGCGGCGGCTACGACGACAACTTCTCCGAGGCCAATACGCTGGGGCGTTCCCCGACGAAGGACAGCTATACCAAGGCGCTCGATTACGGCGAGCAGTACACCTTCACGGCGACGCTCTCCTATGAAAAGCTCTTCGCCGGGAAACACGACCTGCGGGTGATGGTGGGTTACGAGGCCAAGAGTGCGCAGCTGGCGGACCTTTCGGCCACGGCTTCCGACTTCCCGATCAACGATCCCGTGTCGTTCGCCCTCTCGACGAACCCCACCAAGAGCGCTTCGGGAGCCCTGAGCGAGGACCGTTTCCTCTCGCAGTTCGCACGCCTGAACTACGCCTACGACAATCGTTACCTGCTGACGATGAACGTCCGCCGCGACGGCTCGCCCAAGTTCGGACCGAAGAACCGCTGGGGTGTCTTTCCTTCGGTGTCGGTCGGCTGGAAGATCTCCGAGGAGCCCTTCTTCAAGGCGTGGAATGCCGAATGGGTGTCGATGATCAAGCCGCGTTTCAGCTGGGGTATCCTCGGCAACGACCAGGCGCTGAACGCCTTTGCCTACATGGCGGCGTTCCAGAACGTCACGAGCCACTCGTTCGACGGAACCTCGGCCGTCGGGGGCTACAACAACATCAAGGTCGTCAACGAGGACATCCGGTGGGAGTCGATCTACACGACCGACGTAGGTCTCGACGTGGACCTCTTCCGCAACCGCCTGTCGATCTCGTTCGACTGGTACCAGCGCATCACCCGCGACATGATCTACGCCCTCTCGGTCCCCAATTCGTCGGGAATCACCTCGCCGTCGTCGCTGGCCACCATGAGCACCATGCCCGTGAACCTCGGGCGGATCGACAACCGCGGATGGGAACTGCTTGTCAATTACCGCAATAACATCGGTTACTTCAACTATGCGATCAGCGGTAACATCTCGCAGAACCGCAACAAGGTGGTGGATCTGGGTCTTACCAATGCGGCGATTTACGGCGGCGGCGGACACCCCAATACGGGTCCCAGCCCCTGCAAGACGGTCAACGGACAGCCCATCAGCCAGTTCTGGGGGTTGAAGACCGACGGCATGATCACCTCCCAGGAGGAGATCGACGCCCTCAATGCCAAGGCGCAGGCCAACGGATATGACTATTACCACCAGCGTCTGACCGGGGTGGGCGACCTCAAGTACGTCGATCTGAACGGCGACGGGACGATCAATGACGACGACTGCACCTTCATCGGCAATCCGTGGCCGACGCTGCAGTACGGCTTCAATATCTCGCTCGAATGGCGCGGCATCGACTTCGCGGCCGACTTTACGGGCATTGCCGGGAACGACGTGTTGAACCTCGCACGATCCTATACCGAGAGTGTGCAGGAGAGCTCCAATACGACCTCCGAGGTCTTCGGGGCCTCGTTCTTCCTCGGAAACGGCCTTACGGACCGCCCGCGGATCATGGGGCTCGATGCCGACAACGGAAACGCCCCGGTCAAGGACCCCAACTACAACTACCGGAAATACTCCGACTACTTCATCGAGGACGGCTCCTACCTGCGGCTGAAGAACATCACCCTGGGTTACACCTTCCCGCGGCGCTGGACCCGGCGTGCGAAGATCGACCGGTTGCGGATCTACGTCTCGGCGACGAACCTCTGGACGATTACCGGTTTCTCGGGCCTCGACCCCGAGTTCTCGAACACCACGAAAACCGCATACGGCGTCTATTACGGCACGACCTATCCGCAGACCCGGATGATCTCCTTCGGTCTGGACCTGAGTTTCTAAACGACTGCGAATCATGAAAAAGCTATTCCGAAAAATACGTCTCTCCGCGGTGGTGTGTGCCGCCGCGGCAGCGACCGCCTGCGGCAGCGACTGGCTGGAACTGAGTGATCCCAACTCGTTGTCGCCGAGTAATTTCCCGACGAAGATCGAACATGTCGACCTGCTGGTCAATTCGGTTTACGGGGTGCAGCACCACTGGTGCTTCCTCGGGAACTACTGGGCCGGGTACGTGATGTACTGCCTCGACCACACGATCGACATGCTCTGGCACGAGGATCCGGGGTGGATCGACATCTGTGCCGGGGAGGTGAAGGTCGGCAACAACAAGGTCACCGATCCCTGGACGGCCCTGAGCCTCGGGGTCTACTACGCCAATACGGCGCTGGAGCAGATCGAGGCCTACCGGGCTTCGGCCCCCGAGTCCGAGACCGAGGCGCTGAACAACTACGAGGGCGAGTGCCTCTTCTTCCGGGCCTACTACTGGTGGCACATGCTCTCGCTCTACGGGCAGCCCGACAGCGAAGGGGTCGGGATTCCGATCGCCAAAAAGGTCCCCAAGACCCTGGAGGAGATGTACATCGGCCGCGAGAAGACCGGCGACTGCTACCGGGCGATCATCGAGGATCTGGATGCCGCCGTGGGGCTCCTCACGCAGACCGATCCGCATCGTGTGACGCTGTGGGCCGCCAAGGCCTTCCGGGCCAAGGCGTGCCTCTTCGCCGGGGAGACCGAACTGGCCAAGACCTACCTGAAGGATTGCATCGACAACAGCGGCAAGACCC
Source organism: uncultured Alistipes sp. (assembly GCA_944321755.1). Classification (GTDB taxonomy): domain Bacteria; phylum Bacteroidota; class Bacteroidia; order Bacteroidales; family Rikenellaceae; genus Alistipes. The sequence goes on from CALUMM010000005.1 coordinate 12,635, forward strand.
TGGAGTCGTTCGAGCGTTACCGCATGATGTTCAACGGTTACGACGAGTACGAGTACAACAGCGAGTCGTTCTACGAAGTGGGCAACCGGGCCGATCCGACGAGCGGTGCGGCCTACGGAAGTCCGAATACCGGTTCGACGCTGTCGCTCTATTACCCGCCCTTCTGCATCGCACCCGACGGGACGCGCACGGCGATGTCCTACGGCAACCAGTACATGCACGACCGCAACCTGATCCGCTTCGGCTATACGGATCCCGCCCCGCAGTCCTCCGCGGTGATGAAGACGCGCGAGGGGGAGGGCGGCGAGACGGAGTATTACCTCGACGAGGATTATCTCGCCCTGCAGCAGAAGCACCGCGACGAACTCGGCCGTGAGGAGAACGGTCCCGATCCGCGGCTGTACGTCTGCGCCCTGCAGCCCTTCATCGACGAGGTGCAGATGACCATCGACGGTGTGAACGACTCGCGGAAGGTGGCACAGGTCGATTTCGGCAAGTGGTGGGAGGATACCTCCAAGACGACGGGCAACGATCCCGAAACCTTCTACGGCTGGCCGGTCCGCAAGTACAACTTCCTCGAAGGACATCTGCTCGATGCCACGCGCAACGTCGCCGGTTACAATATCTATTTCATCCGGCTGCCGGAGATCTATCTGATGTACGCGCTGTTGGTGAAGGATTCGGACCCGGCGACGGCGCTGGAGTATGTGAACAAGGTGCACCGCCGGGCCTACAACTATCCGGTGGACGGCGCGTCGCCCGTCGACTATCAGTCGCTCGGAGCCCGGACCCGGACGGTCGACGGGACGGATCATCTGGCCAACGACCCGCTGCTGTACGAGTTGTGGGCCGAGGTGTTCGGCGAGATGCGCTGGTGGGAGTATGTGCGTCTGCTGGACTTGGGCGAGCAGGAGAAGGATTTCTACAAGACGATCTCCGGGCCGGGCGCCTCGAAGACGAATATCGTCTGGAAGGATACGAACTACGCCATGCCGATTCCGACCTCGGAGTTCGAGACGAATCCCAATCCGGAGATGGTGCAGACTCCCGGGTATTGATTTTTCGGGTATTGATTTTTTGGAGCGATTTTGGGGTGAAAAACACCCCTGCGGCAGGAGACTGCGGCAGGGGTGTTTTTTTAGCGGGAGGCCGGTTCCGGATGGAGCGGAGCTGGAGCCTGTTTGGCTCCGAAGTCCCGGTAGCGGGCATAGAGGCGGTCATAGATGGCCTGACGTGCCGGATCGGGGGCGTACTCCGCCGAGAAGCCCGGCTTCATGGCCTGCTGCGCCGCGGCGATGTCGGGGTAGAGCCCGGCAGCAACGGCCGCAAACATCGCCGCACCCAGGGCACACGCCTGGTCGCTGTCGAGCACGCGGATCTTCGTCCCGGTGATGTCGGCCATGGTCTGCATGACGAACGGCGATTTGCGCGCGATGCCGCCGATGGCGATCACCTCGTCGATGGCGACCCCCTCCTCGCGGAACCGCTCGTTGATGGCCCGTGACCCGAAAGCCGTCGCTTCGACCAGCGACTTGAACAGGGCCGGAGCCGAGGTGGCCAGCGTGAGCCCCCCGATGGCTCCCCGCATCCGGGGGTCGAGATCCGGCGTGCGGCGCCCGTTGTGCCAGTCGAGTGCTATGGGGTCCTCCTCCGTAACGGGCAGACGCTGGGCCTCCTCCGTCAGCCGGTTGAGGATCTCTCCTTCGAGGTCGCTCCGCTCGGGGCACAACCGCCGCAGCGGCCACGCCAGCACGCGCCGGAACCAGGCGTAGATGTCCCCGAAGGCCGATTGCCCGGCTTCAAGCCCGATCACACCGGGCAGGACCGAACCGTCGACCTGTCCGCAGATGCCGTGCACGGCCCTGTCGCCCAGTTCGTCATACGCGGCGACGGCGATGTCGCAGGTCGAGGTGCCCATCACCTTGACCAGCGTTCCGGGCCGGATGCCCGCGCCGACAGCTCCGAAGTGGCAGTCGATGGCCCCCACGCCGACGGCGATTCCGGCTTCGAGCCCCAACCGGTCGGCCCACTCCCGGGTCAGGTGTCCGACACACTCGTCGGCCGTGACGGTCCGGGTGTAGAGGTGCCCGCGGAAGAGCCGGTAGAGCGGGTCGACAGCTTCGAAGAACTCCGCAGACGGGAGCCCTCCCCACGCTTCGTGCCACATGGCCTTGTGGCCTGCGACGCAGCGGCTGCGGGCCATCGTCTCCGGGTGGGTGTTCCCGGTGAGCAGCCCGGTGATCCAGTCGCAGTGCTCCACCCACGAGCAGGCCGCCCCGCGCAGCTCGGGGGCATGGCGCAGCGCGTGCAGCATCTTCGACCAGACCCATTCGCACGAATAGCTCCCGCCGCTGTAACGGGTGTAGTCGATCTTCCAGCGTTTGGCCAGGGCGTTGATTTCGTCCGATTCGGCCACGGCCGTGTGGTCTTTCCAGAGAATGAACATCGCGTCGGGGTGCTCGGCGAACTCGGGAAGCAGCGACAGCGGAGTCCCTTCCCGGTCGGTCAGCACGGGGGTCGAAGCCGTGGTGTCGAAACTGATGCCGCGGATCTGCCGCGCAACGGAGGCCTCGCAGCCGCTCAGGGCTTCGCGGACGCAGCGTTCGAGCGATTCGGTATAGTCGAGCGGGTGCTGGCGGTATTGGTTGCGTTCCGGAGCGCAGTAGAGCCCCTCTTTCCAGCGAGGATAGGCCACGACTGCCGAAGAAACGGCTCGGCCGTCCGCCGTATCGACGATGAGGCACCGCACGGAGTCGCTCCCGAAATCGATGCCGATGACGTAATGGGTTTGGGTTTGCATGGCGTATGTGGTTTTAGGATTTGAATGCCTGTTTCACGGCCGCCGAACCGCCCGGAACAACGGCGTCGAGAAGTGCCTCCAGGTGTATCCGGTCTCCCTGCAGGTGGAAAACCTCCTGCAGGTGGGTCCGGCTCGCTCCGGGATCGAGGAATGCCGCGGGCGAGGAGGTCTCCAGTTCATAGAAGGGGCCCATGACCGTGCCGGTCTCCGTAGGGCCGTCGTTGTAGGCGTTGACGACGTCGCCGCCGAAGGGATCCGCCTGTTCGCCCCAGCGGCTCTCTACGTAACGCTCCCCGGCGGTCGAACGGGTGTAGCGGATGAGGGTGATGCTCCCGGACTGCGGGTCGTAACTGCCGCAGCAGCCCGTGTCGCGGCCCGCCGGAATGCCGATTTTGGAGCGGAAGGCGCCGTCGATACGCATACAGATCAGACCCGGGCTCACCCGGAGCCGGTTGCCGGGCATCGGACCGAAATAGCCGCTGTTGACCACCGGACCCGATCCGGAATCGGCGTAGGGGACGAAGACGATGGTCGACGGCGTGGGCGGGAACATCCCGAGCATCCAGATCGACGGCGCTCCGCCTTGCGGCGTCCACGCTTCGTCTCCGAGGTTCGTGAGACGGTTCCGGCTGCGGTAGGCGACCGTTTCGAGTTCCCGGACCGCCGGGAGCTTGCGGAGGAACTCCGACTCTTCGGGTCGGAGCAGTTCGACCGTGCGGTCGATGCCCATCCGGAACCGCGTCCCGGAGGCGTTCGTCAGCTCCATCTCCCGCGTCAGGCGGACTTTGCGGCCCGAAGCCTCCGCCACGTCGAAGGGTAGGGTGTCGAGGACTGCGGGAACCTGCCAGTTTTCATAGGTCTGGGCGGCTCCCGGAGCGAAATAGAAGGAGTAGGGTCCGCCTTCCGGCCCGAGCCAGAGGCGCTCCTCGCCCCCGACAGGGTTGAAATGTGCAAGGGTGCTGCCCGAAGCGATCAGCTTGCGGTTGATCCATCCGAAACTCGGGCCTCGCTCCCCGCGGGTCGTGGAGGTCATCACCCGTCCCTGCCATTGCGGAACGATGCAAATGCGCGAACCGGTACTCCGGTCGGAGAGTTCAAGGATCCCGATGTGGCGGGATTGCAGGAACTCCACATCCTCGGCATAACTTCTCATGGGAAATAAAAGTGAAAAAAATGTGGGGAAAAATTTGTTTGTTAAAACGTTTTAATTACCTTTGCAAAGGTAACGAAAATTTTTATCCCTCCAAATTATCCGCAAAATAAAATGGGAGAGCGAAATCGGAAAATAACCATCAAGGATATTGCCGCGGAAGCCGGGGTCTCGATCGCCCTGGTCTCGTTCGTCATGAACGGCAAGTCGGAGGGTAAGAACGCTTACCGGGTCAACAAGGAGACCGCCGAACGGATCCGCTCCGTCGCCGAACGCCTCAATTATCAGCCCAATGAGGCTGCCCGGGTGCTGCGGAGCGGAAAAACGAACGCCGTCGGGGTCATCGTTTCGGATATCTCGAACAAGTTCTTCGCCGATATCGCCCGCTGTATCGAGGACCGGGCCTATAAACATAAGTATACGGTGCTCTTCGGAAGCACGGATGAAAATCCGCAGAAACTCGAAAATCTGATCGACGTATTCCGCAACAAGGGGGTCGACGGACTGATCGTCGTGCCCTGCGAGGGCGCCGAGCAGACGCTTCGCAAGTTGGCCAACGAGAATTTCCCGCTGGTCCTGCTCGACCGGGAGGTTCCCGGCGCCGAGTTGAGCAGCGTGGTGCTCAACAATCGAAGGGCCGGTTATCAGGTCGCGGAGGTGCTTGTCCGCCAAGGGTTCCGGCGGATCGAGATGGTCTCCTATTCGATGAACCTCTCGAACATCCGCGAACGCGAGGAGGGTTATCGTTCCTGCATGACGGAGAACGGCCTCGGGGAGTACGTTCGGATCCACCACCTGCGGCATGAACGCCTGGACCGGATTGTGGAGGTGCTGCGCGATGCGAGGTCGCGGCAGGTCGAGGCTTTTGTCTTTGCCACCAATACGTTGGCCATGCAGGGCGTAACGGCCATGTTCAGAATGGGATGGCAGGTGCCGCGCGATTGCTCGATGGTTTGTTTCGATACCAACGAGGCGTTCGACCTGTACCATACGGCGGCAGCCTGTGTGAGCCAGCCCATCGAACGGTTCGGGGCCGAAGCCCTCGATCTGTTGCTCAAAAGTATCGAACACCGGGATCAGCCCATGGCCTGTACGCGGGTCGTGCTGACGCCGGAGATCGTGGAGTATGCCGGGGCGGAATCGCTCCCGGAGGTTGTTTCGGCTGAGGTTTAAGCCGGGAAGCATTGTCGGTAGCGTGTCGGAGTGCGGACGATGGAGGCATCGTCGGGTGGGGAGGAGTGAAGTGACCGGTTGCCGACTATTTTTCGAGAAGAGTAGCTAAAACGTTTTATATAAACTGCGATACCAACCTTTGATGATGAAAAACAATTCTTCGAACCTCTGGAATGCCCTCCGGCGTGACGCCCGTATCGCGGCGGCGTTGGCGGCAGGCTGCTGTCTGGGCAGCCCGTTCGTGTGTGCGGCCCCGCCCGCCTCTCCCCTTCAAGGGGAAACGGAACAGCTCCCCGAAGCTGTCGTGCTGCCGTATAACCATCCGGAGCTGACGGTCGACCTGGGCGTCGGGCTGTGGGGGATCCCCATTCCGGTGGATTACGACGGCGACGGACGCAAGGACCTGCTGGTTTCGTGCCCCGACCGCCCCTATCGCGGACTTTACTGTTTCCGCAATATCGGAACCGCGGAAAAACCCCTCTTCGCCAGGGCTGAGCGCATCAGTGAAAAGGGTATGAACAACATCCGGCTGTCGGAGGTCGGCGGCGAGGCCTTCGTACTGTCGAAGAATACCGAGCACCTCGATTTCTTCAAGGCTCCCTATGCCCGCAAACGCAAACTCAAGTACAAGGGCGAGGTGCTGGGTGCGACCTATGCCAAGTCGCGCAGCAACATGTGGAACTACGTCGACTGGGACAACGACGGCGACAAGGATATCGTCGTGGGGATCGACACCTGGGACGACTACGGCTGGGACAACGCCTTCGATTCGCTCGGACGCTGGATGCGCGGTCCGCTGCACGGCTATGTCTATCTGCTGGAGAATACCGGCAAGGGGTATGTCAACCGGGGCAAGGTCGAGGCCGGCGGTGCGCCAATCGACACCTACGGGGCCCCGAATCCCTGTGTGGCCGATTTCGACGGTGACGGCGATCTGGACCTGATTTGCGGCGAGTTTGTCGACGGTCTGACCTGGTTCGAGAATCTCGGCACGCGCGAAGAGCCGCGTTTTGCCGCCGGGCGTCAGCTCTCCAACCGCAAGGGCGAGATCCGGCTGCACCTGCAGATGATCGTGCCGGTGGTTTCGGATTTCGACGGCGACGGGCATCCCGATCTGATTGTCGGCGATGAGGATGGCCGGGTTGCCTGGGTTCGCCACACGGGAAAGGTCCGCAAGGGGATGCCGCAGTTCGAGGCACCGGTCTATTTCCGGCAGCAGGCCGATCTGGTGAAGTTCGGGGCCCTCTCCACGCCGTGCGCCTTCGACTGGGACGGAGATGGAAAAACCGATATCATCGCCGGAAATTCGGCGGGCGAGATTGCCTGGATCCGCAACCTCTCGGGTGGGGAGAAGCCCGTATGGGATGCTCCGCGCTTCTTCGAGGTGAAGGGTGCGCCGATCCGCATCCAGGCGGGTGAGAACGGCTCGATTCAGGGTCCGGCAGAACGTAAATGGGGTTATACGGTCCTCTCCGTGGCCGACTGGGACGGCGACGGACTGCCGGACCTGATCGTCAACTCGATCTGGGGCAGGATCGAATGGTATCGCAACCTCGGGCGCAAGGATGGGCTTTCGTTTGCCCCGGCGCAGCCCGTGCGGGTTGCCTGGGAGGGCGAGGCCCCCAAACCGGCCTGGAACTGGTGGTCGCCCGAACCGGGAACGCTCGCTACGCAGTGGCGCACGACTCCCGTGGCGATGGATTGGAACGGCGACGGGCTGATGGATCTCATCGTCCTCGACCACGAGGGCTACCTGGCTTACTTCGAACGTTTCCGCACGCCGGAGGGCGAGTCGCTGCTGCGTCCCGGACGGAGGATCTTCTACGGGACGAACTGCTCGCTCTACAACTCCAAGAAGGGCGTGCTCGAAAGCGCTGCGGGCCCTCTGCGCCTGAACGACGGAGTTGCCGGCCAGTCCGGTCGGCGGAAGATCTGCTTCACGGACTGGGACGGCGACGGACGCCTCGACCTGATCGTCGACAGCAAGAATGCCTGCTGGTTCCGCCAGGTGCGGGAGGCCGACGGCAAGGTCTGGTTCGAGTACCAGGGCGACCTGAGTCGGACGGTGCTGGCCGGACATACGACCTGCCCGACGCCGGTCGACTGGAACGGCGACGGTGTGGAGGATCTGCTCCTCGGGGCTGAGGACGGCCATTTCTATGTAATCACCAATCCCCGGAGCCGAAAATGAGACGCTGTTTTTTGATTGTGCTGGCCGTGCTGGTGGCCGGCCTCGCTGAGGCTCGGGAGCCGCTGCGTATTCCGCTGTTCCCGGAGGGGGCGCCTTCGAAGAACGGGCTGGAGGGAACTCCCGAGATGATCAATGATAAGGGCTATTATGTCGGGGTGAGCGAACCTGAGTTGGAGGTTTTTCTTCCCGACTCGGCTCGGGCGACGGGTCAGATCATGCTGGTGGTTCCCGGGGGCAGTTACGAGAAGGTTTGCGTCACCTATGAAGGTTACCGGACGGCCGAGTGGCTCAACGGACAGGGAATCGTAGCCGCCGTGCTGAAATACCGGATGCCGAACGGCCATCCCGAAATCCCGCTTGAAGACGGCGTGCAGGCCATGCGGGTGCTTCGCCGCGAAGCCCACACATGGGGCGTTGACCCGCGGAGTGTCGGCGTCATGGGATTCTCGGCTGGGGGGCATTTCGTCTCGACGCTCCTGACGGAGTATCCCGATGCGGAGTCGCGGCCCGATTTCGGCGTGCTGGTCTATCCGGTTATCACGATGCGCTACTCCTCGGTGCGGACGCGCGAAAACCTGCTCGGGGCACGCAGCGGGGATGAAGCCCTTCGGAAACGCTACTCGACCTGCGAACAGGTGCATGAAGGGATGCCCGAGGTGCTGCTGGTTTTGTGCGACGACGACCGGGCGGTGGTTCCCGAGAACTCGATCCGCTTCTACCGGGCCCTTAAGAAACAGGGCGTACGGGCTGCGATGCACATCTTCCCGCAGGGCGGCCACGGCTTCTGGATGCGCGAACGCTACCGCTACGGCGCGGAGACCTATCCACTCATTCTGCGCTGGATCCGCGAACACGACAATACGAATCAATCCAAATAGAACGAACAATTATGACTTGCATCCAAGGAATCATCCCACCGATGATTACCCCGCTGAAGGGGAACGATGAACTGGACCGTGAAGGTGCCGTCCGGCTGGTCGAACACATGCTGGCCGGTGGCGTACATGCCGTTTTCGTGCTCGGGACGACCGGTGAGGCACAGAGCCTGACCTATCGTCTGCGCTACGAATTCGTCGAACTGGTTTGCCGACAGGTCGCCGGACGGGTCCCCGTACTGGTGGGCGTCACGGATACGGCCCTCGACGAGAGTGTCCGTCTGGCCGAACACGCAGCCAAATGCGGTGCCGTCGGTGTTGTGGCTGCCGCACCTTACTACTTTGCCCCCTCGCAGCAGGAACTGATCGAGTATTACACGGCACTGGCCGATGCGCTGCCTCTGCCGCTCTACCTCTACAACATGCCTTCGCACGTCAAGGTCTTCCTGGAGCCCGCGACCGTCAAGGTGCTCGCCGACCACCCGAACATCGTCGGGCTGAAGGACAGCTCCGCCAACATGAACTACTTCCAGACGCTGATCTACCACCTGGGCGACCGGGCGGATTTCGCACTGTATGTGGGCCCGGAGGAGTTGACGGGCGAATGTGTGCTGATGGGAGCCGACGGCGGCGTGAACGGCGGTGCGAACCTCTTCCCGGAGCTCTACGTGGCGATGTACGACGCAGCCTGCCGCCACGACGTTGCCCGCGTCCGGGAGCTGCAGCGCCGGATCATGCAGATCAGCACCTCGATCTATACTGTGGGTAAATACGGGTCGAGTTACCTGAAAGGAGTCAAGTGTGCTCTTTCGTTGATGGGTATCTGCGACGACTACCTCTCGTATCCCTACCGGAAGTTCCGGGCCGAGGAGCGCAACCGCATCCGGCAGGCCCTCGAAGCGCTGGGCGTGGAGTGTGTCGGCTGATCCGGAACCCCGAAATCCCGGGCGGGAGGCTCTCCGGACCGGCCCGCGCGGTTTGAATAGCGAATCGAAAATCTAACCTGAACAACCATGGATATAACCATACTCGATTATATCGTCTTCTTCCTTTTTGTCGGCGGTGTCGCCCTTTTCGGCTGCTCGTTCTACTTCCGCAGCCGCAAGGGCGCCGCGGCCTTCACGGCGGCCGAAGGGTCGCTCCCGACGTGGGTCGTGGGCATGTCGATCTTCGCCACGTTCGTCAGCAGCATCAGCTTCCTGGGTCTGCCCGGCGATGCGTACAAAGGGAACTGGAACCCCTTCGTCTTCAGCCTCTCGATCCCCATCGCCACGTGGCTCGCGGCCAAGGTCTTCATCCCGCTCTACCGCAATGTCAACAGCGTCTCGGCGTATCACTACCTGGAACTCCGCTTCGGCTACTGGGCACGGTGCTATGCGGCGATCTGCTACCTGTTGACGCAGTTGGCCCGCGTCGGTTCGATCCTGCTGCTGCTGGCCCTTCCGCTGCACACGATGTTCGGCTGGGACGTGGCGACGATTATCATCTGCACGGGCATCGCCACGCTGGTCTATACGCTGCTGGGCGGTATCGCCGCCGTGGTCTGGACCGATGCCATTCAGGGCATCATCCTCATCGTCGGGGCCGTGGCCTGCGCCCTGCTCCTGACCTTCTCGATGCCCGAAGGCCCGGGCCAGCTCTTCGAGATCGCCTCGGCACACGGCAAGTTCAGCCTCGGGAGCTTCGGCACGAGCCTTACGGAGCCGACCTTCTGGGTGGTGCTCATCTACGGGCTCTTCGTCAACATGCAGAACTACGGCATCGACCAGAATTACGTGCAGCGCTACATGACGACCAAGTCGACGGCCGAGGCGGTGAAGTCGACCCTCTTCGGCGGGTTGCTCTACATCCCCGTGTCGCTCGTCTTCGTCTACATCGGCACGGCGCTCTTCTCCTACTACACGGCGCAGCCCGAACTCCTGCCGGCCGGGACTCCCGCCGATCAGGTCTTCCCGTGGTTCATCGTCCACGGACTCCCCACGGGGCTGACGGGCCTGGTCATCGCGTCGCTCTTCTCGGCCGGGATGTCCACCGTGGCGACGAGCATCAACTCCTCGGCCACGATCGTATTGACGGACTTCGCCCGGCGCCTCTCGAAGCGGGAGCTCTCCGAAAAGGGCAGTATGCGGGTGCTCTACGCGACGTCGTTCGTCGTCGGGGCGCTGGGCATCGTCATGGGCCTGCTGATGATGAGCATCGACGGCGTGCTGGATGCCTGGTGGAAACTGGCCTCGATCTTCAGCGGCGGAATGCTGGGTCTCTTCCTGCTGGGCGTGGTCTGCCGCTCGGTTAAACGTGTTCATGCCGTTGTAGCGGTGATCCTGGGACTGCTGACGATCGCCTGGATGAGCCTCTCGCCGCTGATCAACGAGGGTTCGCCCTTCTATCGGTTCCACAGCCCGCTGCATACCTATCTGACGATCGTCTTCGGAACGACGGTCATCTTCCTGGTCGGCTTCCTGCTGACCTCCCTGAAACGGAAACAAGCGTGATGTAACCCATAAAAAATAAACAACCATGAAAAACTATCGACCTAAAATCGGAATCCGTCCGATCATCGACGGCCGCCGCGGCGGGATCCGCGAATCGCTCGAAGCCATGACCATGGGGATGGCCGAACGGGTGGCACGACTCTATGCCGGGGAGCTGCGCTATTCGGACGGTACGCCCGTGGAGTGCGTCATTGCCGACACGACGATCGGCGGGGTGGCCGAAGCCGCCGCGTGCGCCGAGAAGTTCCGCCGCGAGAACGTCGGGGCGGTTTTGTCGGTGACGCCATGCTGGTGCTACGGTGCCGAGACCATCGACATGGACCCGCTGACTCCGAAGGCGATCTGGGGCTTCAACGGCACGGAGCGTCCCGGAGCCGTCTATCTGGCTTCGGCACTGGCCGGACACAACCAGAAGGGCCTGCCGACATTCGGCATCTACGGCCGCGACGTACAGGATGTCACCGACGAGACGATCCCTGCCGACGTGCGCGAAAAACTGCTTCGTTTCGGTCGTGCTGCCGTAGCCGTCATGCAGATGCGCGGGCGATCCTACCTCTCGATCGGTTCGGTGTCGATGGGTATTGCCGGGTCGATGCCCAATCCGGACTTCTTCCAGGAGTACCTCGGGATGCGCAACGAGGCGGTCGACTGCTCGGAGATCGAACGACGCATCGAACTGGGCATCTACGACCGGGAGGAGTTCGAACGGGCTATGGCCTGGGTGACGAAATACTGCAAGACGAACGAGGGTAAGGACTGCAATCCGGACCATCTGGTCTACCCGCGTGAGAAGAAGGAGCAGATCTGGGAATATGTCGTGAAGATGACGATGATCTTCCGCGACCTGATGCACGGCAATCCGGTTCTGGCGGCCATGGGCTTCGAAGAGGAGGCCATGGGCCACAACGCCATCGTGGGCGGATTCCAGGGACAGCGCCAGTGGACCGATTTCCGGCCCGACGGGGACTTCTCGGAGGCGATGCTCAACTCGTCGTTCGACTGGAACGGTATCCGGGAGGCGATCACCTTCGCTACGGAGAACGATGCGCTCAACGGCGTCTCGATGCTGTGGATGCACCTGCTGACGAACCGTGCGCAGATCTTCGCCGACGTGCGGACCTACTGGTCGCCCGAGGCCGTGGAGCGTGTGACGGGCCTGCAGCTCGAAGGCAAGGCCGCAGGCGGCATCATCCACCTGATCAACTCGGGGTCGTGCACGCTCGATGCAACGGGACAGCAGGTCGACGCCGCGGGGAATCCGGTTATGAAACCCTTCTGGGAGATCTCGCAGGGCGATGTCGAGGCTTGTCTCGGGGCTACGACGTGGTATCCGGCCGGCCGTGAATACATGCGTGGCGGCGGCTTCTCGTCGCAATTCCTCACGCGCGGGGAGATGCCGATGACGATGTGCCGTCTGAATCTGGTTAAAGGTCTCGGTCCCGTGCTGCAGATCGCCGAAGGATGGGCGGTGAACGTCGCCCCGAAGATCTTCGAGGTGATCAACAAACGCACCGACCAGACCTGGCCGACGACCTGGTTCGCGCCCCGTCTGACAGGCCACGGCGCCTTCCGCGACGTCTATTCAGTGATGAACGCCTGGGGCGCCAACCACGGTGCGATCAGCTACGGACACGTCGGTGCCGATCTGGTGACGCTGGCCTCGATGCTGCGCATCCCGGTAGCGATGCACAACCTCCCGGAAGAGTCGTTGTTCCGGCCCTCGGCCTGGGGTGCCTTCGGCTCCGATCCCGAAGGCAGCGACTTCCGCGCCTGCGGCAACTACGGACCGCTCTATCGTTAACCGTAAATCGAACTAACCTAAACCTGTCCCATGAAACGAAACGTACGAAATTGGGTGCGGAGCGTCGTGCTCGCCGTCCTGCTTCTGGCAGGCGGCGGCCTGACGCCCTTGTCGGCCCAGTCCGCATCGAACGGGCGTGTGACCGGAAAGGTCACCGACCCGGACAAACAGCCGCTCGTGGGAGCGGTGGTGATGGTGAAGGGCACGAGCCGGGGTACGACGACGCTCGCCGACGGAACCTACTCCATCCAGGCCAAATCGAACGATATCCTGATCTTTACCCTGCTCGGTTACGGAGAAAAACATGTCGCCGTGAACCGCAGGACCCGGATCGATGTCACCCTCGAAGAGGAGGCCAGCGCTATCGACGATGTCGTGATCGAGGTCGGTTACGGCTCGATGGCCCGCAAGGACATCACCGGAACGCTGAGCAACGTCAAGGTCGATGAACTCGTGAAGGCCCCGGTCATCAACTTCGACCAGGCGTTGCAGGGCCGTATTGCCGGTGTCTCGATCTCTTCGGCCGACGGTCAGCCCGGATCCGATATGGATGTCGTGATCCGTGGCGCCAACTCCCTGACGCAGAGTAATTCGCCGCTGTATGTCGTCGACGGATTCCCGATCGAGGACTTCTCGTCGGCCGCAATCAACACCTCGGATATCGCCTCGCTGACCGTGCTGAAGGATGCCTCCGCAACGGCTATTTACGGCGCCCGCGGCGCCAACGGCGTCATCATCATCGAGACCAACCGCGGTTTCGAGGGCAAGCCGACCATCACCTACAACGGAACCTACGGTTTCCAGACCGTGACCAAGAAGATGGAGATGATGGATGCCTACGAATTCGTCTGCTACCAGATCGAGCGTCAGCCGTCGAGCGTGGATACCTACCTGAACAACCTCGACCGCACGCTCGAAGACTATAAGCAGATGGGGCAGGGGATTGACTGGCAGGACCGGCTCTTCCAGAACGCTCCGCTCCACATGCACAACATCTCGCTGGCCGGAGGTACGAAGCAGACGAAATACTCCGTATCGCTCTCGATGGCCGATCAGGAGGGCGTAATCATCTGTTCCGGCTATGAGAAGTACCAGGGCCGCATCTCGCTCACGCAGCAGCTCAACAAACGGGCGAAACTCTCGGTCAATGCCAGCTATACGAGCGACAAAACCTACGGGCAGACCTCTTCGGCAGCCCTTTCGTCGAGCAACGCCTATGCCTCGTACCTGATGTACCGCACCTGGGCCTTCCGACCCGTCATTACGAACACCTCGTCGCTCGACGAAGAGCTTTTCGATGACGAGTTCGACGGAAATAACTCCGCCGTGATGAACCCGATTATTTCGAGCCGGAACGAGGACAAGGTGACGCGCAAGCAGACCTTCCTCTCCAATGCGAAGATCGATTACAACCTGCACAAGAACCTGCGGCTGAGCGTCAGCGGCGGATATACGCGCTATACCTATCTCTCCACTGAGTTCAACAACTCCTATACCTACAAGGGCTATCCGACGCTGACCAACACCAAGGGCGTCAACGGTTCGGTACAGAATCGGGAGCGGTCGAACTGGATGAACGAGAATACGTTGACTTACAGCAAAAACTGGAAAAACGGACGGCACAAACTCAATGCCGTGGCAGGCTTCACACTGGAAGGTGCCCGCGACAAGCGTTTCGGATTCTCAGCCATGAACGTTCCCAACGAATTGCTCGGTATAAGCGGACTCGACGACGGTCTGCCCGATACGACGACGGCTCAGATTTCCGAAAACTACCTCATGTCGTGGCTCGGGCGCGTCAATTACAGTTACCGCTCGCGCTACATGTTCACCGTGTCGTTCCGTGCCGACGGTTCGTCGAAGTTCACGCCCGCAAACCGCTGGGGTTTCTTCCCCTCGGGAGCCTTCGCCTGGCGTATCGGCGAGGAGAAGTTCATGCGGCGGCTGCGCTTCCTCGACGATGCCAAACTGCGTGTCAGCTACGGTGTGACCGGTAACAACCGCGTGGGTGATTTCTCGATCTATCCGTCGCTGTCACTCTCCGACTACTACTCCTTCAACAACGGCCAGCCCTCCGAAGCCATCGTGACCAAGAGCCTCGGAAACAGCGACCTGACCTGGGAGAGTACCGACCAGTTCGATGTCGGTCTCGATCTGCGGCTCTTCAAGAACCGGTTCAACCTGACCGTCGACTGGTATCAGAAGATCACCCGCGACCTGTTGCTGGATGCCAACCTTCCCTACAGTTCGGGATACAGGACCGTTTACAAGAATATCGGAAAGATCCGCAATCGCGGTCTGGAGATCACCTTGAATACGGTCAATGTCAAGACCAAGAATTTCGAATGGACCTCCGACTTCAACATCAGCTTCAACCGCAGTCGGGTGCTCGCTCTGGCCGAGGGTGAGGAGAACTACCTCTCGAAGATCAGTTTTACGGGCGATTTCAATGCCACGTACCTCTATCTGGCGAAGGTCGGGCAGCCGATCGCCCAGTTCTACGGAATCCAGTGGGACGGCGTCTACGGCTACGAGGATTTCGACCGCGACAGCGCCGGAAACTACATCCTCAAGAAGAGTGTCCCGACGAACGGAAATGCTCGCGAAACCATTCAGCCCGGCGACATCAAGTACGTGGACCAGAACGGCGACGGCGTGGTCAACGATCAGGACAACGTGGTCATCGGTCGCTGCGAACCGATCCATATGGGCGGATTCAACAACAACTTCACCTACAAGAATCTGAGCCTCAATGTTTTCTTCCAGTGGCGCTACGGGGTTGACGTGATGAATGCCAACCGCATCATTTTCGAAGGCAACTACGCCAACAAGTCGATCAACCAGTATGCAAGCTACGTCGACCACTGGACGCCGGAAAATACCGACAGCAAGAATTTCCGGGTCGGAGGCCGCGGCCCTTCGGGTGTCTACAGCTCGCGCACCATCGAGGACGGTTCGTTCCTGCGCCTGAAAACCCTGCAGTTGAGCTATACGCTTCCCAGGAAGTTCACGCGCAAACTCCGCCTGCAGACCGTGCAGGTCTATCTCGCCGGGCAGAACCTCTGGACCTGGACCAAATATTCGGGTCTCGACCCCGAGGTTTCGACCCGCAACTCGGCCCTGACTCCCGGTTTCGACTACTCGGCCTATGCCCGCAACCGCATCTATACGGCCGGTATCAAGCTCGTATTCTAACCCCTGAACGACACAATTTACGACCATGAAAAAATTTATCGCAATATTTTTGGGTGCAGGCCTGCTGGCCTCGGGATCGTGCAGCCTGCTCGATACCGAACCGGAGGACTTCGTAACGCCGTCGCTCTACTACAACAACGAAACCGAAATGAATACGGCCCTGAACGGCGTCTATGCGACACTGGCGGAGTCGGCTCTGTATGCCAACAATATGTTGGGCCGCATGGGGCTTTCGGCCGATATCGGTTACGAGAGCTATTCCTCGGATTACGGTACGGTGGGCGATTACGATGTTTCGCCTTCGGATGCGAAGATTCTCAACTACTGGCGCGATCTGTATGCGGGAATCGGACGTGCAAATATGCTGATCAAGTATATCGACAAACCCAATCTGGACAAGCAGACCCGCGACAACATCTATGGACAGGTTCTGTTCCTGCGGGCCTACTACTACTTCATGCTGGTGGTCCGCTTCCACAATATTCCGTTGATTCTGACTGTCCCCGAAGACGGGAACCGCGAGTCGGTGCAGATTCCCCAGAGCGATATCCGGGATGTCTATCTGCAGATCATCAAGGATATGGAGGAGGCCGCACCGCTGGTCCGCACGGCCGCCGAACTCAACTCCCCGGGGCGTGTCAGCCAGTCGACCGTCTACGGAATGCTGGCCCGCGTAGCCCTGAACATGGCCGGATACCCCGTCTATGAGCCCGGGATGTATGCCAAGGCCAAGGAGTATGCACAGAAGGTGATCGATACGGGAACCCATGCCCTGAATCCCTCCTACGAGGAGCTCTTCCTGACCTACATTCAGGACAAGTACGATGTGGCCGAGAGTCTCTTCGAGGTGGAGTTCTGGGGGAACAACGAGGGAACCTATACGTCCGTTGCCGGTATGGTCGGACGCAACAACGGAATCTATTGTACCGGAAGAACCACTCTGCCCGACGGCCAGACCCTTATCGAAAAGTACGGCTATTCGATTGCAACCACACGTGCGACGCCCTATTTCTACAACCTGTTCAGCGCCGGGGATTTGCGCCGCGACTGGACCATCGCATCGTACAACTATGATACGTCGACCGGGGAAAAGACGGATGCCGGGTCGAACTACTGGATTCGCTCCTGCGGCAAGTTCCGCCGCGAACTCGACCTGAGTACGGACCGCTCGGGAAACTATACGTCGATCAATTTCCCGTTGCTGCGCTATGCCGACGTCCTGCTGATGTGGGCCGAAGGGGTGGCCGCCGATCCGTCGAACAACGACGAGGCGGAGTTGGCCCAGGCCTACGAATACGTCAATCAGGTGCGCCGCCGCGGGTATGGGCTCGACATTCATACGCCGAGTGCCGTGGCCGATCTGGAGTCCGCCGGGAAGAGCTTCCTGCTGGACAACATCAAGGAGGAGCGGGCCCGCGAACTGGGTTTCGAACTCTTGCGCAAGGATGATCTGGTCCGCTGGGGCGATTTCGGGGCGCAGATGCGTTATGTAAAGCAGCAGGCCGATGCCATTCCCGACAGTTATACTTCGTCCTATTACGCCAATGCCAAGCGTTACTACAACAGTGCCACCGACCGGGACGAGATCTGGCCCATTCCGACCTATGAACTGGGTATCAACCGACGGTTGGTGCAGAACAACGGATGGTAGAATCCTAATACGTAAAGAAGATGAAAAAGACGAATAAAATACTCTTCCCGGTGTTGGCGTTGTCGCTGCTTGCAGGCGGGTGCCGCAAGCATTTCGAGGCGGTGGATGCCGTGGATTTCGAGGTGACGACCGCTTCGCAGACCTTCAAGGTCGGTGAGGCCGTGCGGTTCAACTTCGAAGGCGATCCCGATTTCATCATATTCTATTCCGGGGAACGGGGTAATGAGTATGCCTTCAAGGACAAGGACCGTATCTCCGATACCGAAATGACCTTCACGTTCACGACGACTACCTCGTCGGGAACCCCGGGATATCCCAATCCCGCGCGGGTGCCGATCTGCTATTCCACCGACTTCTCGGGCGAATATACCGAGGAGGCCATGCGTGCGGCGACGTGGATCGACATTACCGATCAGTTCGATCAGCCGAAGGATACCGGGGTTACCGACCTGCTCTCCGGCGACGTGAACATTACGCGCTACTTTCCCGATGAGGAGACGCCGCTGTATTTCTGCTTCCATTATGTTGTGGATGCTTACGATGCTTCGGCTGCCGGAGGTGAGGGCAACGGACGCACGCAGTGGAATTATAAATCGCTGAAATTCAACGGTATATCCGGTGAAACGTCGGAAGTTGTCTATGATATTACAACGGCAAACTGGCAGATTGTGCTGGCGGCCTCCTTCGCGGGAGCCACCTCGTTGCCGGATATCAACTCCTCTCGGGTGCTGTTGCGCAGCGAGTTTACGCCGCCCGTCTCGCGGGAGTGCTGGGCCGTTTGCGGGCCGATCTACAAGATGGATCAGATCAACGAGGGGCCCGATCACGGTGTGGGCATCAAGGCCCTGGCCAGTGCTTCGTTGAGCAGCTACGATTATGTTTACGAAACGCCGGGCGAGTACACGGTTACCTTTGTCGGGGCCAACGCCAACGTGTATGACCGCAAGGAGGTGGTTCGGACCCTCAAGATCCAGATCGTGGAGGACGAGGGATCCATTACGCCGCCCGAACCCGGAGAGTGGAACCAATAAAACGACAAGAGCATGACAAATCGCATCATATATCTGTTTGTGGTTGCGGCCGCACTGGCCGGTTGCAGCCGGGACGCGGCCTCCTGGAGCGAGCCCGTGGAGGGAGAACCGGTTCGGTTTTCCGCTTCGGGGGTGTCGACCCGCACCTCGGTGGAGACCGGAACCGACGGACGCCTGGCGATCTCGTGGACCGAAGGGGATCAAGTGGGTATTTATGGTATGAGCAACGGCCGTTCGATCGGTAACAACTACACCTATATTGCCGTACCTTTCGAAGAGGAGCCGTCGCGGTGCTCCTTCTCGGCCGAAGACCCCTCCAAGATCTTCACCTGGAAGCACGGAACGGCTCAAGGTTATTATGCCTATTATCCCTATATGCAGGTGGAGGGACGGGAATTGTCCGCTACGACGCATCCCTTCTCGCTCCCTGCGGCTCAGACCCAGAGCGGGGTGAATTCGCCCGCACATCTGGCCCGCTACGGGCTGCTGACGGCCCAGCCGGTCGAGATTGCCGCCTCGGATGAGGCGCATGGAGGCATTCAGTTCAACTTTGCCAACGCCTTCTCGATCGTGGAACTGCGCCTGAAGATGACCGCCGACTGTCCGATCGAGAGCGTCCCGCTGAAGCAGATCCGGCTCGTTGCCGAGTCCGGGAATCTGGCCATCCCCGCTGGAACGATCGATCTCACGGTGCCGATCGGTGCCGATCCCGAACTCCCCGTTACGGTCGAGCAGGGAAGTCCGGAGGTTGTGCTCGGATTCGACGGCGAGTTTGAGGTAGGCAAGGAGGCGTATGTCAGTGCCTACCTGCTGGTGGCACCCGGAAGCCATGCTGCCGGGAGCGTGCGCTTGGAGTTGACGGCCATCGACAACTCGATCCGCAGCACCACTTTCTCCGAGGCGATCGCCCTCTTGCCCAACCGTCACTATACGAAGACCTTCGACCTGTCGCTCGACGAGTTTGAACCGGTGGATGAGTTCGAGGCGGAGCTTCCGGTGCTGACCTGCAAGGTGGGCGAGCCGCTGACCGTGACCATGACGGGTGTGGCCGACCGGATCGACTTCTGGTCGGGCGAAGAGGGCCACGACTATGCCTATTCGGAGAAGGATCGGATGCAGGAGGCCGATATGACCACCAGTTTCTGGATGCTGCTCAACAGCGGAACCCAGCGCACGCCGCTCAAGGTGAAATACTCCACCGATTTCGACGGTACGATGACTGAAGAGGGTATTCTGGCCGCTACCTGGACGGATGTGACGGCGCAGTTCGACCTCACGACCTACATTTACGGTACGGATACGAAAACGACGGTCAGTGCATCGATCCCGCCCCACAATGTCGGGACGGTCGACTGCGGCGACTGGTTTGCCGGAGAAAACAACAGTTGTTATATCGCGCTTTTCTATCATGTGGATCAGTACGATGCTGATTATGTGGATCCGGCGACGGGAACTGCGGGGAACGGACGAACCTATGTGTATATTCACGATATGTGGGTAAGGGCACAGTATAAGTCGGAGAGCTCCTATATGGAAATTTATCGGCAGAAGTACGTTAAAAACGAGGAGAATCCCGCCTATCCGACCGTTGTCTTCGGTTCGACTTTCGATGATGGCGATGGAACCAATCCGTTGAATGTATATTCCTATACGACCAGTTCCTATTCTTATCCTTATGTAATGCGTCTGGGTTCAACCTTCCGGCCTACGGTGGAGAAGAACTCCTATATTGTTCTGCCGCGTCTGGAGCGTCCCGAGGCGAAGAATGTCGGCAAGGACCAGCCGTTCGTCGTCAAGGCCGAAAACGATCCGGTGCCGGCCAGCTATGAATATGTCTTTACGCAGCCCGGAGTCTATGAGGTGGCCGTGGTGGGAACCTCGCAGACGCTCACCGGTCCGAAAGCGATTGTGAAACAGGCGACCGTTACCGTGACGGCGGACTAAATCTAACAGCTAACAGCCATGAAAAACACGATCAGATTCATTCTTTTGTTTCTTGCCGGTTCGGTCGTAGCCTCCTGCTCCAAGGATGAGGGAGGTGCGGAACCGCCCGTTGCCGCCGGAACGGTCGAGGTGCGCGGAACGCTTGTCGATATCCGCTCGGCAACCGCCGGGGAGAAGGTCTTCCCGCAGCACGACGGATATACGTTCCAGACCGATGTCGAGGAGCTTTTCGAGACCCCTTACTCGTATGCAGTAGGGTTGATGGAGTCCCGCGGAGCGGAGGCCTTCCGCTGCGGCAGCGCCGGGACGGTCTATCTGGCTACGGACTGCGCCGACATGCAGGCTGCGGGCTGGACCGCCCAGAAGCGCAGTTTCCAGGTCGGGGAGATCGACTATTACCTCTATGCCTATCGCTGCACGACCCCGAACCAGTGGATCGATATCCCGAATCCCGCCGACCGGAAATACTCCACGATGCTCTTCGCGCAGAAGCTCAGCGTGGCCGGGACCTCGATTCCGGGAACGGTTATCGCCCAGGTTCCCGTCCTGCGGCAGAGTGCCATCAACAACGCCTGCATGGCGATCCTCCCCAACGGCCAGTATATCGCCGCATGTACGGGCTCCACGGTCGGGAATCAGGGCGTTTCGCTCTTCGTTTCGTCCGACAGGGGCCGGAGCTGGAAGGTGCTCTCGCAGGACAACCTCGCGGTGAACGGCATTGCCAACTACTGCAACATCTTCGTTCACAACGGGGCACTCTACATGATGGGCGTAGGTCCGAGTCGTCAGAACGTAGTGATTACTCGCTCCGATGACAACGGCCGCACGTGGACCAATCCGCAGGATGAAACGAACGGTATTCTGATGCGCGGGTCGTTCCATTCGTCGTCGGTGCCGGTCGTGGTGAGCGGCGGGCGCATCTGGCGTGCCATGGAGACCTACGACAACGACGAAAAGACCGCCTTCGTGATGTCGGCTCCCGCGGATGCCAATCTGCTCCAGGCGTCGAGCTGGACGGCAACCAATACGATTCCCGGGACGACCCCCGTCAGCACGGACTGGGAGTTTGACGGAAAACGGGTCTCGGAGTTGATCGAGGGCAACGTCGTGGCAACTCCCGACGGTAAACTCTACAACATTCTGCGGGCCAGCAGCTCCTATACGAGTCTGGCGGCGGGGCGCGCGACGATCTCCGATGAAAAGACCCTGAAGATTACGGCTCCCGACGATCTGATCCGCTTCCCGGGCGGCGGCAAGAAGTTCACGATCCGTTACGACGAACAGAGCCGGCGCTACTGGACAATCACCAATCCGGCCTCCAACAACGTGGCCGGGATGTCCCACAACGGAATCTACGCTTCGGGCATTACCGAAAATCTTGTGCGGAACCGGTTGGTACTCTGCTACTCGACGGACCTCTCGACCTGGATTCAGTATCGGGAAATCATCTCGGACCCCGATCCCTTCTTCCATGGCTTCCAGTATGTCGACTGGATGTTCGACGGCGAGGATATCGTGGCCGTGTGCCGGATGGCCTGCCCCGAGAGTCGCGGACTTCCCGTGCGTCAGCACGATGCGAACTTCATGACCTTCTTCCGGATCGAGAATTTCCGAACCCTTTAACGGCGTGACGATGGACCGGATTCGAAAGTGGAGATACCTCCTGTGGGCGCTCGTGACGGTGTGGCCGCTCCTGCTGGCAGCGGCGCCGTCGCGCACGCCCGTGGTGGAGGTCCGCGGGCGGCTGATCGACATCCGCAAGGCCGACCGCTGGTCGGAGGCCTATCCGCAGTATCGGAAACACCGTTTCGGAAACTCCCTGCCCGAACGGCTCGTCGGCATGAACTACGCCGTGAGCCTCAAGGAGTTTGCGGGACCTTCGGCGGTCCGCGCCTCCAAGCCGTGCGAGCTGCTGCTGGCGCTCCACGCCACGCTGCCCGATACGACGTTGTGGCATCCTACCGGCGAGACCTTCTACATCAACCGCAACCTTTACCGCCTCTACAAGGGGCGCTATACGACCCCGGGGAAGTGGATGGAATTGCCCGAGACGCGGCCAGGAAAGGCTTCATCGATGCTTTTCTGCCGCAAACTCCGCGTGGCGGAGACCGTTCCGGTTCCGGGAACCGTCATTGCGAAGGTCCCGGTGCTGCGCAAGTCGCACATCACCAACCCGAACATCCTCATCCTGCCCGACGGCAGCTATCTGGCGGCCTGCAGCGGCGTCCGCCCGCATCGGGCCGTGGCCCTCTACCGTTCGACGGATCGCGGCGCAAGCTGGACCGAATGGTCGGAGATCGACTATCCGGTCAACTTCTACACGCTCTTTCAGCATCGGGGCGCCCTCTACCTGATGGGGACCCATTCGCCGCGCGGCATGATCGTGATCTGCCGTTCGGAGGATGACGGCCGCACCTGGGAACTCCCCGACGAGGAGTCCGGGCGGGGCATTCTGCTCGAAGGACGCTACCATTCGGCGCCGGTCCCGGTGGTCGAGCACGAAGGGCGCCTCTGGCGAGCCATGGAGACCAATTTCCCCGATGAACGGCGGCAGGCCTTCGTCCTCTCGGCCAAGGTCTCCGACGATCTGATGAAGGCGTCGAGCTGGAAGATCTCCCGCTTCCTGAAATCCTCCGCCGAGTGGATTGCCGACGGCGGGGAGGGCGGGTTCCGCCAGTGGATCGAGGGCAACATGGTGGTTGCTCCGGATGGAAACCTCGTGAATGTCCTGCGGGTCGACGAACACAAGTGGGGTCGTTCGGCCGCCGTGGTGCACGTCGACGATGAGCGGAAATTGCGCTTCGATCCCGGGAAGGACCTCATCGAGATGCCGGGCGGCGGCAAAAAGTTCACGATCCGCTACGACTCCCTGTCGCACCGCTACTGGGCCCTCTCTTCGATTGTCCTCGACGAGTTCCGCGGAATGCGACACGGCGGCATCTATGCGTCGGGAATCCATTGCGGGCTGATCCGCAACACGCTGGCGCTGATCAGTTCGGAGGATCTCTATCATTGGCAGGTGGAGCGCATCGTCCTGGCAAGCGACAATCCGTTTTTCGACGGTTTCCAGTATGTCGACTGGCAGTTCGACGGCGAGGACCTCGTCTCCGTGATCCGCCTGGCCATGGAGGAGCCGCGCGGTCTGCCGACCCGGCAGCACGATGCCAATTTCCTTGTCTTCAAACGAATCGAGCGTTTCCGCGAACCGGGAACCCCCGAAACGATCCGCACCCTCCACAAGCCTGTTGCGGGGCGGCCGGATCCCGATCAACCCTAACGAATGATGAAAACCATGAACCGAATCTTGAAAAAATGGGTGGCCCTTGCGGCACTCCTGCTGTTGTCCGCGGGTACGGTCTGCGGGCAGCCTTTCCTGCGGCTGCCGTCGATTGTCGGCGACCACATGGTGCTTCAGGCCGATACGGTCGTCACGCTCCACGGCTGGGCCGATCCCAATGCCCGGGTTACGGTGACCCCCTCGTGGGGTGAGCCGGTGACCGTGCGCGTTGGTTTCGATACGAAGTGGGAGGTGAAGTTGAGGACCCCCGAGGCTTCGTCGAAGGCCCATACCATCGTCTTCCAGAGCAACCGGAAGGCTGCCCGGACGGTCAAGGATGTGCTGATCGGCCAGGTTTGGCTCTGCAGCGGACAGTCGAACATGAACTGGAGTGCCGCAAACGGAATTGTGGACATGAAGCAGGAGTTGACGGGCAAACTGAACCCGCAGATCCGCCTCTTCACCGTCACGAAAAACAGTTCGCCCTATCCGTCCGAGGATTGTGTCGGACGCTGGGAGGTGTGCGATGCCGAGAGTGCGCTGTACTTCAGCGCTGTGGGGTATTTCTTCGGCAAACGGCTCGCCGAAGAGCTCCGTCAACCCGTCGGACTGGTCAACTCGTCGTGGGGCGGGACACCGGTCGAGGTGTGGACGCCGGCCTCCGCCATGAAGAAGAACCCGCAGATGGTCGACGCCTGGAAGAAACACTCCAAATACGGCCGCGGCTGGGATATTGGTTCGCTCTACAATGCGATGATCGTGCCGCTGCTCCGGACGACCTTTGCCGGGGCGATCTGGTACCAGGGCGAATCGAACAAGGAGAATGCCGCGCTCTATGGCGAGGAGTTCCGCCTGATGATCGAGAGCTGGCGCAAGGCTTTCCATCAGACGTTGCCCTTCTATTTCGTCCAGATCGCGCCTCATGCCCGGACCGAAGGCGGTATTACGGGGGCTCTGGTCCGCGAACAGCAGGCGCGTGTGGCCGCGACGGTGCCCGAAACGGGCATGGTCGTCATCCCGGATCTGGTCGATGACGTTACGAACATCCATCCGGCCTACAAGAAAGGGGTGGGTGACCGCCTGGCCGGATGGGCGCTCGGCGAGGTGTACGGAAAGAAAGACCATAAATACCGCCATGCGACCTTCCGCTCGGCCGAGTTCAAGCGCAATCAGGTCATTGTCTCGTTCGACCATGCCGAGGGCGGTCTCGTCTGCCCGGAGGGGTCGATCGTGGGGCTGGAGGTGTGCGACGCCTCGATGCGCTTTGTCCCGGCCCAGGGGATGATCGACGAACGGACCGGTTCGCTGGTCGTTTGGAGCAAGGGCGTGTCGCGTCCCGTAGCTGTCCGTTATTGTTTCAGCGATGGGGCTATTGGAAACCTCTTCGATGCGGCGGGACTCCCCGTAGCACCGTTCCGCAGCGACGCGGACAATGCCGCAGCGCCGGCCCGGCTGCCCGACGATGCCGTTTCTCGCATGGAGGTGACGGCCCGCGGCGACGGATTCGAGGTCCGACCCTTTGCAGAGGGCGCGAAAATCTTCCTGAACCGGACCTATCCGTTGACGACGCTCCCCGCACGCTTCGCGGGATTCGAAATGCTGGCCCACAATGCGGGATCGAATCTCGAACAACCCTGCACCGTGACGGCCTCCGCTGCCGGACGTATCTACCTCATCGCACGCCGCAACTCCATTACGGCGGCCGATCTGCGGAGTTGGAAGCGTGAACGCAACTCCGAGGTGCGTTATACGACGCGGGACAAGAGCAATCCCGGCATCCTGGATATTTACTACAAGGAGGTGAAGGCCGGTGAGCGGGTGGAGCTTCCGACCACGAAGGATTTCGCGGGCATCACGCTCCTCGCGGCGAAGATCGGCTATGCAAATCCGAATCCCAAGGCGGAGGCGGCAAAATCCGCTTCGGCTCCCGTTTCGCGCATGAAGGTGACGGCGCGTGGCGAGGGATACGAGGTGCGGAGCTTTGGCGTGGGTGTGAAACCCTTCCTGAATCGGGTTTATCCTCTGTCGATGGTTCCGGAGCGCTTCGCGGGGTTCAGGATGCTGGCACACGAGGCCGGGCAGAAACTCGGGCAGCGCTGCACCGTAACCGCCGGATCCGACGGCCGTGTCTACCTTGTGGCTCGCCGCAACAAGTATACGGCGGCGGACCTGAAGGGCTGGACCCGGGAACCCGATTCCGAGGTGCGCTATACGACGCATGACAAGAGCAAACCCGGCATTCTGGATATCTATTACAAGGAGGTGAAGTCCGGAGATCGGGTGGCGTTGCCCGTTACCGACGATTTCGCGGGGATGACGTTGATTGCAAACGAAATAGAATACGAGAAATAGGATGAAACGGTTGCTTCTTTCGCTCTTCGGAGCCCTCTTTTCCATGGGGATATTGTGTGCCTCCGCACCTTTGCGCCATGCCCATCCGGTGATGGCCGGAGGTGAGGAGGGACTCTCTCCCATGTCCTTCGGATTGACCTACAGCAACCTCCCGCGCGGGTTTGCTTACATCTCTTCCGACGCCTATCCCGATCTCTTCGTCCTCGTCACGCGGGGACTTCGCGAAGCGTTGGGTTTCTGGCGCTGTGCCTACGATGCTACGGCCGAGGACGGATCGCTGATTTACCGCGCTCCCGAACGGGTTACGACCCCTTGGGATCAGAAAAACGGAGTCCCGCCTTCGCAGATCCGGATTTTCCAGGATGGCGGAGAGGTCTATCTGCTGCGTCTTCGGGCCAAACTTCTCTACGTGGCCCGCTGGGACGGTGAGAGCGCCTTCGAGGAGATTGCCGTGAACGAGTTGAAGGGTCTCGACTATCCGATCGCCTCGTTCGACTGCATCCGCCGCAACAAGCGGGACCTGGAACTGGCGATCCTTTGCCACGACGGACAGGCCTATCGCCCCGAAACCTTCAAGGGCGACCGGCAGTCCTATTACGACGGTGCCGGGATCTATCGGGGCGCCCTGCACGGTTCGGGACTGTTCCGCATGACGATCGATGCGGGAAACTGGCGCCAGATCAGCGACGTGGAGCAGGTCGGCCGGGACATAAATCTGGTGATCGGTGCCAGTGAAGTGGCCTGTGTGCGTTCCGAGGACGGCAGCTACGACGGTTACCTCTTCACCAACCGCCTGGGAAGCATGAAGTTTATCCCTTACCGGAAAGGTTCGGCGGGCGAGGGCCTGGCTCCGATCCATGTCATGCAGGATGAGCAGCGGGTCCGGGTCCATACGGCCTACAGTTCGAGAGTTATCCCGTTCTCTGCAGATCGGGCGGGACGCCGTGACCTGATTATCGGCGGTGAGTCGGCGATGTACCGCTACCGCTTCCTGGGGCAGACCTCGACGGGTGCCCCGATCTATTCTGATCCGGAGCCGATCCTGCAGCGCAATGCTCCGCTCTACGGAGGTTCGCTGACGGTCCCGAACGTCGTGGATTGGGACGGTGACGGCGCGCTCGATATCGTGGCCGGGAATTCGGAAGGACGCCTGCTGTTCTTCAAGAACCGCGGTACGAATCTCGAACCGGATTTCGCACGTTCCGAAGAGTTGTGGGCCGGTGGTCGGCCGATCCTGCTGCGCCCCGGATACCATGTGGTGCAGGGTCCCTTCGAGGCGTCGTGGGGCTATCTCTGCCCGACGGTTTGCGACTGGAACGGCGATGGACTGCTCGATGTGGTCGTCTCGGGATCGCGGGCCAAGTTCGAGGTGATGTTGAACCGCGGAACCCGCGAAAAGCCCCAACTCGACGCTCCCGTGGCCCTGAGTGTGGACAATCTGGAGCTGTACGGCACGTGGCGTGTCCGCCCGGCGATTGCGAAGATCGGAGACCGCAACGTGATCGTGATCATGGACAGCGACAACGCCCTGCACCTCTATCGTCAGGTCGACGACTTCCATGTTGAGGATGCCGGGAAACTGCGCCTGACCGACGGCTCTCCGATCTCGGGCCACAACGACGCCCAGGAGCCGCTGGGACAGATGGGGCGCGGGAAACTGCGCTTCGTGGACTGGAACGGTGACGGGAAACTGGACCTGTTGATCGGTTCGATCAAGCGTTCGTCCTATCCGTCGCCCGAACGCGGGCTCCCCTATACACGTTTCAAGAAGAAGCAGATCGGAATGCAGGTGATGCTGCTTCTCAATGTCGGCACCAACGAACGGATGGTCTTCAAGGAGCCGGTCCAGTTCCAGGTCGACGGGAAGGATTTCCCGCTCGGAGCGCATTCGAATGCTCCGGAGCCGTGCCTGCTGGGCGATACGTCGAACGGTCCCAATCTGTTGGTGGGGTGTGAGAGCGGCAAGTATTTCTTCTTCGAGCACGATCGGCTCACAACGGTCGGAATCGACGACTGATGAAAAGGGCGGGGTGAATCCCCGCCCTGTTTTTTAGCGGGAGGCCGGTTCCGGATGGAGCGGAACCGGAATTGTCTTGCTTCTCCTCTTTCCGGTCTGGTCAGCCGATGAGTTTCAGCAGGCGGCTCTCCGCCGTGTCGGGGAAAAGCCGCCGGAAATGGGTGAGGATGCGTTCGAATGATTCGGAAGGGCTTCGGTCGACGGCGAGCACTCCGTAAAGTGTCTCCGGAGTCGTGTAGCGGGCTACACCCCAGCCGTAGGGGTTGCCGTGGCGGTCAATGTTGTACTCGAAGTCCGCAATCACGAGACGCATCTCCATCTGCAGGCGCGTCAGAATCGGGTCCAGGGAGATCTTTTCATCCTCCGGGACTTCGGACGTGAGGTCCCTTGCAGAGCGTTTGCCGCGTCCCCGGGCAAAGCCGAGCATCCGGCGCAGCTCCTGGATGGTGGCCGAGCCTTCGACCTGGATGGTCTGCAGCACCACGTCGTCCAGGGCGGCCGTATCCTCGTTGGGCGCCAGCAGCCGCGAACGCCGGTAATTGGCCCAGTCGGGCAGCCATTCGCGGCTGACGAAACCCGCCTTGCGGTTGAAGAACTTGCCGTAGGCGCAGTGTCCCTCGCGGATCACGGGGCCTTTCCACTCCCAGGCACCCTCCTCGTCGCTGAACCAGTACTCCGGAGCAATCATCTCCTCAATCGAGAAACCGGCGATCCCGCACCGGAAAAAGGGTAGAAATCCGAGTTCGAGGCAGCGCTCCTCGATATCGGATGAACTGTTTAAAAGTCGTTTCATAACGCTTGGCTTTCTTCGGACAAATTTATCGTTAAATTTTCAGAAATGTAACAATGTCGGCTAAAGACTTCGCAGTTTCCCTGGAGGAATCGCTGGCTGAACTTCCGAACCCCGAGAGCCCCTCCCCGAAGAATGATTCCGGATGGACCATGCGGTATGGTCCGGTGCAATCGAACCCGTTCGCGTGAAGAAGTTTTTCGCGGAAAATTCGGGTTATTCCCGATTTTCTGCTAAATTTGTCTGTACTCATCAACCTTTTCACGGAATGAAACGGACCATAACCATCAAGGACGTGGCGAAAGAATTGTCGTGTTCCATTTCGACCGTGTCCCGGGCCTTCAACGACAAATACGATATCAATCCCGAAACCCGGCGGAAGATTCTCGAACGCGCCAGAGAGATGGGCTATACGCCCAATCCGTTGGCTCGCAGGCTGCCGCAGCATCAGACCTTTCTAATCGGAGTCGTCGTTCCCGAGTTCATCAACGCCTTCTTTCCGCGGGTTATTGCCGGTATTCAGGAGATCATGCTCAAGGCCGGTTATCAGGTGCTGATCATGTCGTCGAACGAGGACGAACGGAATGAACTCGAAATCGTCAAGAAACTCGAAGCCTATCAGGTGGACGGACTCATCATTTCGTTTACCTACCGCTCGCGCGACATGAGTTATTTCCAAAGCTTGATCGACCGCAATTTCCCCATCGTACAGTTCAACCGCGTGAGCAGTAAACTCAATACGCCAAAGGTGATTTTCGACGACTACCAGTGGGCTGCGTGTGCCGTCGAACACTTGATCGAGCAGGGAAATTCCCGAATATACCATTTCGCGGGACCCGGTAACATGTGGGTGACCCAGAACCGCAAACGGGGTTTCGTGGACGCCATGCACAAGCACGGACTGCCATGTGGCCCCGAAACGATATTCGAAGCGGGAATCTTCAGCGAGGACGGCGCCGAAACGGCCCGGCGGCTGATCCAGACCGGAAATATCCCCCAGGCGATCTTCTGTTTCAATGATCCGCTGGCCATCGGCGCCATGCAGGAGTTCAAGGAGCATGGATACGAAATTCCACGCGATGTGGCATTCGTCGGATTCACCGAATCGAGCATTGCCCGCTACGTGACACCCGGCCTGACCAGTGTCGAGCAACCCACTCAGGAACTTGGCGAAAAGGTCGCGCGGCTGCTGCTCGAATTGATCCGGACACACCATCCGTTGCTGAATCAAACCCTCGTCCTGAACGGAAAACTCAATATCCGGAGGTCCTCCCTGCGGAAGTGAGCCTGTCGCGCCTCTGCGCACGATCCGTCCCTCTCTCCCGCCTTCTTCCCTGCCGAAACGCTCCTGGGCAGGGATTTTTATTTGTTTCCCGCCCCGGCAGTTTCGGCAACCCTGTCGCGGAGGCCGACCCCGAATGCCCCGATTCGGAAACGTTTCCGTAAAATAAAAACGTTTCCGAAAAAAATAAACCGGAAATCGTTCTTTCTTTCCGGGTGTCATTCAGTATCTTGCATACGGTTCCACCGCGGGGAACCCGTAAGGCAGTTCCGGAAACCGGTCGGGAAATCCGAGTCCCGGGACTTCTTCCGGAA
This sequence comes from uncultured Alistipes sp., assembly GCA_944321755.1. Classification (GTDB taxonomy): domain Bacteria; phylum Bacteroidota; class Bacteroidia; order Bacteroidales; family Rikenellaceae; genus Alistipes. The sequence continues at coordinate 42,970 of CALUMM010000005.1, forward strand.
AAGGAAACGCTGCTTTTGTATTGGAATAATTACCTAAAATCTAACGAAATGAGACTTTATTTACTATCCGGATTGCGAACGGTCGGCAGGATGCTTTGGACGGGATTCTGTGTGCTGTCGTGCTCCGTACTGAGCGCACAGAACGTGGCGGTAAGCGGTATGGTGACCGATGCGCAGGGTGCGCCGATGGCGGGCGTGAGCGTGACGGTGAAGGGGCAGTCCGTCGGTGCCGTCACGAATGCCGGTGGCAGTTATGAGATCAAGGCCGCACCCGACGCCGTGCTCGAATTCCGCTTTATTGGCTATGTCTCCGTCGAAGAGCTGGTCGGCGCTCGCACGAATATCCCGGTCGTGATGAAGGAGGAGACCACTGCAATCGACGATGTCGTGGTCGTCGGATACGGCGTGATGCGCAAATCCGATCTGACAGGCGCCGTGGGAACTTTTAAACTCGGGAAAACAGAGGAGGGAACCGCTGCAAACCTCCAGCAGTTGCTTGGCGGAAAGATCGCCGGCGTGGTGGTCAACGAATCGTCGGGAGCTCCCGGTTCGAGCCTCAGTATCGAGGTGCGGGGTATCGGATCGCTGAACTACAGCACACAGCCCCTTTATGTCGTCGATGGCGTGCCTCTCGATATGCCGGACATGACAAACGTGACCTCTTCCTATACCGGCGGTACGACGATTGACAACCCGCTGTCGACACTCAATCCCAACGATATCGCCAGTATCGAAGTGCTCAAGGATGCCTCTGCAACGGCCATTTACGGTTCGCGCGGCTCGAATGGCGTCGTGCTGATTACGACCAAAAGCGGCCAGGAGGGGCGAACGAAGATCTCATTTACCTATTCCCATACGCTGAGCGACCTGATGCTCGATTACGACATGCTCGATTCCTACAACTTCGCTCAGATGGCCAACCTTTTCCGGGAGATCCGCGAATATACGCCCGAGGCCTACACCGCCGAGGAGATGGCCAATCTCAAGACCTACAATCACCTCGATGCCATCAAACGCCTGGGCCAGACCGTCGATGCCTCGCTCAGCGTATCGGGAGGTGACGCCAGGTCGAAATACTATGTTTCGGGGCAGTATCTCAAGCAGGAGGGGGCGGTCATCAATACCGACCTCGAACGGTTCAGCGGTAAGATCAATTACGAACGCGAGCTGTTTCGGCGCCTGAAACTCACGACGAACATCTCCGCATCGCGGACCATTCAGAACGGCGCCAACGTCTCGGGGTGGGGCGGCGGTTACCTCAACAGTGTGCTGGCATGGGTGCCCTCCGTGCCGCTCTACAACCCCGACGGAACCTACAACGTGCTCAACAGCTACATGTTCGGCACCGAGGCCACGATGGAGACCACCGATTACGGCAAACTCTATATCAAGGAGCGCTTTCGCGACAACATCTCGAACACCTTGTCGGAGATGGCGACACAGGGCTACTACAACCCGTTGCAGTATCTGGAGGAGTTCGTCAATACGACCACGGCGAACAACCTTTCGGGCATCGTGGGACTTCGTTACGCCCCGAGTGCAAACTGGGTCATCAACGGAAAAGCTTCAGCATCGCTCTACAATTCGCTTACGGAGACCTACCGCCCGACCGGCATTCCCGTTCCGGGAGCAAGCTGGCGCGGTATGGCCTATCTGGGCAATACGCAGAATATCAAGACCCTCGGCGAACTGACCGCCAGTTTCAACTACAAACTCCGCAGGCACTATCTCAACGGGGTCGTCGGCGCTACGGCGGAGCGTTATGAACAGAAGGTGCAGACGGCCTCCACCCAGGGTTTCACCAACGACTTTACGGGACCCTATCTGATCGAGGCGGGGACGATCCTGCAGGCCCCGACGAGCCTGGTGACCAACTACTCGCTCGTCTCGCTGCTGGCTCGCCTGAACTACCACTACAACTACAAGTATTATCTTACCTTCTCGGCGCGTTACGACGGTTCGTCGAAGTTCGCCAAGGGAAACCGATTCGGATTCTTCCCCTCGGCGGCCCTCTCCTGGCGTGTCAACAAGGAGCGCTTCATGCAGTCGTTGACCTTCATCTCCGACCTGAAGCTGCGGGCCAGCATCGGGGTGGTCGGCAACCAGGCCATCAGTTCGTACAACACGCTTTCGTTGCTCGGATCCGGAGACAAGGATGCCGACAACAAATACAACTATGCTTTCGGAGGGGTGGTCAATTCGGGCTACGCCCCGCGGGTCTTCACGAACCGCGACCTGCAGTGGGAGCGAACCGTTTCGGTGAATCTGGGCGCCGACCTTTCGCTCTTCGACAAACGGCTCAACTTTGTCCTCGACCTCTACAAGAAATATACGGACAATCTGCTCTATAACGTGAATATCCCGCTTACGACCGGTTTCGCTACCATGGTAGCCAATGTCGGGTCGCTGGAGAACGAGGGCCTTGAGGTGACGCTGAACGCTGTCCCGGTTGTGACCCGCGACTTCTCCTGGACGCTGGACTTCAATATCGGGTTCAACCGCAACAAGGTGACCAAACTCTCCGGCCAGGAGGCCCCGGGCTACTACTATGAACTCGGGACCGTCAACCAGCAGTCCGGTATCACCCGCCTGCAGGTTGGCAAACCGATCGGCCTGCTCTACGGATACGAGTCGCTGCCCGTCTGGAACTACGCGAGCATCCTCACCAAGCCCGCAACGTTCCAGGCTACAGCCGAGGAGGGCGACCGCCGGTACAAGGATCAGGACAACAACGGACTGCTCAACGAGGCGGACATGATCTGCATGGGCAGTGCACTGCCCGACTTCTCGGGAGGGTTTGCCATGGCGTTCCGCTACAAGAACCTCGATCTGAGCATGAATTTCAGCTACTCCTACGGCAATATGGCCTACAATGCCTTCGAGGTGCAGTTCTACTATCTGACCGGCAATACAAATACCTTCCGTTCGGTCTACGAGAACCGCTATGTCCCGCTGACCGCCGACATGACCCAGGAGCAGAAGGTCGCACAGGCGAAGATCAATATGACAACCCATATCAACAAAGTCGGGGCTTCGGCATCGGATCCGCGTGTGCTCAGCACGCTCAACGTCTATGACGCCTCGTTCATCCGCTGCAAGGACATCACCCTGGGCTATACGTTGCCCGCAAAGTGGACTTCGCGTTGGGGGATCGGCTCCGTGAAGTTCTTTGCGACACTCGGAAACCCATTCATCTTCACGAACTATCCGGGGAATCCCGAGGCGGCAACCTCGACGGGCCTGATCCGGGGCGTGGATAACGGAAGTTACCCGCTTTCCCGAATGTACAAGTTCGGCATCTCGATCAACTATTAAAACCGATTCGTCATGAAAAAAGCCATTTTGTTCTCGCTGTTGGGTCTCGGTCTCTGTGCGTGTGACGATTTCCTCACGGAAGACCCCAAGAGCTACGTCTCCGAGATGAATTACTACAAGACCGACGAAGATGCCATTGGTGCGGTGAATGCCGCCTATGCGGCTATGCGCGATGAAGCCGTAGGTGTCTATACGATCTTCCTCAACGACCTCAGCACGGACGACCTGCGGGTTGGTCTGAGCAACACCACCGACGTATACCACGAAGTCGATCAGGTGAACTACCGTGCCGACCACGCCTATTTCAAAAGCATGTGGAAACTCTGCTACAATTGCATTAACCGTTGCAATATCGTCCTGGAGCGCATCAAGGCCGGAGACGGTATTACCGAGACGGTCTGCAACCGGGTACATGCCGAGGCGCGCTTCCTGCGGGCATTCCAGTATTTCCGGCTTGTGCAGTGGTTCGATGCCGTGCCACTGGTGCTCACCCCGCCGCAGGCCGACGACGAAGCGTCGCTCTATCCGTCGCGCACTCCCGTCGAACAGATCTACAAAACGATCATCGAAGACCTGAAGTTTGCCGAGACCTATCTTGACGACCGTTACGATTATACCGATCCGCAGAACGGGGGCCGGGCCACGAAGGGGGCTGCGAAGACCTATCTGGCCAAGGTTTACCTCACGATGTCGGGATACCCGCTCCATGATGCCGAAAAGTTGCAGCTCGCGGCCGACAAGCTCGATGAGATCATGCGGGACAAGGATCTGTACGGTTACGATCTGATGGCTTCGTATGCGGATATTTTCGACCGCACGAAGAAGGCTGCCAACAAGGAGGCGATCTGGTATCTCCCCGGTACCGCCGGGCTCACCTCCACAGGTTGGTACTTCACGCGGATGCACCAGTGGTATATCGGTTACGCTTCGGTGGTGCCCACCACCACGGAGGCCATGATGGTCTCGTCGCCCGCGACGCACGTCTACTATTCGCCCTACGGACTCTACGAGGCCGGGGATACCCGTCGTGCGGTGAATGTCCAGCGCAAGGCAGGGAACACCCTTGTCCCCATGGAGAATGCTGCGGGTGAGGCGAACGGCGGGACTGTCGTGTGCGGCAAGTACGTCGATTTCGAGAACGGATCCTATGCCGACAACGACTATCCCTATACGCGCTATTCGGACGTGGTGCTGATGCGTGCCGAGGCATTGTGTGAACTCGCCGGGGAGGATGCGCCGAAACTCAACGAGGCGGCCAATCTGCTGACTCCGCTTTTCGAACGCGCCGGAACGGTCTGCCCGCCCTATACGACACAGGAGGAGCTGCGTGAGATCATCCGCACGGAGCGTCGTCGAGAACTGCTTTTCGAGGGACACCGCTGGCCCGATCTGAAGCGTTGGAACACCTTCATCCCGACGCTCAAGGCTCACCTCGCCCGTGAGTTGGGATGGACCGAAGCGCAGCTCTCCTACATCACGGAGAACATGATGCGCTTCCCGCTGCCGGCTGACGAACTGACCGTCAATCCGAACCTGGCCCCCAACAATCCCGGGTATTAGCCGATGGCCAGGAACCTGCTATCCAAAACTTTGATATGAAAATAGGAACGATATGAAACGGAAAATCTTATCTTTATTGCTCGTGACGGGCCTTTTGTCGGGTTGCGGCGGCGACAACGGAACCGGGCTCGAAGTCTTCCCGCCAAACGTTACTACGGATGCTCTTACAGCCTCCGGCCTGGCTTGGGATCGTGCCGTCATTACGGGTACGGTGGTCTTTGACGGGGCCGCGCCGATTGAGGAGGCCGGAGTCGTCTATTCCGAAGAGGCGAATTTCGATCCCGGTTTGGCATTCGATCCGGACGCAGAGGGGGTCAAAGCTGTTCCCGGGAGTTATGACGAGGCGTCGGGGCGCGTGTCGGTGACTCTCACCGGGCTGCACGGTGCGACGGAGTATTACGCCCGTCTCTATACGAGAAACAGCGAGGCCGTGGGCTTCGGCAATCAGATCGTCTTCACGACGCCGGAGGAGACCCGCATTCCCGAGGTGGCGACGTTGGAGGTTACCGCTGCGTCGATTACTCATTTCTCCGCCGAACTCAACGGCGAGATCGTCGATTTGTGGAACCTCCCGCTCGAAGAGGCGGGCTTTGTCTACAGCGACCGGGAGGATTTCGATCCCGAAACCGAGTCCGGACGTCGGATCGTGTTGCCGACCCTCCCGACGAGTGCGGGAAAGGTCTCGGCAACCGCCGTGGATTTCCAGCCCGCGACGACCTATTATGTCGCCTTTTATGCCGTCAATTCGCTCGGCACCTCCTATGGCGGGAAGGTGCGTTTCACGACCGTCGAAGAACCCGCCATCCCGGGTGTAAGCCTCACCTTGCCCGCTTACGGCTCCGAGGGGCTCACGCATCGCAGCATTGCGCTCCGCGGAACGCTCGTTTCGTCGAAATCCGACATCTCCGAATGCGGCGTGCTTTACAGTACCGATCCGGATCTCGACGTGGCGGCGTGGACGCGAGTCCCCGGAACGGAGATACCGCAGGTGGGTGCGGCGTTCGAGCAGACCCTGGAGGGCCTCGATGACAATACGCTCTATTATATCCGCACCTATGCCGTGAACGAATCCGGTATCGGATACAGCGAAGCTGCGTCGGTAAGGACGGCTGTCGGTGATGTGTACGACGAAACGCTGTACTATTTCGAGGTGTCGTTCACCTACAAGGGGATTGAGTATGTCTGGCTCGACCGCAATCTGGGTGCGAAACGTGTTGCCGAGTCGATGGACGACAGCGAGGCCTACGGATGGTATTATCAGTGGGGGCGTCCTTCCGACGGCCACCAGTTGTCGGCGAGTGCCACCATTGCCGTGACGACCGATGCGTCCGGCATTGTGAACAACGACCCTGCGACGATCGTCGGGAAGTTCGTGACCACGACGCAATCCTGCTATGACTGGCGGCCGGGTGCCGAGCACAAGGCGGGCGGAGCCTCGAAACCGATGGGCGAACAGGACAAACTCTGGAGTACGGAGCCCGGCGGCGGTCCCTCGAATCCTTGTCCGGAGGGGTATCGGGTCCCGACGAATACCGAGTGGAGCGCCCTGTTGAATCAGGCCAAGGGCGATGCGGCGACCTTGACGGCTGAACAGGTTTTCGAAGCCTTCAAACTCCCGCTGGCGGGACGGCGCGTCGGCAGCGGAAGCCTCGCCACGCAGGGAACGACTGCCTATTACTGGGCCTGCACCTTCCTGGAAACGGGATCGGCCAGCGCCCACCGTCCCTACATGGCGCAATATCTGAATAATTTCTTTACCTCGACGGCAACCGGCATGACCGGACACGGTTATACCGTGCGTTGCATCAAGGAGTAAAACGGTCGGGGTGGGCCGGTTGAGACCTGCCCCGACCGTTTGAATACGGATTGAGAACCATGTATCACAGATTCGGGATAACGGGAATCTTCGGAGCCTTGCTCCTGATGGCCGCTTCTACGGTTCGGGGCGGTACGGATCTTCGTGGCGGGAGCGATGGCACGGATCGACTCTGGTATGAACGCCCGGCTTCCGTCTGGGAAGAGGCCTTGCCGCTTGGCAACGGTCACGTCGGGGCAATGGTTCGCGGCGGTGTTGTCCGGGAGACGATTCATCTGAACGAGTCGGGAGTCTGGAACGGGTGTCCTTTTTATCGGGAGAGTCCCGGGTTGAAGGCGCAACTGCCGCGGATTCGGCAACTGTTGTTCGACGGCGATTATGCCGCGGCCGATTCCCTGCTGCAACGCTTCGGAACGGCTCCCAATGACCCCCGTTACGGCAGTTTCCAACCCTTGGGCGATCTGATGCTGACGCTCGTTCACAACGATGTGCCCGAAGCCTATGTCCGGAGCCTGGACCTTGCGGATGCAGTCTGTCGGGTCCGCTACGACGTGGCGGGAGTCCATTATGAACGTGAAGCCTTTGTCTCGGCGCCCGACGATCTGTTCGTCTTGCGGCTCACGGCTTCGGAACCCGGATGTCTTACGGGTGAAGTGTCCCTTTCGCGGGCGACAGGCGCTACGGTTCGCACCTCGGGAAATGATCGCCTCTTCCTGATTGGTCAGTGCGAGGCGGGTGGAAGCTCGTTCTGTTGCGGACTGGATGTCTGGGCACGGAGCGGATGTGTTACGGCTGATACTTGCGGAATAGCTTTCGAAGGTTGCGATGAAGTCGTGGTCCGGCTCTCGGCAATGAGCGATTTTGCGGGGCAGGAGCCGCAGCAGTATGTGGATCGATGTCTGACCCGGGGTACGGAACGCTCCTTCGCGGAGTTGTTATCCCGTCATACGACGGATTACGAGGCGTATTTCGATCGGGTGACATTCCACCTGCCCGCCGGGGAGAATACTTCGCTCCCGACCGATCTTCGGGTTCGGAAGGCCGCCGAAGAAAAGGATCCCCGATTGTTGGTCCTCATGTTCCAGTACGGTCGTTATCTGCTTATCTCCTCATCCCGGCCCGGGGGGGTTGCCTGCCAATCTTCAGGGACTTTGGAACGACCGTTTCGACCCGCCCTGGTTCTCGGATTATACGCTCAATATCAATTTCCAGATGAACTATTGGCCCGCACTGCCGACCGGGCTTCCGGAACTGATGTTCCCGTTCTTCGACCGCCTGGAAGCGATGTATCCGCTGGGAAAGCGTGCTGCGTCCGAGCGCTACGGCTGTTCGGGGTGGCAGATGCCCCTGCGGACCACGCCCTGGGGTTGCAGCGAATTGCGGGGTGCCGTGTCGCTCTTCTGGACCGAGGGCGCGGCATGGCTCTGTACGCACCTTTGGGAGTATTACCGTTATACAGGCGACCGGACGATCCTCGAACGATACGGCTATCTGATTCGGGACGCCGCGCTGTTCTTCTGCGATTATCTGGTCGAGGACCCGTGTTCCGGCCGGTTGGTCTACGGCCCGACGACCTCGCCCGAAAACCGCTTCATCGCTCCGGACGGTAAGGCCCATGCCCTGGACATGGGTACGACCCTGAGTACACAACTCGCATACGATCTTCTCGGTATTGCGGCCTCGTGTTGCGACGTATTGGGCCGGGACCGGAGGCTGGCCCGCCATTTTCGAGCCATACGGGAGAAGCTGCCGCCCATGCGTATCGGGAAACACGGACAGTTGCAGGAGTGGCGCAAGGATTATGTGGAGGAGGATCCGCATCATCGTCATGTCTCGCACCTCTATGGCGTGTATCCCTCCGGACTGATTACTCCGGCTGCGACCCCCGAACTGGCCGCTGCGGCCCGACGGTCGCTCGACATCCGCGGTGATGGCGGAACCGGATGGTGCAAGGCCTGGAAAATGGCACTTTGGGCCCGGTTGCTCGATGGGGAACGGGCATACTCGTTGTTGCAGGACATCTGTGCGTCGAGTACGCTCCCGAACCTGTTCAACGACCATCCGCCCTTCCAGATCGATGGAAATTTCGGGATCACCGCAGCCATTGCCGAGATGCTTGTGCAGAGCCACGACGGCGAGATTGTCCTGTTGCCGGCCTTGCCTGCCGCCTGGAGCGAAGGGGATGTCTCAGGGCTCAGGGCTCGCGGCGGCTTCTCGATCGACATGGCATGGCGTGACGGGCGGGTCACAGAGTGCCGGGTGACTTCCACATGCGGGAATCCCCTGCGTATCGTCTGCAACGGAAAGCTCGTATGCCAAGAAACTCGCCGGGGAGAGCGGTTGACTATCTGTGGACCTGCGAATGCTGAATTTGGAGACCTGCTCCGGAGTTCCATGGAAAAAATCGTCGTAAACGTTACCGACGATTCTTCTGTCCGCGGACGGAGCATGTAAGAAAAAAATAGTGTAATATTGTGAGTGCCAACATTCCTGAAACCTGAACGAACCCATGATGAGAATCTTTCGTCTGCTTTTGCTTTTCGGCCTCTCGCTGCAGGCTCTTGCCTCACCGGCTGCTGACAGACTCCGCATTTCGCTCGATGGAGTCTGGGATTTCCGGATCGATCCCTATGATGCGGGGATTCGGGAGGAATGGTATGCCGCAACTTTCGTCCCGCAGGGCTGGGACCGCATCGCCGTCCCCGGAAACTGGGAACTGAGAAACGAATATGCCGACTATGCCGGATACGCCTGGTACCGCACGACGTTCGAAACCCCGGCCGAACTTGCCGGAAAGATCGTGCGGCTGCACTTCGAGGCGGTCAACGTGAATTACAGCGTCTGGGTCAACGGAGTGTCGGTCGGCGAGGTGTTCGGAGGCTATTTCCCGCAGGATTTCGATGTCACACGGCTGCTTGTGCCCGACGGGTGTAACTCCCTGGCCGTGCGCGTCGACAACGATTACCGGACGGGTGCCTACATGAGTTGGGGCGGGATCCGCCGACCGGTCGAACTGCGGATCGATGAATTGCTCCGTCCCGAGAAGATTCGGATCCATGCGGACCCGGACCTCGATACCGGGCGCTCGGAGGTCGAATTCGAAATCCGAATCCGCAATGCCGGGACAGCCCCGAAAACTGCCGATGTCGTATGCCGGATTTTGAAAGAGGGCAGTCTGTTGGCCGAAAGACGTTCGGTATGGACGTTTGCACCCGGCGACAGCGTGCTTCGGGAGCATTTCCATCTTTCGCGCAAGCAGACGCATTTGTGGCATTTCGATACTCCGGAACTCTATACCGCGGAGGTGGAGCTGGTTGTAAACGGCGCCTGCGGAGGATGTGCCGGGACTCGTTTCGGCATCCGGAAGGTCGCCGTGGAGAACGGGGCGTTCCTGCTGAACGGCGAACCGGTGCGTGTCGCGGGATACAACTGGGTGGCCGACGACCGCTTTACGGGCAATACGCTGCCCCGTGAGGTCTATGTCCGCCAACTCGACGGCATGAAGTCCGCCGGGGCCGTCATGGCACGCCTGTCGCACGTCCCGCTGCCCGACGACGTGCTCGATTACATCGATGAGATCGGCCTGCTGGTCATCGACGAAATCCCGGTCTGGGGGACCAGCGCCTTTGCCGATCCGGAGAATCCCCGGGCTTTCGAATGGCTGGAGCGGATGGTCGACCTCCACGGCAATCATCCTTCGGTGGTGGCGTGGTGCGTAGGGAACGAGATTGGAGACCGGGTGGTCAATCCCCGCGTGAAGGAGTATGTCCGCCGGGCCGTGGCGCATGTCAACGAACTCGACCCGTCGCGCCCGGCCATCGAGGTGTCCAATACCGCACACTGGCAGGAGGATGATCCCTCGCAGTTCAGCAACGGATTCACGGCCCTGAACATCTATTCGAGCTGCTGGCGCCGGAATGCTGAACGGGTCGCACGCAAGTTTCAAAAACCGGTTTACATGTCCGAGTTCGGCGTCCGGCTCATCGGCGACAGCCTCGATGCTTCGTATGCCCCGACAGCGGCGGCCATTGCCGAAATGCAGGGGTCTCCCGACCTGTTCGGGATTTCGCTGTGGTGCTACAACGACTACCGCAGTACGCATCGCTCCCCGCATCCGCTTTGGAACACGCCGCTCTCGGAGAATCGGGCCTGGGGCATCGTCGATGCCTACGGAAACCGCAAGGCCGCCTACCGGACGGCTCGCCGGAGTTTCGCGCCAGTCCGGGCGATGGAACTTTTCCGGACGTCGGAGGCGGACTGCCGGGTGAGGATCGTTCCCCGGGGCGTTCGGGACCTCCCTGCCTATGCGTTGCGCGGTTACCGGATCGAAGTGCGGGATTTCGGACTCCGGGGCGAACCGCTCGCAAGCTCGGAACTTCCCCTGAAGGATATCATGCCGGGGGATACACCGTTCGACGTGCCGCTGGGGCGGTTGTCGCAGGGTATCTCCCGGCGCCGGGTGGCACTCTGTAATCCCCGGGGATACGAATTGCTCGATACGCTTCTCTGTCTGACGCCTCCGGCCGCTCCGCAGCCGCTCTGCGTGCGGGCTGCGAACGGACGGATCCGGGTCTATTTCAAACGTTCCGACGATGCGACACGTTACGAACTACATTACGGAGCGGAGTGTCCCGACCAATGTGTGCTTGTCGGGGAGAATCTGGAGATGGCTACCGTGAAGGGCCTTTGCCACGGCGAACGTTGCCGCTTGCAGTTGGTGGCCGTGAATGCCGCAGGAGAGAGCCGCTCGGAGATCTTCGAAATCGTCGGAAACCGTGCGGGATATCTGCCGCCCGAGATCCGGGGCATCAGCTATTCCGGCGGAACCGTTGGCATCGGATATCCGGTCGAGACTGGCGAATATCGTTATGTCGTCGAATACGCGCCGTCTCCCGATTTCAAAACGAAGGTCCGACGCATTGCAACGCAACTTCGCGGCTGCTGCTTTATTCCGTTCGTCCCCGAAGGAAAGACTCTCTACCTGCGGGTCCGGGCCCTGCGGCAATGGCAGATCGCTTCGGAATGGTCGCCGGTCTACCGGCTCGAAACCCGCGAGGGAGCCCGTGCGGAACTGCTCGCCGAAACAGTGGAACCTTTGCATAAAATACGGAAATGATGAAGTACGGATGGTTTATATGGATAGCGTTTGCGGCTCTTCTCGTGACGGGCACGGCCTCCTGTACCCGGTATATTCCCGATATTCCGGAGTTTACAGGTATTCCCTCGGAAGATGGGGATTCGGAAGCCGGAGAGCCGGAATATCCGGGTGCCGACCTCGATCTCGACGACTGGGAACTGGTCTGGGCCGATGAGTTCGATGGCGGCGAGCAGGACCTCGACAAGCGCTGGACGTCGCAGAACGGCCCCAGTTCGAACTGCCTGAGCAGCCGCTGGCGCGAGAATGCCGTGGTGTCGGACGGAACGCTCAAACTCTGCTACCGCAGGGAGAGCCGGGGCGGTCAGGAGTGGACGGCTGCCAACCTTTGGACGAAGGAGACGTTTCTCTACGGCTACTATGAGTGCCGTTACCGCTATGCCCGGGCATACGGAACGAACAACTCGTTCTGGATCCGAACGCTGGAGCCCGATCTCGCAGCCGGAAAATACGGTTACGAAATCGATATCAACGAGGGGCACTATCCGAATGAGGTGAATACGAATATCCACCGCGAGACGGCCGACGGAACGCAAACGTCGGGCGAAACCTTCCCGCTGGGCGCTTCAGCCGGATACAACATCCCGCTTGAAATGCCGGTTACGACCGACCGGATTCGTTTTTCGTCGAATCATGCCGCGCATTTCCATATCCGCGAATTCATCCTCTACGGCTGCATTACCGGAACCGAGTATCCGGATCCGACGACCTACGATGCTGGCAACCTGCCCGCCGGGCTGGTTAACTACGCTGCTGAGGCCTCTATTACGGTCAGCGGCGGATACAACGACTCGAAGCCCTCGGCGATGACCGACGGCGATATCGATACCTCCTACGTCCTGAATGAAGAGGGGGGCAAATGGGTCGAATTCACGCTGCCTGAGGCTCGGACGATCGGTTGCGTCCAGTTCGTGAACGGCTGGAAGAATGCCGGGGTGTGGACCGATCTGATCTCGGATTACAGGATCGAGTACCACGATGGAACGCAGTGGGTGGAACTCGCCGCGATGGACATTGCGCAGGAGTTGAATCTGGCCGACGAATTCCATACCTATGGGTTGGCCTGGACCGGTCAGGAGCTGATCTATTACTTCGACCGCAGGGAGTTGCGGCGCAGCACATTCCTGGCCGGATACGACAATCCGGCACGCATCTGGCTCAGCGGGGCGGTGGTTCCCTGGGCCGGGACGATCGATCCGGAGATGCTGGACGGCAGCTGCATGGAGGTGGATTACGTCCGCGTTTACAGACGCAGGGCGGCGGCTGATGCCGATTGAAAACCGGAACCCCGGGTTCCGGAACGAGAACAAACAGAATGAACGCTAATTAAATGAATTGGATGAATAATCGCATGAATTGGAACGGCTGGCCTCTGGTGGGACTTGCCATCGTATCTCTGGCGGCTGCGGAATCGCTCCATGCGGCTCCGCCCGAAGGAAAAGGCTACGAACTGGTCTATGCCGAGGAGTTCGACGGCGACCAGGTCAATGAAAAGGATTGGTATTTCCGGGTCGGCGCCCGTAAAAGCGGTACCTATATCAACGGATTGAACCGCAAGGAGAATGTGTATGTCAGGGATGGGAAACTGCACGTCGTGGCGCGTCAGGAGATGATCGACGGCAAACTGGAGAATACCGGCGGCGGGATCATCAGCCTGCGCGATTTCGGGTACGGCTATTACGAATGCCTTTCGAGACCCTTCATGGCAGGCCGCGGCGTGCACTCGTCGTTCTGGCAGGCCGGGAGCCGCCGCCCCAACAACCACATCTTCGAAATCGACTCCTACGAGGTGGATTCCAAGTCCTGGATGGGCTGCAACAACCTGTACGTCCACCTGGGACAGAAGGAGCGGCGCTTGCCGTGGGTCCATCGGGCGCATGTGCCCTTTGCGATGAACGAGCAGGGGTGGTTCCTTGACGCCTATGAGTACACGCCTGAAGGGGTCGTTTTCTACGACAATGGCGTGGTCGTGGCGCGAGCCGAGTGGCCTGAACTCACGGCCCAACAGGCCGTATGGCTCACGGCGCTGAACGGTTGCGGCGGCGTGGAGGCCGAACACCTGCCTGGCGAAAGCGTCTTCGAGTATTTTCGTTTCTACGCCCGGGACTATCCGGGAGTCAATCTGCTTCCGAACGGCAGTTTCGAGTACAATCAGGACAAGATCTCGCCCCGAAACCCCGTGTCGTGGGAGGTCTCCGGCGACAAGTCGGCTGTGCAGGTGGTCCGGGGCGATGCGGCACGCGACGACTACAAGTTGCGCCTGGGGCAGAAGGACTGGTATTCGGTCCAGGTCGCACAGCCGCTCTATCACCTCAAGAACGGAAACTACATGCTCACGGCCAAGGTCCGCTCGTCGGGTGGTCAGCGCAAAGCCTGGATTGCCGTGTCGGGCTACGGAAAACGGCGTCTCGTGGCGCATATCGCCCCCGGCAGGGAGTGGACCGAGGTCGTCATTCCGGAGGTCGAGGTGACGAACCACAGCGTACAGGTCGAGATTATGGTGCAGGGTGACGGCGGTGAGTGGCTCGAAATCGACGATGTCTGCTTCATGAAGCCTCCTGTGGAGGGACTGTCGGTTGTGAAACAGCCCTTCCACCTCTTCGGGGATGCTGTGTGGGAACTCGCCAGCAAGGAACCCGTCCGCTTCTCCGGTGACCGCAAGTTCTACTTTTTCGACCGCTTTGTCGGTTACGGAGATGCCATGACGGTGCGGTTTACGGTCGAGGCTGATGAGGTGGCCAACATGACCCCGCTGGCGCGTATCCCCAAAACCGGGAATGCCGGTTGGAGCGTGCAGTTGACCTCCGAAGGCGGGGTGGTGTTCCGCATCGGCAGTATCGAGAACCATACCGATGTGGTGGCTCCGAATGCCTACCGGGCCGGTACACCCGTGGAGATCACCTGCGTGTTCGACCGCGGGCGTGCCGCGGTGTATGCCGACGGCCGCTTGCTGCAGAGCCGCACGGGGATCGTACAGAATACGCGCGACGCTTCGGCGGCCGGACGCCTCGGGACCGTGGGCGAAGCTTATGAGGCGGTCAGCGAGGTGATCCGCGAAACCGGGCTGCAACAGCCCGAAAGTGCGAAGATGAAGAATTTCCGGGGGACCCTTTCGAAGGTGGCCGTCTACAACAAGGCCCTGATCCCCTGAAGCTCTGTTTCGTCTCACAACTCTCAAAACGTTTCAATCAATAACAGATCGGATCGATGCAACTGTTGGATTATATCACCATCGCCGTGTTTGCCGTGGGGGTCGTTGCCATGGGACTCTCGTTTTCGGGCAAGGGCCGCAACATGAAGTCGTTTTTTGCGGCCGGAGGAGCTGTTCCATGGCCGATGAGCGGTTTGTCGCTCTTCATGGGGTTCTTTTCGGCCGGGACCTTCGTGGTCTGGGGCTCCATCGCCTATACTTCGGGGTGGGTGTCGGTGGCCATCCAGTGGACCATGGCCGTCGCGGGCTTCCTCGTGGGGTGGTTCATCGCCCCGCGCTGGCACAGAACCCATGCCCTGACCGCCGCAGAGTATATCACCCACCGCCTGGGGGGCTCCACGCAGAAGATTTACACCTATCTTTTCCTCTTTGTCTCGTTGTTCACCACAGGGGCATTCCTATATCCGGTGGCCAAGATCGTTGAGGTGTCGACCGGATTGCCGCTCAACGCCTGCATCCTGCTGCTCGGAGGTTTTTGCATCCTCTACGTGACGGCCGGCGGACTGTGGGCCGTAGTCTCGACCGACGTGCTGCAGTTCGTGATCCTCACGGCCGCCGTCCTGATCGTCGTACCGATGTCGTTCGACCGCGCGGGCGGTGTCGCGGAGTTCCTCCGCACGGCCCCCGAAGAGCTCTTTCACCTGACGAACAACGAATATACCCTCGGATTCATCATCGCCTTCGGCATCTACAATACCATCTTCCTCGGTGGCAACTGGGCCTATGTCCAGCGTTATACAACCGTCCGGAACCGCCGCAGCGCCCGGAATGTCGGGCTGTTGTTCGGTGGACTGTATGTCGTCAGTGCGGTGTTGTGGATGCTGCCGCCGATGCTGTATCGCTGGGTCGACCCGACGCTCGACGCCCTCGGCGCCGAGGGCGCCTACCTGCTCATGTGCCGCGAGGTCCTGCCCGTCGGGCTGCTGGGACTGATGCTCGGCGGGATGATCTTCGCCACGGCCAGTTCGCTCAATGCTACGCTGAACATCTCATCGGGCGTAGTTACCAACGATCTCTTCCGCCGTCTGCGGCCTGCAAGTTCCGACCGGACCCTGATGCGGGTCGCCCGCATTGCTACTGTGGCCTTCGGTGTGATGGCCATCGTCGTGGCGCTGCTGATCCCCGGGATGGGCGGAATCGTGAACGTGGTCATCAGCGTCGCCGCCCTGACCGGCGTGCCGCTCTATCTGCCGATCATCTGGACGCTTTTTTCCAAACGGCAGACCGGTTTCTCGGTCCTGACCACGACGCTGTCGAGTCTGGCCGTGAACATGCTGTTCAAGTTCGTAACTCCGGCCTTGGGGTTCTCACTCGACCGGACCGGGGAGATGGTTCTCGGAGTCACGTTCCCGGTGCTCGTGTTGCTGCTGTTCGAAATCAGCTATGCGTTGAAAGGACGCTGTGCCGACCGCTATGCGGCGTATGAGGCCTGGGAACGGGAGAAGGCCCGCGAACGCTGCGAGGAGTCCGGTGCGGATACCTCCTCCTCGGACAACGCCTTCAGCCGACGGGTCATCGGTCTCGGAATCGCCGTTTCGGGACTCATTATCGTTGTGCTGGGCATCGCCGCCTCGTCGGGCCGTGTACTTATTGCGGCGGTCGGAGCGCAGCTCGTCCTGCTGGGGGCCGGCATCCGGCGCAATTTTCAGTGGAAACATAAAAATACAATGCGATAGATCATGCTCAGTTCACCATTTTCATCGTCCGGACGGGAGATGCGCACCTGCCGTCTGGAGGCGCAATTCGTCGTCGTGGGCGGCGGGTTGGCCGGAATTTGTGCGGCCGTGACTGCGGCGCGTGCCGGTGCAAAGGTCGTACTTGTCCAGGATCGCCCGGTGCTGGGCGGAAACGCCTCAAGCGAAGTCCGCCTCTGGATTCTGGGCGCCACTTCCCATCTGGGCAACAACAACCGCTGGTCGCGTGAAGGCGGCCTGGTCGACGAGATCCTCGTCGAGAACCTCTACCGGAATCCCGAGGGAAATCCGGTCATCCTGGATACGATCCTCCTCGAAAAGGTCCGTCAGGAACCGAATATCACCCTGCTGCTGAATACCGCGGTCTTCGACGTGGAGAAGAGCGATGCTCATACGATTTTGCGGCTCCATGCCTTCTGCCCGCAGGATTCGACCTTCTACGAGATCTGTGGCAGGCTCTTCTGCGATGCCTCCGGAGACGGAGTCATCGCTTATCAGGCCGGCGCCGCCTTCCGCATGGGCGCCGAAGAGAAAAGCTGCTACGGCGAGCGTTTCGCTCCCGACAAGGGGGAGTTCGGGGAACTCCTCGGGCATTCGATCTATTTCTACAGCGTCGATACGGGCAAACCCGTGCGGTTCGTCCCCCCTTCCTACGCTCTCAAGGACATTACGGCGATTCCTCGCTGGCAGAAGATCAATGCCGCCGAGCATGGATGCCGTTTCTGGTGGCTCGAATACGGCGGAAGACTCGATACGGTGCACGATACGGAACGAATCAAGTGGGATCTCTGGAGCGTGGTATACGGGGTTTGGGATTACATCAAGAATTCCGGGAAATTCCCCGAGGCGGAGAACATGACCCTCGCGTGGGTCGGAACGATCCCCGGAAAACGCGAGAGCCGCCGTTTCGAGGGCGACTACATGCTCACGCAGCAGGACATCATCGAACAGCGACACCATCCCGATGCGGTCGCATACGGTGGCTGGGCCATCGATCTTCACCCTGCAGAAGGGGTCTACAGCCATCGCAACGGCTGTATCCAGTACCATGCAAAGGGCATCTACGAAATTCCTTACCGGTGCTATTACAGCCGTGACATCCGCAATCTGTTCCTGGCCGGGCGCTGCATCAGCGCCTCTCACGTGGCACACGGTTCGACGCGGGTCATGGCAACGGCAGGACTCGGCGGTCAGGCTGTCGGTATGGCCGCGGCTCTCTGCCTGCAGTCGGGTCTGCAGCCTGCGGCCCTCTGCGACCCGGAACGGATGCGGGAGTTGCAGCGCCGACTCAATATCGCGGGGCAGAGCATTCCCCGTATACCCTTGGATACCTTCGGCGACCTGGCTGCCGTGGCGACGGTGAGGGCCGGTAGCGAGTTGTCGCTCGAAGAGATTCCCTTCGACGGTCCCTGGATACCCCTCGACTACTCCGCGGCACAGATGCTGCCCATGAAGCCGGGGATTCGTTACACCTTTGAAATCGAGGCCGATGCTGCCGTCGATACCGCCCTGGAGGCCGAGTTGCGCCACGCGGAGAAGCCCCTCAACTATACGCCTGATACGATTGTCGAACGGGTGCGGATCCCTCTCCGGAAGGGGGTGAGCCGGGTGTCGGTCGCCTTTACGCGCCCGTTTCCTGCGGAACAGTACGGATTCGTGACCTTCCTGCGCAACGAAGCGGTCCGGATCCGCACGAGCCGCTGGCGCTGCACGGGTATCGTTTCGGTATTCAACAAGTTCAACGAGGCGGTGAACAACCACGGGTGTCAGACACCGCCTCCCGACAGCGGAATCGATGCCTTCGAATTCTGGTGTCCCGACCGGCGTCCTGCAGGGCAGAACATCGCTATGCGCATCGCTCCGGCCATCGAGGCTTTCGGGGCTTCCGAAGCCGTCGGCGGGTATGTGCGTCCGACGACAAGACCCAATGCGTGGGTGGCTGCCCCCCACGACCCCGATCCGTATATCGTTTTCCGTTGGGAGACCCCGCAACACATCCGGTGCATCCGGCTCTATTTCGATACCGATTTCGACCACCCGTTGGAGTCGGTGCAGATGGGGCATCCCGAACGGGTGATTCCCTTCTGCGTCCGTACCTATGAGTTGACGGATGCCTCAGGGCGTGTGGTCTTTCGTTGCGAGGATAACCATCAAACAATCAATGAAATCGTGCTGGATGAGGATCTCGTGACCGATCGGTTGCAGATTCGGGTGAAACACCCCTCTGCGGAGGTGCCGGCGGCGTTGTTCAACGTGCGCATCGAGGCGGCGGAGTGAGTGGTTGCGAAGACCCGGATGCCCCCCCCCGCTCCTCGGATCCCGGGTGCCGAATTCGGAGGGTGCCGGATTTGAAGAACCGGTGTCGAAACGAAAAAACGAAAAAACATGAAAAAGAGTCTTTTGAAGATTGGTTTCTGGTCATATCTGTCCGCGGTCGTGTTGTCGGGGTACTGTGCCCAGGCACAGGAGAGCTATACCAATCCGGTGATCCGGGGCTTTTTCCCCGATCCCTCCACCATCCGTGTCGGTACGGATTATTACACGATCAATTCCACGTTCCAGTATTTTCCGGCCCTGGCCATATCCCATTCGAAGGATCTGGTCCATTGGGAGCAGGTGAGCTACGTCTTCGATGACGGGAATCCGATCGATCTGACGGAATTCTATGACGGTTGCGGGTTGTGGGCCCCCGATCTCTCCTATCACGACGGGGAGTTTTATGTCTTCTATTGTCTGGTGCAGTTGGCTAAGGACCGCTCGGTCAATGTGCGCGGGAATTACATGACCAAATCGCGCTCCATCCACGGACCGTGGAGCGAACCCGTACAGATCACCGATTACGGGAGTGATCCGTCGCACTTCGTCGACGACGACGGCCAGCATTACATGCTCTTCGCCGCGGGGATCCCGACGGGCAACGGTACGCAGATCGTGAAACTCGATCCAACGTGTACGAAGGTGGTCGAAGGCCCGTTCTGGATGGAGACCGACGGTCGGAAATCGGCTCCTGAAGGCCCGCATCTGATCAAGCGCGGCGCTTACTACTATTTTATGATGGCGGCATCGAGCGGGGTTTACAACGGTCATCATCAGTTGCTGGCGCGTTCCAGAAAGATATACGGTCCCTACGAGAGTTTCCCGGGAAATCCGTTCCTTGCGCAGTACGACAGTATGGCATTGAATTCGCACCAGGGCCACGGCAAGATGTTTTCCACGCAGCACGGCGATTGGTATGTCACCGTGCTTACGCAGCGGCGGAGCAAACCCGTCGGTACGACCTACGGCCGTAAGGGGGTAAGCCAACTCGGCCGGGAAACGAGCCTTTATCCCGTGCGGTGGGGCGATGACGGTTGGCCCCGTGTGCGGGAAGGGCGTTCGCTGCCCGACACCTATCCGTTTCCGAAGTTGCCTTTTACGCCGCTCCGCACCCGCCAGAGCGATGACTTCTCCGGCGACAGCCTGGGTATCCAGTGGCTGAATGTGCGCAATCCGGTGTATGCCGACCGTACGTTGAGCGAACGCAAGGGGTGGTTGAGGCTCTATACGGGTGATGGTACGTTGGAGGAGATCCAAGCCCGGAACATTGTCGTGCAGCGTGAAACGGACCGCTCTTATGAAGCGACTCTGCGCATGGATTTTACGCCTCGGGGTTCGGCGCAGGCCGGGTTGGTCTGCTACTACGACACGCGCAGCCACATCTCCTTCTCATTACGGGCCGACGATGAAGACGGTTCCCGGTTGGTTTTGGAGGAGGTGCGCGGCAGGGACGGCGTCAAGGTCGTGACGGCTCTCATTCCGAATATTTCCCGAAGCCCTCTGTCGTTGAAGGTCCGGGTTGAGGGGTTGCAGCGCAGTTTCTTCTACAGCTACGACGGTCGGGAGTGGTTTCCGGCAGGTGTGGTCGAAAATGCCTCCTACCTCAGCGATGAAGGAACTCCGGGGTGGGGATTTACCGGAACCATGGTAGGAATGTATGCCTTGAACGGAGGTTCGGAACTCCGCTTGCCGGCCGATTTCGACGAATTTACATATACGGCGGTCGAATAGCCAGCCTGTCTTGAATTCGAAAGGCGACCGTGGAGACGCATTCTGAATCGTTCTCCATGGTCGCTTTGTACGGATTACGGCCCGCCAATGCCACACCTCCCTGCAGGAGGTCGGGGCGGCGGAGCTTTTATTTGACGACGATCAGGTCCACACCGGCCTCTTCGAGCGCCGCGGACATCTGTTCGGAGACCCTGGCGTCGGTCACGATCACATCCACATCCTCCAGCGAACCGATACGCCCGAAACCGCGCTGCCCGAATTTCGAGGAGTCGGCCAA
>CALUMM010000006.1 GCA_944321755.1 uncultured Alistipes sp.
CGGCGAGCCGCACCAGGCGGTGCACCCACTCGGACCAGTGCTGCGAGGTGAACTGCACGAATCCGAACTTCACGCCCGCAATGCCCCACTCACGGAAAACGGGGAAGATCTCCTCGGCCTGCTTCTGGAGGGCGTGCTGGTTGACGTAGAGCCAGATGCCGACGCCTTTCTCCCTGCCGTAGGCCACCACGCGCGGCATGTCGATCGGCGCCACGACCTTCCGGGCGTCGCTCGCAAAGTCGAACGCCGGGCCGTACCACAACCAGTCGAACAACAGGTACTGCATCTTGTGCCGGGCGCAGAAGTCGATCACGGCCAGGGCGTTTTCGGTCGTCAGGCGCGTTTCGCGCATGATCTTGCCCGGGCGGATCCAGCTTTCGTCGGCGATCTGCGAGGCGTCGTTCAGGTTCAGGAAGATGTCGTTGTGTTCGAGCAGTTCGCCGGGCCGGTTGGCGGCCATGATCACGCGCCAGGGCGTGGCGGCCGGGGTGACGAGGTCGGTGGCGTTGTCGTTCAGGACCGTAACCAGCGTGTTGGGTTTCGTCTCCGAGAGCCGGAACTTCCCGCGCGGAAAATCCACCTGCGCGGCCTCCCCGAGGGCAACCCACAAATCGTCGGCCACGCGCAACGTTACGGGACGTTCGCACGCATCTTCCCAGCCCTCCAAGGGGCGCAGTTCGTAGGAGCCTTGTGCCCATGGCGTGTACCAGGCTTCGGTCCCTTCGGGAAGGGAGAACTCCGTATTTTCGGACAGCAGCCGGTGGTAGATGGCTTCGGGGTGCATCGGCAGCGCGTAACGGAAAGCGATTCCTTCGTTGTAGGCCCGAACCTCGATGTCGAGCCGGTATTTCGAACCCTCCTGTTTGGCCAGATGGATCCGCAGGCCATTCCAGGCGTCGCGGACCGTCGAGCGCTCTCCGTAGGCGTTGTGCCATACGGTATCGCGGCGGAGCGTGTCGCAGCCCGTATATTCGAGGTTGTCGAACCAGCGTTCGGTCTTCGCGAAATGCTTGCCGAGGGCCAGCTCCCAGGTGTGGTTGTCGAACGTGAGGTCGAGCGCCGAGGGGAGGATGACCGCACGCCCGTCGAACTGCGTGGCGTAGCCGATGCGGGTTGCGCCGTGCTCCTTGCGGATATCCAGGTCGATGCGTTGCCGTCCGTCGGGCGACTGCAGGGTGAAGGTTTGGGCCGCGCCCCGCCCGGCCAGGGTCAAAAGGGCGATGCTGAGGAGAAATCGTTTCATAAATCGGGTTTCTGTTTTCTGAATATACGATTTATTCCGGTGATTTACTCAGTCCGTCGGCTCTTTTTCGCTTCAACGCCTCCGGACGACGCCTGCGCAGCGCACGAAAAAGCCCCGCGTACCGGCGGTACACGGGGCCTGGGCGGTTGCGGCGGACGCAGTTACTCCACCCGGGTGGGTTGCGGACCCTGGTAGGAGCGCTTCATGCCTCCGAAGTCCAGGACGACCTTCTGGAGCACCGTGCCGGCATCTCCGCAGAGGATCCGGAGCGTATGCTTGCCCGGCCGGGCGATGTGCAGCGTCGTCTTGTTCACCCGGCAGTTCTTCAGCACGCTTTCGTACCAGATCTGCGCGTACTCGATCGAGGAGGTCGACGGATTCATCACCGGACCGTCGTCGATCGCCACACCGTACTGCGTTTCGAGGTTCGTCGCCTCATGCCCGGCATAGCCGCGGTCGGCGCTGATGACGAACGTCGGCAGAACATAGGTGTAGACGTCGACCGACCCCTGCTCGAAGGTGTAGAAGTCGTACTCCAGGGAGGGCACCCTGTCGCGGCGCGTGTTCTGTTTCGGGAGGGTCGGGTCGCCCATCTGGACGGCGGCGTTCTCCACCCCGAGGTTCGGAATCAGACGCATCTGGATGACGTCGTTCTCCCGTTTGCGGTGGAAGCCTGCGGCGTCGATCGAGATGCAGCCGTTGTGCTGCATGTAGAGCCCCTTTACCTCCTCACGGGTGGGCGATGCGGGGTTGAAGACCGAGACGAGCACCTGCTTGCGGGCTCCGGCGGCATCCTCGATCGTCAGCGAACCCGAAACCTCCTCGCCGACGGGTACCTTCTCCCAGTCGATCGACACTTCGACCCGATCCTCGGTGCGGGTGCGGCCCGCACGGCGGCTGGCGACGATCCACTCGTCGCTCGGCGTCAGACGCCACTCCAGCTCTCCGACACCCCGGTTGTAGATGTCGACGAAGTGCGTGCGGCGCAGGAAGGTGTCGAACGTCGGCAGGGTGTGGTAGCTTCCCATCCCCTTCATGACGGCCTCACCCTCGGCCTTGACGGCCAGTTCGGGCTGCGGGGCCAGCGATGCGCTCCGCAGTTCGGGCAGCTCGAAGTAGGCCGAAGCGAAGCCCTGCCGCATGGTCATGATATGGTCCCACTTGCCGCCGCAGAGGGCGTTGTAACCCTTCGTGATAACCTGCAGCGAGTCGTAGCAGCGGCGGCTCTCGGCGGCCAGCGAATCCGTTGCGGCGCGCTGCTGGGTGGCGTAGAGGCGGTTCTGCTGCCCGCTCAGCACCATGCGGTTCAGGAGCTCGCAGCCCTTCACCGGATAGTAGAGCACCTGGTAGAAGCAGGCGCGCTTCTCCTCGGGCATCTCGTCGAGCAGCGCCGAGACGCGATTGGCAATTCCTCGGTAGTCGGCCAGACGACGGTCGCCTTCGCGGTAGTTGACGAACGAGAAGTCGGTGTCGGTGTTGCGCTCCCGGCCGTGCCGGTCCGTGGCCCACTGGTATCCCCAGCCCATGAATTCGGGCTTGCGGATGAAGGCCAGGTGGTAGAACGTGTCGCTGATGGTGCGGAATTCGTCGTAATACTCCGCTCCGAGCATCCCGCTCATCCACTCCGCACGGTAGTCGGCGGCGCGTTCGAAATCGAAGGCGTCGATGTCCCGGGCCATCGTGAGGAAGAAATCCACGGCGAATTCGCAGGACTTGATGTCCCCGGCATTGAGCAGCCAGATCCGGTCGGCCGTCGAATCGTAGGCCTTGCGCAGCTCCTCGTACATGAGCGTCGGCGAGGTGGTGTTCATCCAGAGATAGTCGTGCGGACGCCCCAGGTAGGAAGAGTGGTAATAGACGCCCGAACGCCCGGAGCGTTTCTGCTCGGCGGGGCTGCTCAGGCGCTTCATGTAGCCGTAGTTGTCGTCGGGCCAGATGATCGTCACGTCGTCCGGGAGCTGCAGCCCGCGGTCGTAGACATCCAGCACCTCCTTGTAGGGGGTGAAGGCCTGCGGAATGGTCTCGGCCGGGCGCCCCAGGACGTCGGCGAGGATCTGACGCTGGGCCAGCAGCGCCTCCTGCATCGTGGCCTTGCGGGCATCCAGGTCGTCGTTGCCCGCCATCGCCTTGTCGTGCAGTCCGCGCAGCGCCAGCGTGTAGACATTCTCATACGGGGCGGCATCCCGGACCCGGGCCGTGAGCACGCTGTCCACACCCTTCTTGTTGCGGACGTAGTCCCACGGGCCGTACCTCTTCGCGTCCCATTCGCTGGCGGTGTTCAGCAGCAGGGGCTCGCAGTGCGACGACCCGATGGCAATGGCGTAGCGGTCGGCAATGACCTTGTTTTCGGGAATCCGGTAGAAGGCCGTCGTGGCGTCGTGCATCGCCGGGGCCAGGTAGTTGGCCTGGAGGCGCAGCAGCAGTTCGCAAACCTTCTCGTAGGTCTTCGGGCCGATGTTTCCCAGCTCCTTCTCGAAGTTGTTTTTCGCCCAGCGGTAGATACCCCAGTCCTCGTCGTTGATAAAGACGCCGCGGTACTTTACGGTCGGGGTCTTCGAGGTGAAGGCCTCGACGTGGAGCGTCAGCCGTTCGCGGGGCGTGACGGGCGCGTCGGCCCACCAGTACCAGGGGCTTACGCCGATGACGCGCGACAGGGAGATCAGTCCGTGTGCCGCACCCCGTCGGTCACTGCCCGCAATGACCAGCGCACGGCGCACGCCGTGTCCGGGCCGTTCGACAAGGCGCATCGTGTAGCGTTCCCAGGCGCCCGTCAGACCTGTGGTGTCGATTTTTTGTGCGGCAATGAGTTCGTCGATCCAGCGGCTTTGGCCGATCGTTCCGACGATCACGGCATAGCGGCTTTTGTCGGGGAGGTTGCCGTCGGCGGAGAGCGGAAGCGGACGTCCCGTCACCCGGGCGACGTCGGCCGAGAAGAGCTCCGCGGCGGTGGCCACGACGGCGGCATCCGCGGCATCGTAGCAGAGAACGGCACACCCGGCGTCTGCGACCAGCGGAAGGTCGGAGGCTCCGGCCGCACGCTCCGTCAGCGTTGCCTGGGCCTGGGCCGACAGCAGCCACAGGCAGGCTCCGGCCAGTGTCAAGAATCTTTTTCGCAACATGCTTTTCATGAATTTGGGTTTTTCGAAAGGAAAGGGCCCAAAGCGCGATCTTTGAGCCCTTTCCGATGCTTGAAGAACCGGGCATCGGTTTGCGGGCGCCATGGTCCGTGTGTCCGATGCCCGGTATCGGGTTACTCCTCGGTGATCTTGGTCTGCAGACCGAGGTAGAACTCGTTGATCTGGATCGTACTGCCGGGGCTGGGCGAGCAGTAGAAGCCCTTCGTGTCACCCTCGTAGTTGAAACCGACGAAACGCAGGTAACGGTACTCGGTCTCACTCGTAAATACGATGTTGTCCGTCAGGAGATTCTCGTAAACGCTCGGGTCGGGGGTCAGCGATACGTTGGTGGCGATCACTTCGGCATTCGAGAAGTCGGCATTGTTGCTGCCCTCGATGCGGTTGAAGCCCCACCAGCGAACCAGGATGTTGTTGCTGCCGCCGCCTTCGGGACGGTGACGGATCCGCAGGTAGTTGACCTTTCCTGCATTCTCGCCGCGGTCGATCTGGAACCAGATTTCGTCTGTGGCGGCACCGCCGCTCACTCCACCATATGACCGGCCCGGGCGTACCATCGAGAGTGTCGTGTTCTCGTTGTTGTCGATGGCGGCCGTAGCCGAGCTGCCGATGGCCGTGTCGTTGTAGTATTCCCTTGAGAACGACATCGACCAGTTGGTACGGTCGGCATCTTCGAGCTCATAGCGGACGACCTGAATCTCGATGGAGGTCGTGAGGGCCTCGTTCTTGGCAGCCGTAGCCGTGACGACCGTCTTGCCGACCTTCAGGGCATGGAGCTTGCCTTCGGAATCCACCGTAGCCACGTCGGTTGCCGACGATTCGAAGATGACGCCTTCGTTCTGATCGACCGGCATGATGGAGAGCAGCGACATCAGATCGAGATCGGCATCTCCGAGCGTCACCTCCTTGCTTGTCGAGGAGAAGGCGATCGATTCGATGTCGACGGGGATCTGGTCGACGACCGTAACGGTGAAGTAGACTTCAAAGCCGCCCACATAGATCGAGATCATGGTGATACCCGCTTTCTGGGCCGTGACGACTCCTTTGGCGCTGACCGTAGCGACCTCGACATTCGATGAATAGAAGGTTTCGGCCAGGTCCGTTGCATTGTAGGGTTCGACATTCACTTTCAGGGCCACGTCGAGCGTCTGGCCGACTTCGAGCGTAACGCCGCCGCTGAGTTCATCGTCGAGCGTGACACTCTGCACGGGAACGTCGAGCGTTCCGGGTTCGGGGACCTTGTCGTCGCAGCCGATGCCCAGCAGAGCGGCTGCGGCAAACAGACAGATACTTATTTTTTTCATATTTTTCCTTTGATTTTGGATTTCCCGCCTTCGCCTCGACAACCGAATGCCGATTGTCGAAGCAAAAGCGGAAACCGGTTATTCATCCGAGTTCGTTTTGCCGAGACCGAAATACAACTCATTAATTTGAGCCGTGTTACCGGTCGTGTCGAAACAATTCTTGTCGCTGACGAATTTCAGGTACCGATATTCCGAAAGCGGAATCTGGATATTTCCGGTCTCTTGGTTACTCAGTACACTCGATATGCTGTCGAAATCGAGATTGGTAACGATCGAGGTCCAACTGCCGTCTTCTCCCGTATTGCTGCCCAGAATCTCTACGAACTTGTGCCAGCGGGTTCCGTAATCGGCCTGCTTTGTGGAGATATGGCGGATACGCAGATAATTTACTTTCAGGACTTTCGTTAAGTCGACTACGAACCAGATCTGAATATCAGGTTCCGATCTCAGGTCTATACCTCCGGAGGATTTACCCGGACGGGTCAGACCGAAGTTCGAGGTGCCGTTGGCATCTCCGTCGAATGCTGCCGTAACGCTGTGTCCTAATGGAGTCGTTGGCAAATCATGGGAGGTTGCACTCATGGTCCAACCGGTCCGGTCATAGTCTCCGCAGACGGTGAGCGCCAGTTCGGCTTTGACATCCGCATGATCCTTGGCCGATACCGTAATGGTCGTTTCGCCGACGGCCTTGCTCGTGATCATACCCTTGTCGTCGATGGTTGCAATCTCCGGATTGGAGGAGGCATACGTTACCCCTTCGGTGTTGTCGGCCGGGGTAATCGTCAGCAGCGGAATCAGATCCAGTGTCTCACCGAGATCGATCTCCTTGCTCGTCACCGAAAGCGTGATCTCTTGAATCAGGGTAGCGGCAGCCTTTACCGTAAGCGTGAATTTCGCATCGACACCGTCCACCGTAACGGTAATCTCCGTCTCACCGGCTGCGAGTGCCTCGATTTCGCCGGTTTCGCTGATCGTAGCCACACTCTTGTCCGACGAGTTGTAGGTTTCGGTCTGGTAGGTGGCGTTTTCGGGGGCAATCGTGGCTTTCCCGGCGATATTCCGGGTCTCGCCGATGACCATCGTAATGCCGTTGGCCAGTTCGTCGGGCAGCGTGACCGTCTCGACGGCGATCTTCTCGACCGTCAGCGTGAACGATGCCGACTTGCCGTCGATGGTGATCGTGATCTCCGTCTCTCCGGGCTTGAGGGCCGTTACGATACCCTCGGCGCTGACCGTAGCCACCTCCTCGTTCGACGAAGCGTAGCTTTCGGACGTGTGGGTGGCAGTCGACGGCGTATATGCAGCCTTGTTGGCGATATCCATCGTCTCTTCGGCCTTCAGGGTAACTCCGTCTTTCCACTCGTCGGGCAGCGTCACCGTCTCCACGGGAATCTTCTTGGGCTCGACCTTCACCTCGAAGTGGGCATTCTTCCCGCCCACGGAGATCGTAATCATCGCCAGACCATCGGATACGGCTTTCACGTCACCGTTGGCATCGACCGTCACGATCGACGTGTCCGACGAATGATAGCTTTCGGGGAGTCCCGCAGCCTCTTCGGGCAGGACGGAGACTTTCCCGGCGATGTTGGTCGTTTCGCCGACTACCATCGTGATGCCGCCGCTGAGCGACGAGTCCAGCGCTATGGCCGAAACGGTGACGGCGTCGTCCGTGTCGGAACTGTTCTCGCAGCCGGCCCCCCATATCAGGGCCGCCGCTGCGAACAGAAATATACTGATCTTTTTCATGTTTTTGATTTTAAGGGTTGTCTCTTGGAACTACCATCCGGGGTTCTGGACGAGAACCTTGCTGCGCTGAATTTCGTCCAGCGGAATGGGGAAGAGATAGTTCTTGTTCTTGAAGACCCGGCTCTGCATCTTCGTGCGGGTGTAATACCCGGGCTCGGGCTGGTCGACGTTCATGCCGGTGAAGGTGCCGCCCTGGCCGCCTTCTCCGACCTCCTTGTCGGCAATCATCCAGCGGCGCACGTCGAAGTAGCGCTGGCCTTCGGTCGCCAGCTCGACCCGGCTTTCGCGGCGGATGGCTTCGCGCTGCAGCTCCTGGTTGCCCTTGATGGCGGGGTTGAGCTCCTCAAGGTTGGGAAGTCCGGCACGCTGGCGCACGAGATTCACGTATTTCAGCACGTCGTCGTTCTGCGGCTCCAGTTCGTTGAGCATCTCGGCGTAGAGCAGGTAGAACTCCGCCAGACGGAAGATGATCGACGGACGGTACTTCGAGGTCACGGCGCCCGAAACGCCCGATCCGTGTACCGTGTGGTTCATGCGCTTGTAGAGCAGGTAGCCCGTCCGCGGGGCACCGTCGGCTACGGAGTTGTCGGAGTTGCCGCCCTTGTAGAACTGGATTTCGTTTTTGCTGATGTGCCACTTCATGCCCGAGAAGGTGACCGTATTGTAGAAACGCGGCTCGCGGTCGACGTACATGCGCGAAACCTCTACACCGTTGTAGGTTCCCATTTCAGCTTCGTTGTCCGGATAGAGATCCGATTTGGACAGGAACGAGGTCTCCTTGATGGGACGTCCGTCCTTCATGTAGAAGTCGTCGACGAGCTCCTGCAGGAGGTGGAGGCCGCCCTGTCCCTGAGGTTCGCAGCGCGGTGTGGCCATGGTGTCGAAGGCAATGTCGCCGAGTTTGCCCCACGAACTGGTCGACGTGGCCCAGATGATCTCCTTGCTGTACTCCTGGAACAGATTGTAGAGGTCCGAGGTCGGATTACCCGTATTGTAGAGCGAGTAGCGGTTGCCCTGTTCGGCGTAGTCGAGGAATTCGCGCAGGCGGTCTACAGCCGTCTGGATCTTGGTTGCGTCGTAGTCGGGGAAGAGCCGCTTCCCGTCGGTGTTCGTGAGGGCCAGGGCTTCGGGCCATCCGCCGTTGAAGAGCGGGCTGGCAGCATAAACCCAGAGTTTCGCACGCAGGGCCATGGCGGTGCCTTTGGTCGGTACGGCACGCATGTCCTCCTGATCATGGTACGGTTCCTGATACATCTCCTGCATACAGGCCACCAGTTCCGAGTCGATCCAGTTGATCACCTCGTCGAGCGAGTTGCGCGGAAGGTCGAGGTCGTCGTTGAGCGTCATCGAGTGGTCGACGATGGGAATCGGGCCGAACTGCTCCATCAGATAGTAGTGGTAGGCGGCACGCATGAAACGCACGTTGGCCTTGTAGAGTTTGACCTGATCCTCGGTCAGACGGTTTGCGTCGGGACCTCCCTCGTCCACGATGGCATGGGCCTGCTCCAGGAAGATGTTGGCCTGACGGATGCTCTCGTAGAGCGTCGTCCAGCGGGAGCAGTTGGTGTTGGAGGAGTTCCATTCGACGTATTTGCCCGCCTTCTCCATCTCACGGGTATAGATCTCGTCGGCCATCGATGCCCAGGGGTTGCCCATCGGGCTCGACGATACGAAGACGGCCGAGTAGTCCGGGCGGTTGTTGAAGACTTGCCCATACCATCTTTTGGTCCGGTTGACATTGCTGAATACCTGCGAAATGTCGGAGAGTCCGCCGGCCAACTCGTCGGACACGTCAAGGAAACTGCACGACCAGGCCGTGCAGGCCAGCAATCCGACTGAAAGTATTTTTGCGATTTTCTGTTTCATGGTCTGTTTTCCTTAAATTAGAAATTCACTTCGACACCCAGCGTGAAGGTCCGGGACATGGGGTAGCTCATACCCTTGTTGCGGTTGCCCTGTTCGGGATCCCAGTACTTGATGTCGTCATAAAGAATACCGAGGTTGTTCCCCAGCAGGTAGACCCGGGCTGCGTCGAGGCGGAGCTTGCGCAGGACTGTCTTGGGCAGATTGTATCCGATTTCGAGGTTTTTGAAGCGCAGGAAGTCGCCGCTGCGGAGCCACCAGGTGTTCGGCTCCTTGTTGACGTTGTGGCTGTAGTGGCTGTGCAGACGGGGCGACGTCACGTCCTGGCTCGGATTGTCGGGGGTCCAGCGGTCGAGGAAGAGCGTGCGGAAGTTGGCCTTGTCCTCGTACCAGTTGAAGGGCCAGAAGGTGCTGTTGCCCGAAGCCAGCAGAACCGACGAGTTGCCCGTACCCTGGAAGAAGACACTGACATAGAAGCCCTTGTACTCGACGTTGAATCCAAAACCGTAGTTGATCTCCGGATTGTAGGGGTGACCTACGCCGCGAACCTTGTCGTTGCTGTCGATGACGCCGTCGTGGTTCATGTCGACGAACTTGATGTCGCCGGGGCCGAGGGTTCCCGAAAGGGCGACGGACGGAAGTCCCGGCTTCAGTTCGTAGGAGTAGGTTCCGTTGGGGTTCTGCGTGCGGATGAAGTCATCCTCGGTGTAGAGCCGCTCGGCGATGTAGAGCTCGTTCTCGTTCACGCGCGTGCCGGTCACCTTTTGGTAGTCGTAGAGCCGGTTCAACTCGTCATACTCGATGATCTTGTTGCGGGCGAAGGTGAACGTACCGCGGGCGCTGACGCGGACCTGGCCGAAGTTGTGATGGGCGTTCAGGCTGGCATCGATACCCCAGTTGTCCACGATACCGTAGTTCTGCCAGGGTTTGTCGTGGAAACCGGCCACACCCGGAATCGTGTTGCGCTGCAGCAGGATGTCCTTACGGCGGTTGTTGAAGTAGTCGGCTGTGATTTCGATCTGGTTGTCGAAGAATCCCAGGTCGAGACCGATGTTGCGTTTGGTTTCGATCTCCCAGTGGATGTCGTTGTTGGCGAAGAGCAGGTCGTAGATACCGGTGTTTTCTCCCGTAATGATCGGGTTTGATGCCGAGGTTCCGATTCCCTGGTTGAATACGTGTCCGTTGGTTGCGAAGGTGGCACGGTAGAGGAAGCGGTCGGTACCCGTATCGTCGTTACCCGTGCGTCCGATCGAGAGGCGGACCTTCAGGTTGTTCATCACGCGCTTGAGGCTTTCGGGATAGAACTTCTCGTTGGAGATGAAGTAGCTGACACCCACGGCCGGGAAGAATCCGAACCGGTTGTTCTTGGCGAAGGTCTCGCTGCCGGTGTAACCGAAGTTACCCTCGATGAAGTAGCGGTTGTCGTACGAATAGGTGACACGACCTACGACGCTCTGCTTGCGGTAGGGGAGCACCGGATCGTTGTACTGCTCCTCCTTCTGCGTATAGAGGAGCATGGCGCCCACGTTGTGGACGTAGTTGAAGGTGCGCTGGTAGTTGACTGCCCCTTCGATATAGATCTTGCGCAGGTAGCTCGTCGAGGTGAACTCCGGGTCCTCGATCTCGGGCGATCCCGACGAGGTGGTCGTGAAGATCAGGTTGCCGTCGGCATCGCGGCCGCTGGCGTGGTAGAGGCTCGGCCAGTAGTCGCGCAGCGTGGCGGCGCTTCCGTCATAGTCGAAGCTGACGCTCGCACGGGCGCTCAGGCCCTGCGTGATGAACTTCAGATCCTGATCCAGGGTGACTTTCGACTGGATCTTGGTTCCCCACTCCTGACGGTATCCCTGGTTGTAGAGCATGTTGTAGGGGTTTCGGTTGTTGGCATCGGCCTGCTTCTCGTAGGAGGCCAGCGTACCGTCGCTGTAGATTGCCGGGAAGAGGTACGACGGCGTGTGGAGGATGAACGAGAAGATATCGTCGGCCGAACGGTTGGCCGTGCGGCGGTGGGTGTACTGCCCCGAGAGGTCGACGCTCAGGTTGGTGCTCTTGCTCACCTTCAGGTCGATGTTGCTTCGCAGGTTGTAGCGCTCGAAACCGAAATTACTGTTATAGAGTCCGTTGGGATTCTCCTTGAAGACGCCGTCGGTCTGGTAGTAGGCCATCGACACGAAATACTTGGCATTCTCGGCGCCGCCGCGGAAGTTCAGCGTGTAGCGCTGGCTGTGCACAGCCTTTCTGACCAGTTCGTCGATCCACTGCGTATTGGGATAGAGGTCGGGGTCCACGCCGTCCCGGTATTTCTGGATGAGCTCCTCGCTGAAACTCGGGGTCAGACCGTCGTTGAAACGGGCCTCGTTGGCCAGTTCGAGGTACTGCCACGAATCGACGAACTCCGGCAGGCGCTGCGGCGAGGCGATCGACTGCTCGATGCGGAAGGAGATCTTCGGCGCCGAGATCGTACCGCGCTTGGTGGTCACCAGGATAACGCCGTTGGCACCTTCGGCACCGTAGACGGCCGTTGCGGCAGCGTCCTTGAGGATGCTGAAGGTCTCGATTTCGTCGGCTTCGAGGTTGTTGATGTCACGGGGCACGCCGTCGACCAGCACCAGGGGTTCCGTACCGCCCTGGAAGGTGCTGATACCGCGGATCCAGAACTCGGCGTCGTCACGTCCGGGCTCGGCGCTGCGCTGGATGCTGATCAGACCGGCGAGCTGACCGGCGAGGTTGCTCGTCAGGTTGCTCGATGCCGACTGCATCAGGTCGCGGGATCCGACGGTTGCGATCGAGCTGACCATGGCCTGGCGTTTCTGCTTGCCGTAACCCACGACGACGACCTCTTCGATCTGGTCCGTGTCGTTTTTCAGCTGGACGTTGATCACGTTGCGGCCGTGGACTGCGATGGTCTGCGACAGGTAGCCGATGTAGCTGATCGTGATGGCCTGCTGGTCGTTTACGTCAAGGACGAACAGACCGTCGGTATTGGTCGTGGTACCGATGCTGGTATTCTGGATGTATACGGTGGCACCGACCAGCGGTGTTCCGTCGGTATCGGTGACGGTACCCGTGACACGGTGTTTTCCCGAGGTTGCGGATCCCTGGGCGGTCGAGCCTGTATTTTGAGCGTATGCGGCGCCGGCGTCCACTGCCAGGAACAACATAAGAAGCAGAGCGATACCCGCACGGCGCAATTGGCGGGCGCGTCCGAATCTTGTTTTATAAAAATTTTCCATACGGTTCAGTGTGTTTGGATTTGATTTGAGTGATTGGGCAGAATGGGATTTCGGCCGGATTCCCCGGTCCGATCCGGATTTCATTCGATTTGCTTTCCGTGTTTCATAGGCTGTCAGATGGTTTTGGGTTATACGGTTATTGTTCGTTAGCCAGTTCGATCAGGGCGTAGGCGCACCACATCATGGCAGCCTGACCGTGGAGGTCGCCCGTCAGCTTGTTGCGGTCGCGGTAGTATTCATAACTGCTCCCGGCTCCGGTTCCGCAGCAGACATTGCGGATCTCGTAGTTGGTGTTCAGGTAGTTCATCAGTGCGAGCCAGCCTTTGCGGGCCACGGCGCCGTAGGTCTTTTCATCGAGCCAGCCGTTCTTGACTCCGAGGATCATGGCGTAGGTGAACATGGCCGACCCGGAGGTCTCCTCCCACATGTCGCCCTTGTCGGGGGTGATGAGCTGGCCCCACATGCCGCTTTCGTACTGGTAGGCGCTCAGCGTGTTCATCATCTCCTTGTATTCGGTGAGGAGGCGGTTGCGGTAGTCGTCGTATTTCGACGTCTTGGGGAGCATCCGCAGCATTTCGGGCATTCCGACGGCCATCCAGCCGTTGCCCCGGGCCCAGAAGTATTTGGCCGTGGGGGCGTGGTAGAAAATGCCGTTCTCACCCGGCAGCTCGTCGAGGTAGAGCATCATCTCCTTGGCGGCGCGTTCGATGTACTTCTCGTCGCCCGTGGCCAGGTAGGCCTGGGACTGGAGCGCCGTGATCATGAACATGTCGTCGATCCACAGCCGCGTCTGATAGGAGTAACCCAGGTTGTGATAATAGACCGGGTTCTTCATCTTTTCGAGGTATTTCTGCTCGGTGGGGAGCTCCCACTGCTGGTCGGCGTATTCGATGCCGAGGTCGAGATAGCGTTTGATCTCCGATTCGGGTTTGCCCTGCTCCTTGAGTTTGGCGTAGATGTGGAGCGGCACGGCGCCGAAGATGTTGTAGTCCACGGCATTGTTCTCCGTGCGGGGGATCTTCGTCACGAGGCTCGTGTTGGGCTCGATGCTCTTGTCCTCGTTGTCGAAGAACAGGTCGAACTTGTCGACCAGCCGGTTGAAGAGCTCCGTGTCACCGGCCGCCTCGGCATACCAGAAGGCTCCGAGCCAGGCGCAGACATCCGGGTAGGAGGTCAGCGAACTTTTGGTTGAGGAGTGCATGTCGCCCCAGTTGGAGTTTCCCGAGCGGAGGAACAGCTCCACGATTCCGTCACCGATCGTGCGGGGGTCTTTTCCCGAGGGGAAGTTGATCAGGTCGTACTCTTCGACCTCGGGTTCCGGTTCGGGAGTGGGTTTCTGCCCCGATCCGAGCGTTGCTTTTTCCTCGCATCCGGCTTGCCACAGACCGGCAAAGAGCAGGAAGGTGACGATTGTCATCTTCTGAAATATCCGTTTCATGGAGATTTTCGTGTTAAAGTTTATAGGGCTTTACGTCGCACGAGAGGGCGTAGGCGCACCAGAGCATGGCGGCCTGTCCGTGGAGGTCGCCGGTCAGGCGGCGGCGGTTCTGATACCAGTCGAAACTGTTCTTGGCGCCGGTCCCTTCGCAGACGTTGCGCAGGTTGTCGTTCTCGTCCAGGTAGGAGAGCAGCGAGAGCCATGCCTTGCGGGCCGCCGTTCCGTAGATCTTCTTGTCGAGCCATCCGTTCTTGACGCCGAGGATCATGGCATAGGTGAACATGGCTGTCGAGGAGGTCTCCTTCCAGGTGTTGGGGTTGTCGATGATCTGACGCCACATGCCGTCGTAGGCCTGGTAGCGCAGCAGCGTCGACATCATCAGCTCGTAGGCGGCGCGGATTCGCGGCAGGTCGGGGTTGTCCTTGGGCAGCATCCGCAGCATCTCGGCCATTCCGACGGCCATCCACCCGTCTCCGCGGCCCCAGAAGTAGGGGGTTCCGGTGTGGTGGTAGAAGAGCCCGTTGGGGCGCTGGATGCGGTCGAGGTAGAGCACCATCTCACGCGCCGCACGGTCGATGTACTTGCGGTCGCCGGTGACCAGGTAGGCCTGGGCCTGGAGGTCGGTGATCATGAACATGTCGTCGACCCAGAGGCGGGTCTGCCACGAGTAGCCCTGGTCGGCATACTCCTTGGCTTCGGAGAGCTGCTTGTAGTGTTTCGGGTCTTCGGGCAGGATCCACTGGTTGTCGGCGTATTTCATGCCCAGTTCGAGGTAGCGGGCATCGCGGTTGTGCTTGTAGATCTCCAGGGGCACGGCGCCGAAGACGTAGAAGTCGACGACGTTGTGCGGTGTGGGATAGAGCTCCGGCTGGAGGTGCTTCTGGGTGGTGAAGAGCGGTTCGAAGCGCTCGACCAGGCGGGTGTAGAGCGAGTCGTTGCCGGTTCCGGTCGTAAACCACAGGGCTCCGAGCCAGGCGCAGACGTCGGGATAGGTGATGAGCGTCACCTTGTATTTCGAGTTGATGTCGCCCCAGTGGGAGTGCGGAGTCTGGAGATAGCGTTCGGTCAGCCGGATGCCGATCTCTTCGGGCTGGCAGCCTTTGGGGAAGTTTTTCAGGTCCCAGCTCTTCTGCGCCCGCACGGTCGTAACCGTGGCGAGCAGCAGCAGGGTCTGTGCGATGAAAATGAACTTTTTCATGAGGTTTTCGATCTGTTTATTTCGGTGATTCGGTTTTCGGGTTTGGGAATGGCGCGGCCGCTGCGGGGTCAGAGGGTTTCGCCCGAGGGCAGCAGTTGGGTTTCGCCCCAGCCGACGGGCTCTCCGAAGTTGGGGGTTCCGTCGTCGTTCCAGGTGAACTTCTGGATGAAGGGATAGCGCACGCTCCAGCCGCCGCCGTAGTCGGGATGATACTTCATGGCGTGGTAGACGATCCAGTCTTCGGTTCCGTCGGGCGACTTGGTGAAGGTGCAGTGCCCTACGCCGTTTACGCCTGCGGTGGGCTCGTGGGAGTTGTCGCAGCGCCAGAAGACGTAGTTGTCGGATTTTTTCCAGTCGGCGGGGTTCATCGGGTCGCCGGTCTCGATGTCGAGCATGAGCCAGCCCAGCCGGTAGTATTCGGTCCAGGAGCCGTTGCAGGAGTAGACGATGAAGAGTTTGCCCTTCTCCTCGTTGATCAGGATGGCCGGGCCTTCGTTGACCTTTCCTTCGACCTTCTCCCAACTCTGTTCGGGCGAGGAGAGGATCTTGAATCCCGAGCTGATGGTCCAGGGGTTCGACATTTTGGCGATGCGGATCTGCTGGGTGCTGTTGTCCTTGCGGTTTCCGGACCAGACGGCGTAGCGCTGTCCCTTGAGCTCGAAGGTCGTCATGTCGATGGCGTACTCGGTGTTGTCGACGGTGATCTCCGAGGGGATGTTGTCGCTTTCGCCCGTGTAGATCATGCCCATGTCTTCCCACTCACTGGTCAGCGGGTCGTCGGTCTTCGAACGGATGACACCCGTGCGCTGGTCGCCGTAGCTGTTGTTCGTGTAGCGGCCTGCGGCGTAATAGACATACCAGTGTCCGTCGATGTGGAAGAGTTCGGGAGCCCAGAGGTTCTTGATGTTCCAGGGTTCCGTGCTGTCGTCATAGGGGAGGTGCCAGACGGCCTTCGTGGCCTCGATGACCGAGAGGCGCGACGACATCGAGATAGCGATGCTGTTGTTGCTGCCGGCCTTGCAGGCGTAATACTTGTCGCCGTCCTTGACGATGTAGGGGTCGGGCATCGTGGCGATGTTGCCGCCCAGGGTGATGGGGTTGGTGAAGGTCAGGGCCGACTGCGTGACGACCACCTCCACGGGGTTGATATCTTCGGCCGTGAAGCGCACGACACCGGTGCGTTTCGGCGTGCCGGTCGGATCCTCGTTCTGGTCGTAGGAGATCCTGACGGAGAGGTTGCCCTTGCCGCTGGTGCGGTCGATGTGGAGCCACGAGGAGCGGGCTTCGGCCATCCAGGAGGTATTCGAGGTGACGTAGAGTTCGAGCGACCCGCTCGAATTGCCCACCATCTTTTCACTGAAGCTGACGCGCAGATAGGCCTTCCCGGAGTCGTCTCCGTTCGAGCTGTCCTTGCTGCAGTTGCAGCAAAGCATCATCGTCAGGGTGATCAGAATGACGATCGGATAGGAGAATTTGTGTTTCATATACGCTTGTTTTTTTGGTTATTGTGCTTGTTCGGGATTCGGGTTCAGGCGCCGGAGCCATTCGCGGCGCGTTGTTTTGCCGTCGGCGGTGATCTCCTGCCCGGAGAGCGAGCTCCACAGCCGGGCGTCGGCTTCGTCGAGCGGCTGGTCGAGACGGGCCTCCCACCCGGGGAAATAGCCCTTCAGGGCGAGGCGCTGAACGGCCCGGTAGTCGGGGTCGCCGGGCTGCAGGTCTCGCAGGTAGACCAGAACGGCACCGTTTTCGAGCAGCCGCTGCTGCAACTCCGGGATGTCGATTCCGCGGACATCCGTGCGGGCGTCGATGGCCAGGGCGGCAGCCTCTCCGGCGGCTTCGCCGAGGGCCATCCAGCAGGGCTCCATGCGCAGGGTCGAGAATCCGACGTGGCTGCCCGATACGGCGACCGGGAAGAGGAGGTTTTCGACCCGGCGGGGGACCATCACACCGTAGGGTACCGTGTAGACGGCCGTGGGGTGGCTGAAGAATCCGTCGAGGTGGATGCGTCCCGCCTCGCGTTTGCGGACGGCGTGGGAGTCGAGGGCGTAGTGGCTGGCCGTGACCGAGGTGGCGTGGAGCGGCGGCCGGGCCCCGGCGGATTCGGGCAGGGCGTCGTGGGCCGTGAAGAAGTAGAGCCCCTCCATGCGTCGTCCTTCGCGGACGTAGACCTGACGCGGGAATCCGCCGTTGTCGGGGTATTCGTCGGCGGCGAGGCCCCACTGCAGGCAGGCTTCGCGGAAGTGCTCCGGAAGCGCCTCGTCGTGCTGGGCGAACCACAGCAGCCCCAGCGTATAGTCGCGCAGCCGCTCGGCAAAACGGTCGCGCCACGCCCAGTCGGCCGTCGGCCAGGGATAATTCTCCTCGGGGAGATCGGTCGACAGGAGGGCCAGGTGCTGGTTGTTGGCGTCCATCTTGGCATTCGGCAGGCGGGTCATGCTCGTGATCTTGGCCATGCCCCACACGTCGCCCGGGATGGCGGTCCGCTCTCCGGCGGCGATGCGCTGTCGGTTACGGGCGATGGCGGCCGAATCGGCCTGGCGGAAGCGGGCGTCCGTATTGCGTCCTTCGAAGACGTCGCCGACGAGCGACGCGAACTCCTCGCGGTCGTAACGCTCCGGTTTGGGGATCGGCAGGCGGTTCTGCGGGTCGTCGGTCAGACAGAGCCGGTAGTTGTAGGCCTGGATCGTGCTGTCGCCCTCGTAGGTCGAACCTTCGCCGTCGGGGCCGTGTTTCCACCAGCGGTAGATCTTTCCGGCGCACGGCTCGCCGTATTCGGCGGCGCCCTCGCGCCCGAGGCGGAACGACACTCCGGCCGCAGCGCTCAGGTCGCCCTCGTAGGTGGCGTCGATGAACATCTCACCGCGGTAACGCTCCGTGCGGCCGGTCGTGCGGTCGAGGATGCGGATCTCGCGGATGCGCTCGCCGCGCTTGACGACGTTGCTCGGGTCGGCGTCGAATTGCCGGAGGGTCCGGACCGTAATCTTCCCGGGACCCGCCTCGGCGAGCATCCGGGCGAAACTCTCCACGGCGACCTTCGGCTCGAAGTGGTATCCGTCGCTGCAGTCGCGCACCTGGCGCGAACCGGCTCCGTAATGCTCCGTGTAGTACGCCTTGTTCAGGGCCACGAACCGCGCGAAGAGCCCGGCCGTAGCGCCGCGTGTAGCGATGTCGGTGGCCCCGAGTCCGTTGACCGGCAGCCCGCCGATGTGCTCCGAACGCTCCAGCAGCACGCAGCTCTTCCCTTCGCGGGCGGCGGCCAGGGCGGCCGTGATTCCCGCGGGCGTGCCGCCCACGATCACCACGTCGTAATCGGATGACGTGGCCCGGCAGGCGGTCGCCAGCAGCAGCAACAGGGTATAGAGAGTGAGTTTCATGCGGTTTTGTCGGTTTTCGGGGCGTCAGATGCGGGGAATGTCGATTCGGAATTCACGCGGGGCGGCGTTGTAGGCCCGCACAACCAGGGTGTATTCCGCGTCGGGAAGTTTTTCGAGGGCGGTTTCGATGCGGATCGAGCGGCTCTCGCCCGGCATCAGGCAGAAGAAGTTGTCGGTGTAGAACGACGGGCGGACGGGTTTGCCGTCGGCATCGAGCCACTTGAGCTGCGTGAAGAAGGCCACGGTGCGGCCCGTGTTGCGGACGCGCAGGTCGATGAAGTGGCGGCCTGCGTCGACCGACGTCCTGTACGTTGCGGCGAGTTTCGTGCTCTTCAGCCCTTCGAGCGCCTGGAATCCGGCCGTGGCCGGGCCCGTGAGGGTCGAAGCCCCCTTGTACTCGTTGTTCGAACGCCAGTAGAAGTTGCTGCCGACCTGCTGTCCGCGTCCGTCGAAGAGCTGCAGCCGGATGAACTGCACCGGCGTCTTCGAGGCTGCGAAATCGAGTTGGAAAATGTCGTTTACGACGCCATCCTCCGGCAGGTCGACCGTTGCCGACTGCGCGTCGATGCGCCGCATGTCGAGGTCATAGACCTCGGCCGTGACGCGATAGCCGCTGAAACTGCGGTAGTAGTCGTTGACCACCGAGACCGTGTTCTTCAGGTAGTCGAACTGCGGGTGGAGGGGTTCGCAGGCGTTCTGTGCGGCGTAGAGTGCGGCGGTGGGTTCGAGCGACCAGTCCCACATGCGGCCGGCAACCTGACGGATGGCCGAATTGTGGTACCAGTAGAGGAATCCCGAGGCGTAGCGGTCGCCGTACCCGAACTTGTTGTAGTTCCAGACCTCCCAGATGCTCTTGTAGTTCAGTGCCCCGAGGAACTGGGCCTTTTCGGCGAACTCCTCGATGCTCTCCGAGGGGCCGTATTCGTTGACCATGTCGGTGTAGAGGCTCGACATGAGGTGGAAGCCGTTTCCGTCGGAGTAGTCCCAGACCTCCTTGTTGATGGGCCAGAGGTCCTTCTCGTCCATCATCTCGCGCAGACACTCCACCGTCGGGAGACATGGCGCCCCGTATTCGGGGTTGAAGCCGTTGACACGGCTGCCGCGCGGCGAGGCGGTATCCTCGTAGTGGCTCATGATGTTCACCTGCTTGTAGGGGCTTCCGTCGTGGATGCCGCAGCACTCCGACTGCATCTGGTATCCGCGCGTGGGGTCGAGACGGGCGATCAGGGAGGCGGTTCCCGACATCTCGCTGCTTTCGTTCGAGGCGACGTAGTAGGCCAGCGAGGGGTGGTTGCGGATGCGCTTCACCGTGGAGGCGACGTTCGAGAAGTAGATCGACGGATCGACCGGATGGTTCGTGTCGCCGGTCATCCAGAACTCCTGCCAGACGAGGATGCCCAGCGAGTCGCAGAGCTCGAAGAAGTAGTCCGATTCGCTGATGCCTCCGCCCCAGAAGCGGATCAGGTTGACGCCCGACTGGGCCGTGTAGCGCAGTTCGGCTTCGGTGCGTTCGTCCGAGGTGCGGAGCATGGCTTCGGGGAGCCAGTTCGTGCCGCGGATGAAGAGCGGCTTGCCGTTGATGCGGAACTGCCGCGAGCGGTCGGGCGTGGCGGTCGAGGAGGTGATCTCCCGGATGCCGAAGCGCGTGGCGAGCGAGTCGCTCACCCGGCCGTCGAATTCGACCTTCAGCGTGAGGTCGTAGAGCTCCTGCGGTCCTTTGTGGATGGGCCACCACAGCCGCGGGTTGCGGATCACCAGCTGCGGGAACTCCTCGGGGGTGAAGACCACCTCCTTGACCTCGCCGCGGTAGAGATCGATCTCCTTCTCGAAGCGAATCCCTTCACCGGGGATCTCACCGATGACCTTCGCCCGGCGCGTGCGGCCCTGGGGGATGTAGTCGGGGTAGGTCACCTCGACCGAGACGGTCTGTCGCGCCACGTCGTAGTTCGGTTTTTCGAGCGCGGACTGTACGAAGGGGTGCTGCAGCCGCACGCGGCCCGTTGCGAAGATCTTCAGGTCGCGCCAGATGCCCGTATTGCGGTCGCGGATGCCGTCGAGGTAGTAAAAAT
Source organism: uncultured Alistipes sp. (assembly GCA_944321755.1). Taxonomy (GTDB): domain Bacteria; phylum Bacteroidota; class Bacteroidia; order Bacteroidales; family Rikenellaceae; genus Alistipes. Next base: position 20,600 of record CALUMM010000006.1, read on the forward strand.
CCCACCCGACGGTCATCAGCTGCGTCACGTTGCGACCGATTTCTCCATTGCCGCCGTTCTGGAACTCGCCGTTGGCGCCGAACGACTTGCCTCCCTTGGGTTTGATGGTTCCCGGCATGTCCACGGGCAGAACCTTCACGGCCAGGACGTTCTCCCTGTCGAAGGAGACCTTGTCCGTGATGTCGATCACGCGCTGGAGGAACATCCCGGCGGTCGACCCCACGAGGCTGCCGTTGAGCCAGATCTCCGCGCGGTAGTTCATGCCGTCGGCCTGGAGCCAGATCTTCTTTCCGGCGTAGGCTTCGCGGTCGAGGCGGAACTGGGTCCGGAACCAGTAGGTGTAGAAGTCGCGCCCGACGCGGTAGATGTCGGGAATGAGCTTCGATTCGAGCTTGTTGTTCAAACCGTAATAGGGCTCGGGGTAGACTTCGTTGTAGACCAGCGAATTGAGGACCGTTCCCGGCACGACGGCCGGCATCCAGTCGCGGGTGTCGATGCGCTCCGAGGCGATCTGCTCCGCCGGGGTCCGGAGCTCGTCGGCGCGTTTCATCTTCCAGACGAAGTCGCCGCCGTGGCCGTCCGTCGAGGTGAGGGTGCAGATGAGTTCACGCTCCTGACGGGCCTGGCGGGCCGGGGCAACGAGCGGGAAGAGAAGCAGCAGAGAGAGTAGAATTCGTATCATGGTCTTGTTTCGGTTTCGGGTGACGGGTTGTTTTTATCGGGCGAAGAAGTCGCTGACGCGCTCGGGGCTGAGCAGCTGCCACAGCGAGGCGACGGTCCAGCCCGGTGCGAAGATGTCGTTGTAGAATCCCTTTCCGTTCTTGCCGTAGTCCCAGGCGGTGTGCTGCACCACTTCGGGGTAGTATCCCGTGCGTCCGATGCAGAAATGCGACGCCTCGGTGGGCATGAGCTGCAACATCGAACTGCGGATCACGGCGCTCATGCGGGCAAAACGGGGCTCGCGGCACTCGTCGGCGAGCCAGTCGAGCACGGTGGCGAACTCGAAGATGAAGACGTCGATGTGGTTGTTCTCCACGGAGACGTTGCCCCAGCCGCGCGAGTGGAATCCCACGTCGCCGAGCATCTGTCCCCGGGCGAAGGGTACGTCCCAGAGGTAGTACCACGAGAGGGCGAAATAGGCGGCTTCGCGGCACAGCTCGACATAGTGCTGTCGTTCGGCGCCCCGGGAGCTCATCGCCAGATAGAACATCGCCGTTGCGGCGTAGAGCGACGCCTCCTTGTCCTCGCAGTTGGCATCGAGCGTCGAGGAGAAGTAGTCGGCCGGGTCGATGATGCTCTTTTCGAGATAGTCGGCCGTGCGTCGGGCGCTTTCGCCGTAGGCCCTGTCGCGGAAGTAGACGGCGGCCATTGTCAGCGGAAGCGTGGCCGAGGGGGTGCTGCCTCCCGAGGCGTCCACGATGCTCAGGTCGTCGCAGAACTTGCGCGGGAAACTGCCGTCGTCGTTCTGCAGCCGGAGGAACTGCCCCAGCAGGGTGCGGATCCGCGCCTCCCACTGCGGGTGGCGGCGTCCCTGCCGTTTTTCGTAGGCCAGGTAGTTCAGTACGGCGTAGACACCCTCCGACTGGCGGCGGATGCTGTATACGTCGGTCTCGCGGTTGCGTCGGAAGTCCACGACCTCGCGGAACAGCCCGTTCGGCGTGAAGCCGTGTTCGAGGTAGCTGTCGAAGATCGAGCGGGCGTTGGCAACCAGCGTGTCGTTACGCGAGGCCTCGCCGTACTCCAGGGCGTTGAAGGCGTTCAGCAGTACGCGCCCGAGGAATCCCACTTCGGCGATTCCGTTGCTGGCGGGATCGGCCGTGCGGAGCTCCACGCCCGAGGTGTATTTCAGCGGGTAGTCGCCCACGTAGCTCTGGATGAAGTAGCGTGCCAGCAGCGCCTTGGCCTCTGCGGGCGTATGGCGCGGGGTGAGGGGCTGCGGGTCGAAAGCGTCGAAGGAGGTGTTCCAGACGTCGGCGACGAATGACGAATAGGAGTCGCTCCGGCCCCGGCGGATCACCCAGGTCAGTTGTCGGCTTTCGCCCTTTTCGAGCTTCTCGAAGGTCTGGACTTCGGGGGCGAGAGTGAGTTTGCGGATGTAGGATTTCGGGGCTTCGCTCCAGGGGAATCCGAAGACCAGGGCGGCCTTTCCGTCGATGTTGCGGAAACCGGTAAATCCGAGCGAGGTGCGGCCGGAGAGGATCACTTCGCCGCAGTTGTGGCATCCGAGGGCCTCCTCCCGGAGCGGGTCGGTGCGCAGCACCGTGCGGAACTCGCCCGAGCGTTCGTCGTAGATTCCCGTGAGCGGTGTGCTCAGACGGTCTTCGCGGACCTGCCAACTGTCGGAGGTGTGGAACGATGGAGCCGATTTCGGGGAGCGCAGATTCCGGTGGTACCAGAATCCCGGCATGTAGAAGAGGCACTCCTCGTGGGGCAGTGCCGTGCGGTAGATCTGCTCTATATTATAATAGATGCGGTCGGCGGCCGTCAGTGTGAGGACGATCCGGGTTTCATCGCCGTGTTGTGCAATCTCCCGGCGGACGGTTACCGGCAGCGCCCGGTCTGCCTCCAGAATTCCCCCCCCCCGTCTCGGAGGTGTGCAATTCGTAGGTTACGGCATTGTTTCCGGGGGTTTTCAGCGTGAGCCGTCCCGCAAGGGGCTCTTCGGCGGCGCAGACGTTCCATCCGGCGGCACAGCAGACAAGGAGTATCGTGAGGCGTTTTTTCATGTCAGGTTAGACGAACCGGTTTCGTTCGCGGGTTTCAGGTTTGACTTTTTTGGGCAATACAAAGATAGAAAAGGCCCCGACGGGGGTGAGAAAATATAGTCGCTATTAATGAAAAAATTATCTCAAAATGGGCCGTCTCCGACCCGTGAGACAATTCGGCTATTTGTTAATTGCAATATTATCAGAAGATTGTATTTTTGTCTCGGCTGAGACGGATTTGTCGGAACGCACGAAAATACCTATATTTACAGAGCATAGGATGCGGTTCGGCCGAGTCAAACTTGAAAACGCGGTTTTCGTTTGCCTCTGCGCACACCTTTCGCTATATTTATTTTGCTAACCCGAATTTGATATGAGAAAATTCATCCTGACCCTCTTCGTCATTTTCTGCGGTGCGGTTTCCGGCGTCGCGCAGTCGATCCATTTCGACCGCCTGGACATCAACGACGGATTGTCGCAAAATACCGTCACCGTGATCCTGCAGGACGACCGGGGATTCATGTGGTTCGGGACGAAGGACGGACTGAACCGCTACGACGGGAAGACGTTCAAGGTCTTCAAGTACAACCCGGGTCAGAAATCCGGACTGGGGAACAGCCTGATCAAATGCCTGATAGAGGATCAGGATCACCAGCTCTGGGTAGGGACCGATTCGGGCCTCTACCGCTACGATCCCGAGACGGAGCGTTTCACCGACATGCCGCTCTACGATCCGGAGGGGAAACTCATCACCAAACCGATTGCGGGCCTGGAGTGCGATCCGCAGGGACGGGTCTGGATCTCCGTGGAGGCGAACGGCGTCTTTCGCTACGATCCCGGCACCGGGACGATCGAGAACTGCTACCGGGAGCGGCGTGCGCTGCGGACCCTGCGCAGCGACCGCAACGGGGTGATCTGGTTCTCGGGCTACGGAGGCGGGCTCTTCTATACGGAGGACGGCTTCCGGGAGGTGAAACCCTTCCTCGATGCCGAGGGCGGGCAGATCTATCCGAAGGACATCATCTCGTTCATCTGTTTCAGCGACTACAACAAGCTCTACCTCGGACTGGAGACCCACGGCGTGGTGGAGGTGAACCTCGTGACGTCCCAGGTCACTCCGTTGCGCCTGACGGACGATCCCGGGACGCCGCTGTTCGTGCGCTATATCCTGCAGTACGCGCCCGACGAGCTCTGGATCGGAACCGAGTCGGGAATCATCGTCTACAATACCCGGACCCGACACTACCTGCATCTTCGCAGCTCGTTCTACGACCCCTATTCATTGTCGGACAATGCCGTCTACTCGCTCTGCAAGGACCGCGAAGGCGGCTTGTGGATCGGGTCTTTTTTCGGCGGGATCAATTACCTGCCGCGTCGGAATCCCGATTTCGACAAGTATTACCAGACGGATGCCCCGCGCAGCCTGCAGGGACGTCGCGTGCGTGAAATCTGCCCCGACAACCGGGACGGACTCTGGGTCGGGACCGAGGATGCGGGGCTTTACCGTTTCGATCCCGCGGCCCGGACCTTCGACTTTTTCGCTCCGAGCCGGGAGTTTTCGAATGTCCACGGCCTGCTCATGGACGGCGACGACCTCTGGGTGAGCACCTTCTCGAAGGGAATTCGGGTGATCGACACCCGGACGGGGCGGATCCGCGCCTACGGCGACGACGGAAAACCGGGCCGGATCTTCAGCAACTACGTCTTTGCACTCTGCAAGACCGAGAGCGGGCGGATCTACGTGGGGACCATGCACGGGTTGCAGTATTACGATCCGCGGACGGACCGTTTCCCGCTCGTGCCGGAGATCAACGGCGGAAAGATGGTCAACGACATCCGCGAGGATTCGAACGGCCAGCTCTGGGTGGCGACCTTCTCGAACGGCCTCTACCGCTACGATGCCCGGAACAACCGCTGGTCGCACTTCCTGCACAACCCCGACGACGGGACGTCGCTTCCGTGCGACAACATCACGAGTGTCTTCGAGGACGGCAACGGGCAGATCTGGCTGACGACCGAAGGCTCGGGTTTTTGCCGTTTCGATCCCGAGCGTGAGACCTTCATCCGCTACAACTCCTGCGACGGGATGCCCAGCGACGTGGTTTTCCAGATTGTCGAGGACGAGCAGGGGCTCTTCTGGATTACGACCAACCGGGGTCTGGTGCTGTTCGACCCCCGGACGGAGAGCGTCCGTCAGGTCTACACCGTGGCGGACCGGCTGCTGAGCAACCAGTTCAACTACAAGTCGAGTTACCGCTCCGAGCAGGGGATCATCTATTTCGGGTGTATCGAGGGCTTGATCTCCTTCGACCCGAAGCAGCTGGTCGAACGCCGCACGGATTACGACCCGCCGGTCTACATCACGGATTTCTCGCTGCTCGACGAGCCGGTCGTTGTCGGGGAACCCGGCTCGCCGCTGCGGAAGAGCATCATCTGCTCCGATTCGCTGAGCCTGAAATACGACCAGAACTCCTTCAGCCTGCAGCTGGCGGCCCTCGGCTACCGGGAGCCGCAGTCGAACCGCCTGCTTTACAAACTGGAGGGGCTGGACGACCATTGGCGGCAGTACACCTCCGAGTCCTCGACGATCACCTATTCGAAACTTCCGCCGGGCCACTATCTTTTCCGGGTCCGGCTGGCGGATCGTCCCGAGAGCCCGGTTCACCGGCTCTTCATCGAGGTTTCGCCGCCGTTTTACCTTTCGACGGCGGCTTATGTGGTCTATGCGTTGCTGGGGGCGGGGTTTCTGATCCTGGTTTTCGTCTACCACAACCGCCGCAACCGCCGCCGTCAGGAGCAGCACATCCAGGCTTTCGAACGCGAGAAGGAGCGGGAGCTCTACAACGCCAAGATCAGCTTCTTCACCAATATCGCGCATGAGATCCGCACGCCGCTGACACTCATCAAGGGCCCCCTGGAGAATATCCTGGCCCGCAAGACGGTGAGCCGGGACCTGGTCGAGGATCTGAACATCATGGACCGCAATACCAACCGGCTGCTGGACCTCACGAACCAGCTGCTCGACTTCCGGAAGATCGAGAAGGAGCGGCCGTCGCTGAACCTGACACGTCAGAACGTGGCGGATGTCGTTTCGGAGACCTTCTACCGCTTCAGCTCTTCGGCCAAGCAGCAGCACAAGCGTTTCGAACTGGAGATCGCCGAGAAGGAGGTTTGGGCGGAGATCGACCGGGAGGCCTTCACGAAGATTCTGAGCAACCTGTTCAACAATGCGCTGAAGTATTCCGATACGGTGATCCGGGTGGTGTTGCGCCGTGAGGAGCCGGATCTGCGGCTGACGGTCTCCAACGACGGGGAGCTCGTGCCTGCGGAGATGCGGGAGGCGATCTTTGCGCCCTTCTTCCGGCACACGCGCAAGAGCGAAGCCCCCGGAACGGGTATCGGACTGGCCTTGTCGCGGTCGCTGGCCGAACTCCATCACGGGACGCTGACGATGAGTTCGTCGTCGGAGCTCAACGAATTTGTTCTGACGGTTCCCCTCAGCCTGTCGGAGGCCTCCGCGGAGCCGTCATCCCCTCCGAGCGAGAGCCCCGAAGTTGTTGCGGAGCCCGTTCCGGAACCGGCGTGTGAGGCGTACAGCATTCTGGTTGTGGAGGACAATCCGGAGATGCAGGCCTTCATCCGGCGGCAGTTGTCCGAATCCTATTCGGTCGTGACGGCCGAGAACGGCGTCGAGGCGCTGGAGGTGCTGGAGAAAAGTTATATCAACCTGATTGTCAGTGATATCATGATGCCGAAGATGGATGGTATCGAGTTGTGCGAGCGGGTGAAGAACGACCTTCGCTACAGTCACATTCCGCTGGTTCTGCTGACGGCGAAGACGACGCTTCAGTCGAAGATTTCAGGCATGGATGCCGGGGCCGACGCCTATGTGGAGAAGCCTTTTTCGTCGGATTACCTGCTGTCGGTGATCGCCAACCTCATCAAGAACCGGCAGAAGCTGTGCGAGGCCTTTACGAAGAATCCGCTGGTGCTGGCCAATACGATGGCCACGTCGTCGGCTGATACGGACTTCATCGTGCGGCTGCAGGAGATCATCCACGCGAACTTCAACAATCCGGAGTTCAAGATGAACGACATTGCGGAGATGATGCACATGAGCCGAGCAAGCTTTTACCGCAAGATCAAGGGGGTGCTGGACATGACTCCGAACGATTACCTGCGTCTCGAACGGCTCAAGACGGCGGCGCAGCTGCTCAAGGACAAGCGTTACCACATCAACGAGGTTTGCTACATGGTCGGGTTCAGTTCGACCTCCTACTTTTCGAAATGTTTCCAGAAGCAGTTCGGGGTTTTGCCGAAGAACTTCGTCTCCGATTCCGAGGAGTGATGTCGGACCGGTGGCATGAAAAAACTCCGGATCGCGGAAGGCGGTCCGGAGTTTTTTTCGAGGCTTCGTTTCGCTGTCGGGCGGCTGCTGACAGCTTTCGGGGGCGGTCAGAAGGTATTGCGGCGGATCATCTGGAAGTCGCATTTGATCTTGGCCGGGGCCTTGTCGAGAATCATCCGCGCAACCAGGATGCCCATCTGCCGGAAATCGGTCGAGATGGTGGTCAGTCCGTTGAGGATGATTTCGTTGATCGGCGACTCGTTGTAGGAGATGATGCTGATGTCGCGTCCCACCTTGTAGTTCAGCTCCCGGGCGCGGCGCACGAGTTCGATCAGTCCGAGGTCGTACTGGCTGTTGAGGATCAGGTACACCTCCTTTTCGCGGATGATCTCCGGGGTGATCTTCGTGTGGAACTCCACGGCGATATCGTTGTCACGGCAGAAGCGCTCCACGGCCTTGCTCACCGAGGAGTAGTAGAGGCTCGAAGGGAGCGTCACGACATTGAGTTTCGAATAGCTTTTGAGTTTTTTGAGTCCGTACCCCAGTCCTTCGTAGGCGTCGTTGTCGAAATCCTGATAGACGGCGCCGTAGTTTCCCGGGAGCGCCTTCATCCAATAGTCGACCATGATCAGCTTGCGGTTGGGGATGCGTGTGAGAATCTTCAGCACCCGTTTCTGCGTGACGGCATCGAGTGGGAAGTGGGGTGTGATGACGTAGTAGTCGAACAGGTCGAGATTCTCGTCGATGTAGTATTCCAGCAGGTCTACATTCTGGTTGTGGAGTCGGATGGTTACCTCGGCGGCATCTCCGATCTCTTCGGCGAAGGAGTTGAAGAGCACCTGCTTGTAGGTGCTCAGTTTGTCGAACAGCAGCAGAATGTTGAGTTTGTTCGACGTGCCGGTAGCGGCCACGTAGAAACCTTTACCCTGTTTTGCGTCGATGCAGCCCTTGTTCCGGAGTATGGAGTAAGCCTTTTTCACGGTCTCCTTCGAGATGTCGAGCAGGGCCGAGAGTTCGTTCATCGAGGGCAACAGATACCCTTCGGGGTATTCTCCGCTGCGTACCAGTTGCTCGACCTGTCCGACGATCTGCTTGTAGACCGGAGTCTGGCTCTCCTGGTCGATTTTAATCTTTTCCGGCATATCAGTCGTTTAAAAAAGTGAAATAAATCTTGGAATGTCTAAAAAAATGCCTATATTTGCACCACACTACACAACACTCCTCATGGAGAAGACCACACCTCACAACTTTTATGTTGCGTGTTACAAAGATATGAAAAAAACTGTTAACCGACTTTGAAAATGAAAAAAACTTTCCTTGCCGTTCTTCTGGGAGCGAGTCTTCCTTCGGCCGTTTTGGCGCAGCATTGGTCGCTGACCTGGAAGCAGATGCAGTCCGTCACGCCGGGACTGGAACTTGTCGGGCGAGTCGAGACGCGCCCGTCGCGGGAGCTTGCGAATCCTCGCTGGTCGGTCGGGTGTGAATGCCTTGACCGGGAGTATGCCGATTTTTCGGCCTACAAGCCCTATGTGGGGGAACTGGGAGTTGGAGCCGCGCGGATCCAGAGCGGCTGGGCGCGTTGTGAGCAGAAGAAGGGCCGCTATGATTTCGGGTGGCTTGACGAAGCGGTCGACGGTCTTTGCGAAGAGGGGGTTCGTCCGTGGATGTGCCTGGCCTACGGGAATCCGGTCTATGGGGCGCAGAAGAGCCTGGGATCGCGGATCTTCACCGATGAGCCGACGCTGCAGGCCTGGGAGCGCTACGTGACGGCGGTTGCGAAGCGTTACAAGGACCGGGTGCACGAGTGGGAGGTCTGGAATGAACCCAACCTGCGGGGTGCGGACCAGTCGGCGGCCTATGCCGAGCTGCTGATCCGCACGGCGGAGGCGGTCCGCAAGGTGGACCCCGAGGCGGTCATCATCGGATTCGGGCTTTCGCGGATGCCGGTCGACTTTACGGGCAAGGTGCTGGATATCCTGCGTGAGCGGGGCAAACTCGGCTTGATCGACTATGTGAGCTTCCACCCCTATCATGAAAATCCCGATGATGCGACGCCCGGGATCGAGGCGCTGGCCAAGTTCGTGGCCTCGTACGATCCGCGGATCCGCCTCTTCTCGGGCGAGAGCGGATGCCCTTCGGTGCTGGAGTGGGCCCACGCCCTGCGCTACCACGAGTGGAGCGAGTACAGCCAGGCCAAATGGGTGGCGCGCCGCCTGGCCAACGATTTCGCGCTGGGAATCCGTTCGTCGATCTTTGCCATCATCGACAACCAGTACCCCAACATGCTCCAGTCGTTCGGGCTGCTGCGGGCCAACCTGTTGAAGCAGGTGGTCTACAAGCGCCCCTCGTACCACGCCATGCAGCACATGGTCAACCTGCTGCACGCCGGGGTAAAGGCTGCCGGACACCCCGCCTTCTCGGCCAATACGGCGCGGGAGATCGCGCTTGTCGAACTGGCCGATACGGCCGATACGCCGATCGGCGTGATGTTCTGGTATGCCGACCGCATTCCGTCGGACGAACTCGCCTGGGACCGGGTCGAACTGAGCGTCGAGGGCCTTACGCTGAAGGATCCGGTGCTGGTGGAGCCCATTACGGGCCGCATCTTCGAACTGCCTCAGCCTCACGGAAACCGCGACGGCGGGCGGATGAAATTCACCGGCTGTCCGGTCTGGGACTCCCCGATGCTGCTCATCGAACGCAGTGCCGTTCCGTTCCAGGGAGCGGCGGCGGAACGCCGGGCTGCCGGGTCGAGCGTAGACATGTTGTACTGATTCAATTTGTTGACAGACGATGACGACTGCGTGTGAAGGGCGTAAAAAACGCTCGAACTACAAATGGGAAGTCCTGGCTTTGCTGTGGGTGGCCTACCTGCTCAATCAGGCGGACCGCCAGGTCTTCAACGTGGTGCTTCCGCTCATCCGCGAGGACCTGGGGCTGAGCGATGTGGCGATCGGCTCCATCGCCACGATCTTCAATCTGTTCTACGCCGTGCTGGTGCCGATCGGCGGGCTGGTGGGCGACCGTTTCAGCCGGAAATGGATCGTCACGGGCAGCATCCTCTTCTGGAGCGTCGCCACGATGTTCACGGGTCTCTGCAACGGCTTTCTGATGCTCGTGCTGATGCGGAGCATCGCCACGGGGGGCGGTGAGGCCTTCTTCGGCCCGGCGAATTACTCGCTGCTGGCGCAGTACCACGACCGGACCCGGGCTTTCGCCATGTCGGTGCACCAGACGGCCTACTACATCGGGATCATCATCAGCGGTTACGCCGCCGGATATATCGGCCAGTTGTGGGGTTGGCGCAGCGCCTTCTACGTCTTCGGCGCCATCGGCGTCATCCACGGCATCGTGATGGCCGTGCGTCTGAAGGACAAGCGCGAGGAGCCCTCGACGGCTGCCGCGGCGGCGGATCCCGCAGCCCCCAAGCCGCGCATCATGGATGGCTTCCGGATGGTATTCACCACGCCGACGGCCCTGGTCCTTACGATCTGCTTCGCGGGTCTGATCTTCGTGCTGACGGGCTACCTGACCTGGATGCCGACCTATCTTTTCGAGCGCTTCGACATGGACCTCTCGGGGGCCGGATTCCACTCGATGTTCTACACCCACCTGTTTGCCTTCTTCGGGGTTCTGCTGGCCGGGCGTCTTTCGGACAAACTCGGGCGGCGGCATCCCGCCTGGCGAATGGCCATGCAGGGCTTTGGACTGCTGGCGGCTGTTCCGTTCATCCTGCTGATGGGCAATTCGGCGACGCTGTGGGTAATTTACGTCGGGTTCGCAGGATTCGGGTTTGCCCGGGCCTTCTTCGACGCCAATACCTACACGGTGCTTTACGATGTCATTCCGCCCCGCTACCACTCGTCGGCTTCGAGCCTGATGATGATGATCGGATTCGGAATCGGGGCTCTGGCTCCCGTGGTGCTCGGAGCCGTGAAACAGGCTGCCGGACTGTCGTTCGGCATCTCGATGCTGGCCGTTGTCTGGCTCGTGTGCGGTGCGGGCATGGTCGTGAGCGCCAAACTCTTCTACCTGAAAGACTACAACAAAATAGAACATGAACAGTAACCTGAAAACCAGAAAAGCGAAGGCAGGATTGCTGCTGATCGCGTCGCCCCGCTTCAAGATGCTGGGCGAAGGATTGAAACGCGGGACGTATGCCGAACGTAAGGATGCCGACGTGGCGAAGATTCTCGGGACGTTGGATTTCCTGGACGTAGTCTTCCCGGGGATCGTCTACGAGAAGGAGGAGGCCCAGGCGGCCATGGACCGCTTCTACATGGAGAAGGTCGACTTCGTGATTGCGGAGTTCCTCTCCTGGTCGGAGGATTTCGCCTGGATCCGTTTCCTGCGGGACATGCCCGAGGTGCCGATTCTCTTCGTGAATGTCGCCCGGGACCACGTGTCGTTCCGGGACACGCTCGACGAGGACGACTTCATCGATTACCTCTGCGCCGGGACGCTCGTGGGGTCGCTCGAAGCGTCGGGGTCGGTGCCCCGCACGGGCCGTCGGCACGTCCGGGTGGTGATGGGCTCGCGTGAGGAGGTGACCGCCGAGATCCGGCTCTTCGCCTCGGCGGCCCGGGCCCGAGCCATCCTCCGGCAGTCGAACCTGGGGCTGCTGGCCAACTACAACGAGGCCATGTGGTCGACCTACATCGACCCCTACGACCTCTTCACCAAACTGGGTCCCGAGATCCGTTTCCTGCCCTATTCGGTCTACGGCGAGGTGATCGACGCCGTGAGCGCGACGGAGCTCAAGGCCTACTGCGACGCCCTGACCTCGCGCTACCGGATGATGGACGACGTAGCGCGCGACAAGTTCGAGGCGTCGGTCCGCGCCTCGATCGGGCTGGCGAAGATGGCCGAACGCTCGGATATCGACGTGATGGTCTTCAACGACATCGACCGTGCGATGTTCGAACTGGTGGGGCTGCGGGCCGGGTTCTACCACCCGTGGTTCAACGAGAACTGCTCGGTGCTGGTTCCCGAGGCCGACATCGGCGCGGGTCTGATCACCTACCTGCTGAAGCTGATCTCGGGCAAGCACGTCAATTTCCTCGAACCGTTCCACATCGAGACCGACTACGGCACCTTTGCGGGCGGTCATGCGGGCCCGAACGACCACAACGACCCGGCCTGGCAGCAGAACGTGGTTATTGCCCGCGACGTGCGCTTCGCCAAGACGAGCTACAAGTATGCCGGGGCTCCGTTCGCCTGGTACCGCATCTCGCCGGGGCGCAAGACCATGGCGCAGCTCGTGGAGTGCGACGGCCGCTACAAGCTGGTTGCCACGCTGGTCGACTCGCTCGAAGGGGATCACATCCTGGCGACCTATTCCCACAGTATTTTCCGTCCGGTTGTCCCCGTGGAGCGGCTTTTCGAGCAGATCCTGAAGATCGGCACCACACAGCATTTCGCGCTGGTCGACGGCGACTATCTGCGCGAACTGGAGATGCTCGCCGGAATCATGGACTTCGAATATCACGCAATTGTTTGATTAACCTTTAAATACCATCAGTCATGAGTTTCATGTACAATCCCTTTCCGTACGACGATCCCCGGGCCGTCAACCGCCCGCAACTTCCGGCCGAGGCCGTCGAAGCCGTCGTCGGCGGAACGCTCAAGGCCGCAACGGCACTGGCTGCGGAGTTTGCCGCACGCATGGATGCCGCGCCGGGCCGGAATCTCGTCGTTGCTTTCGACGGTTACGCCACGGCCGACTGGTCGCGGATGATCAACCTGCTGTCGCAGCAGTTGAAGCTCCGGAACATCGGACTGGAGGCGGTCGATTTCCGCGCGGCCTTCAAGTCGGAGCAGGAGATCCGCGATCTGATCGACCCGCAGCTGGAGTGGGATCGGGAGAAGGACCCGACGCTGCTCTACGGACGCATCTTCCGGGGCGGCTACGAGGCGCTGCTGGATGAGACCAACGCGGAGGATTTCCGCCTGCGGATCGCTGCGCTCCGGCCTTCGGACGACACGCGCCGTGTGGTGGTCGTCTATGGCAGCGGCTGTCTGATGCCGCGGATGCGGGATCTCTACGACGTGCGGTGCTACTTCGACGTGACGCCCAAGGAGTCGATTCTCCGCATCCGCCGGGGCCAGTATGCCAACCTGGGCGACCGGACCGCACAACCGGCCAATCAGGTGATCCGCCGCTGCTATTACGCCGATTTCGAGATGGCGGTGCATCTGCGCGGAGAGCTGCTGCGGGAGGGTCTGCTCGACTATTACGTCGCTTCGGACCGTCCGGACCACCTCCAGTTGATTCCCCGCAAGGCGCTGGAGCAGATTCTGGCAGCCCTGGCCACCTATCCGTTCCGTTGCAAGCCCGTCTATCTGGAGGGTGTCTGGGGCGGCACCTACGTCAAGAAACTGCGCAACCTGCCTGATACGATGCGCAACTGCGCCTGGGTCTTCGACCTGATCCCCATGGAGGTGAGCATCGTGGTCGAGGCCGGAGCCGAGCAGGTGGAGTTCCCGTTCTTCTCCTTCGTGCAGCGGGAGGGTGAGGCGATCATGGGCGCCCGCTGTGTCGAGAAGTTCGGCGGTTACTTCCCGATCCGCTTCAACTACGACGACTCGTACCACAGCACGGGCAACATGTCGATTCAGGTCCACTCCGGCGCGCAGTACAACTACGACAATTACGATGAGTTGGGGCGCCAGGACGAGAGCTACTACGTGGTCGTGGCGGGACACCATGCCAAGACCTTCATCGGATTCCGCGACGATGCCGACATCGACGCCTTCATCCGCGACATCAAACTGGCCGACAAGGAGTACAAGCCGGTGGATTACCTGAAGTACGTGAGCTACGAGGATTCGAAGCCGGGACTTCAGGTGATGATCCCCGCGGGGACGGTCCACTCGTCGGGCCGCAACCAGGTGGTTCTGGAGATCGGCAGCCTCACGATCGGCTCCTATACCTACAAACTCTACGACTACCTGCGTCCGGACTTTGACGGCAAACCGCGCCCGATCCACACGTGGCACGGCGAACGGAACCTGGTCCGCGAGCGCCGGACGAGCTGGGTACGCCAGAATATCGTCCAGCAGCCGCGCCAGGTCCGCGGAGGGGACGGATGGGCCGAATACATTGTCGGCGAGCACGATCTGCTCTACTTTACGCTTCGCCGTCTGGAGTTCGAGAAGCGGATCGAGGATGACACCTGCGGACGCTTCCATGTGCTGACGCTTGTTGACGGCGAGCACATCCGGATTCGTTCCATCGACCATCCCGAGCGCTATTTCGATGCCGAATATATGGATATGGTGGTGGTTCCGGCCGACATGGGCCGCTACGTGATCGAGAATCTGCGTGCGGAACCGATCTGTGTCCACAAGACGATGCTCAAGGATGGATTCGACCGCGAATAACTGCCGTCTGCTGTTCGACGTCGGCGGGACATTCCTCAAGGCCGTGGTGGCGGATGCCGCCGGGGAGTTGATCCCCGCCTCGGAGTTCTCCTGCCCGATGCCCTCGGACGGTACGCGGGAAGAGATTGTCGGTGCCTTGACCGCTTCGGTGGTTCGGGGCGCCGCCTTCGCTTCGGCGCACGGGCTCGTGCTGAACGGTATCGGGGTCGCCTTCCCGGGCCCGTTCGACTTTGCCCGGGGCATTCCCCTCATGGAGCACAAGTTCCGGAGCATCTACGGCTGTTCGCTCGCCGGGGTGCTGCGCGGACTTCCCGAAACGGGCCCCGACATGCCGGTTCGGTTCATGCACGATGTCAATGCGGCGCTGCTGGGCGAGATGACGCGCGGCAATGCCCGCACATTCGGGAATGCGGCCCTCGTGACGCTCGGAACCGGCCTGGGCTTCGCCTGCTGCCTCGACCGCGAGGTGCAGTATTCGCCCATGGGGTCCCCGCGGATTTCGATCTTCAAACGCCCGTGCCGGGACGGCATCCTGGAGGACTGGGTCTCGAAACGGGGTTTTCTGCGGATCCATACCGGTCTGACGGGGCTGTCGGACCCGAATCTTACGGTGGCCGATCTGGCCCGGATGGCCTTTGCCGGGGATCCGGCGGCCCGGGAGACCTTCGCCGAGGCGGGACGGATCCTGGCCGGGGCAATCGGCGGCGTGCTCTCCGAACTGCGGATCGAGTGCCTGTTGTTGGGCGGTCAGATCTCGCGTTCGTTCGCACTGTTGGAGCCGACCCTCGTCGAGGGGCTGCGGGACGTGGCTTGCCTGCAAAAGGTGGCCCCGGCGGCGCATATCGGCGAGGCGGCGTTCTACGGGCTGCTGGCCGGGCTGGATTTGCCGACGACGGCAGCGGCTTCAGCGGGTTGTTAGGGTATATTGCTGAAAAGAGATCGCCCCGGTGCAGGATGCTGCATCGGGGCGGTCTCTTTTTGAGGGGCGGTGTTTAATCCAGCAACTCGTAATCGATCTGCCAGACCCCGGTCTCTCCGGGGAACACCTGGAACGAAGTGTAGGGCTCGATGCAGGCGACATTCGGACAGGCCCAAAGGACCATGTGGGAGAGGGATCCGCTGCCCGACACCCGGATTCCGGCTCCCGTGCGGAGGTTGCGGATCGAGAATCCGTACTTCCGGGTTGCAGGTTCCGGGCTGTGGAGGTCCCCCATGAAGACCACCTCTCCGCGCCGGAGTTCCCGGGTGAAGCGCACGCCGTCCTCCGTAAGGGCCACGCAGTCGTATTTCTCGCGCCAGGTCCCCGCGGGGCGGAACGGAAAACGGATCTCGGTTTCGGGTCCCGTGACCATCCGGTCGAGGGTGAAGAAGTTGTGGTTGTAGACGTACCCCGAGAGGATTGCGGGACCGAGGTTCTTGAGCGAATATTCGATCCGCAGCCCGGGGGCCGGAGTCAGGAGCACTCTTTTGCGGTAGTCGTATCCGTAGTTGTCGCTCAGCAGCCGGTGGCGGAATTCGATGCGGTCGCGTGCGGCAATCGTTTCCCGGACTCCGGGATTGACGATTTCGTGGAGCCGGAAGCGGTCATAAGGGTCTTTCGTATATCGCCGCAAGGTCCCGACCCCGATTTTCAGGAACTCCTCGCCCGGGCGGGCCTGCTCATAGCCGATCGGGGAGAATTCATCCACGGGACCGGTCAGCCCGTCGTGGCGCAGGGGGTCGTGGCGTGTCTGCCAGGGTGCGATGTAGCGGTGCCCCCGGCAGCGGAGGTCGCGCACGACGCCGCTCCAGTCGAAGCGTGTGGCCCGGTAGTAGCCGCACGCGGCATCGGGCGGGCATACCACGGCCGAAATCGTGCGGTTTCCCAACCGCAGGATCGGAGCCTCCTCCGCTCCTGCAGCCTCCACGAGAAGAGAGGAGGAGTCCGTATCTCGGATCAGTGCATTCATTTTTCCCTTTTGTAAATCAGGACCGCCAGATCGTATTGCCCGAGGGTTACCTCTCCGCCGTCGGACGATACGCGGGCCTTGCCCAGCGTCGCGGATTCGACGAACCGATACCCCGGCACTTCGATCCCGCAACTCACGGGGTCTCCCGCTTCGGTTCGGGTCGCCACGATGGCCATGCCGTCGCCGTTCGTGTAGGCTCGGGCCTCGATCCCCGTCGCCGAGAGTGTGAAACCCTCCACGTCGCGGTACGTGCCGACCAGCAGCAGATCCTCGTACCGCTTCTTGATGTCGTTTACCTGTGCCAGATAGGCCTGGTAGTGCGGGGTCTTGTCGATCAGGTCGCGGCAGCGGTAGATCTCGATGTCGTTGCGCAGCCCCTTGAGCAGCGTGTTGTTTACCCGGCGTTCGATGTCCGTGTCGTCACGGATCTCGCGGTCGGAGATGATGATCTCGGGGAAGGTGTAGCGGAACCAGTCGATGAAACTGTACTTCCCGGCCGTCACCTGGTAGATGTGGATGTAGTCGCAGTATTGGGCGGTCACGTCGGTGAGCCACTCGGTTCCGAGGGCGAACTCCGGATCGAAACTGACGTTGCGGTTGCGGATCATCTTCAGCACCTCGGCCTTGTCGGCGATGACGCGGACGTTCGGAACCGGGAATTCACGGCTGAGGTCCCAGTTCGAGGCCCGTTCGCCGTATCCGAGCTGGTCGTAGAAGACGCTGTTGGCCCCGTATTCGCGGGCGCGGTCGGCCCATTCGAGGAGCATCTTGCGCCAGATGTCGGAACGGGTGTCGGCAATGACGAACGTCCGGGCGTTGTAGTCGCCGAGGAAGGTCCCCTGCCCGGTGAAGCGGTATTGCTCGGTAAACTCCGCACCCGTATTGTCGCGGTAGCAGATCTCCTTGCCGACGCCGCTTTTGTAGAATTCGCTCTCGCGGTCGATCAGTTTGCCGTTGAAGTAGAGGAGCACTTTTCCGCCGTCCTTCTTGAATTCGGCGATGGCCTTCCGCCACCCCTCGTCACCGCCCTGGGCCGGATCGGCGTTGTAGTGGGGATTGCCGTGGTCCATGCCCGTCTCCCACCATCCGAAGGTGAAGGCGGCATCGGCCCCGACGCTCTCCCCGACGCTCTTGATGCGTCCGGGCAGGTCGGTGTACTTGAAGAGCAGCTCCCCGTACTGGTGGCGGAAGATAATGCGCTGCCAGCTCCGCATCTTCTTCACCCACAGGGGGGCGTCGCGGTGATCCCACCAGGTGTCGGCCCAGCGGCGGTAGAGTCTCGAAGTCTGGTGCCACGTACCCGTGTAGGGGGCGATGACGTTGGCGTCGCAGCTCCAGCGTTCCCCCGCAAAGCAGTGGGGGTATTTGTAGAATCCCGACTCCAGCCGGGTGAAGTTTCCCTCCCCGTCGGGATAGAGGCGCAGTCCGTGCCCCGTGTCCTGGAACAGCGGATCGTGGCTTCCGAAGTAGAGTCCTTCACGCTCGCCGACATAGGCGAAACAGTTCGAGGCCATGCAGCCTCCGGTCCCGCCCGTCACGGTCCGCATGGGGTATTTGGCGTCCATCTGTCGGAACTTCTGCGCCGGGGTCTTGTAGGGCGAGGAGTTGCTGTTGCGCAGGATGATGCCCTTCGGATCGTCGTAGAGCTGCCCGCCGGTGTGGGTAAGCAGCAGTTTGTGGCCCTCCGGGAGCGGCATGTTCCCCACGAGCGGGTAGTGGAATTCGCGGACGATCGTATGGGGCTCGTTGTTCTCGATCGTCGAGGCGCAGCGGATGAGATCCCCTTCGAGCGTGAGGTCGAGGCGGAGCCGCATGTGGAGCGTCACCTCCTCCCGGGTACTGAAATCCGTGGCCTTCAGTTCGTCGTAGGTGAGCGTGATCGTCTTGCCGTCGGAGGAGACGTGCGGGGTCTGGCGCTCCGGGAGGACTTCGATCTCCTTGGCCTTCCGGGTGTCGTAGTAGAGTCTCCAGAGGAAGTCGTTGCCGGCGTAGTCGCGCCCGGTCTCCAGATTCTTGAGGCTGACCAGGCGACCGTCCTTGTCGATCGAGATCTGCAGCTTGTCGTTGCGGAGGGTCTGGGGCTTCGGTGCCGCGAAGAGGCTCGTGGCACTCAGCAGCAGCAACGGAACCATCAGGAGGCGGAGAAGGGTGATCGGGTTGTTTTTCATGGTCGTAGGTTATTGGGTTGGAGGTTGGTGTCGGAAAGGGCCGGGTCGATTCATGCAAATCGGCCCGGCCCTGACTGGAAGCGGATCAATATTCCGGATTG
This sequence comes from uncultured Alistipes sp., assembly GCA_944321755.1. GTDB lineage: Bacteria > Bacteroidota > Bacteroidia > Bacteroidales > Rikenellaceae > Alistipes. The sequence goes on from CALUMM010000006.1 coordinate 39,254, forward strand.
TTCTCCGTGATGTTCTTCATGACCTGCATGGTCGTGGTCGGAATGGGCCATAGGTAGCTCTTCGGGGCCTTGAACTTGCATTCGGCGAGCACTTGCGCATACATGTTGTTGCGGAAGAAGTTGGGGTCACCCTTGGCGACGTCGGCCATGAAATCCACACATCCGTCCTCGTCGACCTGCGGTACGGCGCCGTGGAACCACATGCCGTCGTCGATGTAGGCGCGCTGGAGCTTCTCATCCTTCTTGGGGAGCCCGATCCAGGGGCGGTTGAGCACCTTCTCGGCGATGCGCCAGCGCCAGAGGTCGTAGAGGCGCAGGTTCTCGAAGGCGAACTCCATGCGGCGCTCGAAGCGGAGGATCGTCCGCAACCGGGCCTGATCGCGCTCGGTGATGGCCGGATAGTCGGAGGTGGCCGTCACGTCGACCTTGTAGGCCCGGGCACGGACCTGGTTCATGGCGTTGAGCACCGAATCGTCGATCTCGTTGAGCTCGATTTTCGCCTCGGCGTACATGAGCAGCACGTCGGCATAGCGCAGAATCAGCTTGTCGTTTTCGGCCTCGAAGGGCGAGAGCCAGTCTTCATCGACGTGTTTCTTGAGGACCAGACCGTTGTAGGAGGCGTACTGGTTCGAGCTGCCGGCGATTTTGTACGACCGCGAGTCGTTGTTGGTGACCATGCCCCCTTCGCGGGCGCTGTAGACCTCGGTCACATCGAAATGGGGATCGAAGACGACGCCCAGGTGCTGCGTTCCGTGCTCCACGATGGTGTAGGTGCAGCGGGGGTCGCGGTGCTCGAAGGGCTTGTGGGGGTCGTAAACCGTCGATTCGTCGATGGGTTTGCCCTGGTCGTCGAGGAAGGAGCAGAGCAGGTACCACGAGGGCAGGCAGGTCGTGCAGGTCGGAGCGCCCGACAGACGCGGCAGCTTGGCCGTGGTGGCTCCTCCGTAGAGATATTGGTACTTCGAGTTGTTCGAAAGGGCCTTCGAGCGCGGGATGACGAAGATCCCCTCGGGGGAGTGCTTCGTGGACATGCGGAAGAGCTCTCCGAAGTCCGAGTGAAGCGAGTAGGCGTTCAGGGAGATGCACATCGCTGCGGCATCGCGGGCCTGTTCGAAGAGCCGTTTGGCCTCGGCCTCATCGGCATCGCCGAATCCGTGTCCCCGTCCGTTCGCGTCCAGCTCGATGGTATCCCACTTGCGGATGGATGCGAAGTGCAGGGCGTAGCGGGCCTTCATGCCGTAGACGGCCCCTTGCGTGGCGCGCTCTACCTCGCCGCCGCCGTATGAGACGGGCAGCAGGGGCGCGATTTCGTCGAACTCCCGGAGCATGTCGTCGACCACCTCCCACATGTCCGTGCGGGTCAGCTCATAGGCAGCCTGGCGTCCGGCTTCGGAGTCCATGTCCATATCCTCGGGTACGACCACCGGATCGCCGAAATGCACCATGATCCGGCAGTAGAAGCAGGCCCGGTAGAAGCGGGCACAGGCGATGATGCGGTTGTACCGCTCGGGATCCATCTCGCCTTCGAGTTTCTTGATCTCGGTGATGATCTTGTTGCAGCGGTTGATGCCCGTGTAGGTGATGTCCCACATGCGGACGGCGAGCGGATAGGTGCCGTCCACGCCGTCGATGAGGAACCGGCCCGGAGCGCTTCGGTTCTGTCCGTCATCGGTCAGCATGTCGAGTTCGGTCTGTTCGTTGGAGGTCCATTCGTTCCGCTCCATGGGCCAGTAGCTGTGGTGGAGCAGGGCGTTGAGGTTCAGTTCGAACTGCTCGGGGGTTTGGAACCACGAACCGCTGGCTGCCGAATCCTTGGGTGAGAGATCCAGATCGCTGCACGAGAAGAGCAGACTTCCGGCCAGGGCGAAGATTGCGCATTTGAAGGTTTTCATATCTTTTCGTTCTTTGATCCGATGTTAGAATTTGAGTTGTGCCGAGAAGAGCACCGATTTGGTAATCGGGTATCCGGTGGTTCCGACCTCGGGGTCCCAGCCTTCGGGGAAGTGGCTGTAGGTGAAGAAGTCGGTGAGCGTCACGGCAAAGCGCAGGCTCTTGACGTGCACCCGGTTCATCCATTTCTGGGGCAGGGTGTATCCCAGCGAGATGTTCTTGACGCGGAAGTAGGAACCGTCGAAGATCCAGAAGTCGGAGATCGCATAGTTGTTGTTGGCGCTGTTCCACGAATAGCGCGGGTATTTGGCGTGTTGGTTCTGCTCGATGGTGTTCTTGCGGCTCCAGGAGTTCCCCCCCCCGACGATCGTCGGGACGTTATACCACTGCGAGCGCAGCGGCTGCACCATCTCGTCCGTGAGGTAGGAGTTGCGCTTGCCGACACCCTGGAATGTCAGGTTGAAGTCGATGCCGCGCCAAGCCAGATCGATCGTGCCGCCGTAGTTGAAGTGCGGGAGCGAGGAGCCGAGGACCGTGCGGTCGTATTCGGCGTTGATGAGCGGGCTGTTCGGGTCGGCATCCGCAAGGTTGCGGTAGTGCAGGTCGCCGGGGTAGACGGCTCCTGTGGTTGCCGAATTGTCGACTTCGGCCTGAGTCTGGTAGATCCCTTCGCAGACGTATCCGTACCACGACTGGTATTCGTCGCCTTCACGGATGATCTTGCCGCCGGAGATGACCTCCTTGTTCCCGATGTATCCCATGGTCGAGACGTCGTCCGAGAGGTTGAACGTAACCCCATAGCTGAAGTCGCCGATGTTGTCGCGCCAGCCGAGGGTTACCTCCCAGCCCTTGGTGTTCATGTCGCCGATGTTGTCATAGGGGTCGGAGAGACCCATGATCGGGGCGATGGGGACCTGCAGGAGCATGTCGCGGGTCTTTTTGTAGTACCAGTCGGCGGTGACGGAGAGCCGGTTGTTGAGCATCGTCAGGTCGAGACCCACGTCGACGGTCGAGGTGGTTTCCCAGGTGATGTCGGAGACGATGGCTGCGGCCTGCGCATAACCCGAGAGGGCCGTTACCGTGGAGCCGGTGTAACCGACGACGTTGTTGTTGGCCAGAACGGCCTGGTAGGGGTAGTAACCCTGGATGCGCTCGTTACCCAGTTCTCCGTAGGAGAGGCGCAGCTTGCCGTGATCGAGCACCTTGCGGAGTCCCTCCATGAAGCGCTCCTGGGTGAAGACCCATCCTGCCGATGCCGAGAGGAACGTACCCCAGCGGCAGTCGGGTGCGAAACGCGAGGATCCGTCGCGGCGGATATTGCCCTGAATGTAGTATTTCGAACGGTAGTTGTACATCAGTCGGCCGAAGTAGGATCGGCGGGCCAGTTCGTTGACGTTCTGCGAGTTGGCCGTAACGTCTTCGCTGCCTCCGGCGCTCAGGTCGGGGATCAGCGAGTGTGCGAACGAGGATTTTTTGGCGACGATCGCCCCCTCCTGATACCAGTAGTTCTCGTAACCGATCATGGCGCTGAGGTTGTGGTTCTGGCCGAAGGTGTGCTGGTAGTTGGCATAGACCTGGGTGGTGTGCGAGAAGGTATCGCCGCGGGTCTCTTCGAGGGTGGTGGTTTTGGCGTCGGAGATGTACTTCGTACTGGTAAGGCTCTCCTCCTGGTAGCTGAAGTAGGAGGTCTGGCGCTGGAAATCCTTGATCTTCGTGTAGGAGAACTGCGGTGCGAAGATTCCGGTGACGGTCAGCCCCTTGACGGGCATGATGTCGATCTGGAACTTGGCATTGGCCAGATACTTGTCGGTCTCCTTCTCACCTCCGGACATCAGGGCGGCATACTTGTTCGTGCCGTCCTTGCCCGGGGCGTAGCGACCGTCGCTCCAGACGGCCTGGTAGATGGGCGGGATGTAGCGCATGATGCTCGACGGCGAGGTGTGGGGGTTGAGTTGGTCGACGTAGCGCAGCGACAGGTCGGCCGAGGCATTCATCCATTTGAAGACCTTGATGTCGTTGTTCAGCCGGGCGGTGTAGCGTTGCCAGTTGAGGTTCTTGCGGAAGAGCCCGTCGACGTCGTCGTAGCCCAGGCTCAGCACCGAACTGATCTTCTCACCGCCGGCCTGAATCGTCAGGCTGTGCGACTGTCGGACACCCTTGTCCTTGAGCATCAGGTCCATCCAGTCGACATTCGGGTAGAGGTCGGGATTCTCCCGGTTGAGGATCCAGTAGTTTTCGATCATCTCCCGCGAATACTCCTGATACCAGCCGCCCGAAGGAAGGTCGTTGTAACGGAGTTCGTTGACGGCGGCCATGTAGTCGGTGGCATTCATGTATTCGGGGGTCTGGGACTGGTAGTCGATGCCGAGCGTATAATTATAGGTAACGCTGGCTCCGGTTTTTCCGGCGCGCTTGGTGGTGATGAGGATGACGCCGGCGGCGGCCTGCGAACCGTAGATCGAAGCCGAAGCCGCATCCTTCAGGACGGTGATATTCTCGATGTCGTTGGGGTTCACGTCGTCGATGGACCCGGCCACGCCGTCGATCAGCACATAGGGATCCGAGGCGCCTTCGGTCATGGAGGTGATACCGCGGATTCGGATCGTGGCCGAACCTCCGGGAGCGGAGTTCGTGCGGGTGACGGTCACGCCGGGCATGGCGCCCTGGAGGGCCTGTGAGAGCGTCTGGGTCTGGCGGTTGAGGATGGTTTCGCCGCCCACGGAGGAGAGGGCTCCGGTGAGGTCCTTTTTACGGACTGTGCCGTATCCCACGACCACGACTTCATCCATGGCCGTACTCTCTTCTGACAGCACGATATCGAACGTCGTGCGGCTTCCGATAAGGATCGTCTGGCTCTTGTATCCGAGGTAGGAGACGAGCAGCGACGCATCGGCCGCGGGCTTTTGGGCCATGGCGAAGGAGAAATTGCCCTGGGCGTCGGAGGTTACGCCCCGCTGGGTTCCGGCAAGGATGATGGTTGCTCCCGGAATCGGTTCGCCCTTTTCGGTCTTGACGCTTCCCTGCAGGGTGAAGTTCTGGGCCGAAGCGTACGATGGTGCAAATACGATCGCTGCCAGAAGCGCGCAGAAAGCAGCGATTGTCCGAAAATCGCACTTTCTTTGAAATTCATCGTAACTTTTTTTCATCTTTTTAGAATTAGTAGTATATTTGCATCGTACACCACACCACACAACACATAGGGCACGTATAAGATAGAATAGTGTGGTTTAGTGTGGTACAAAAATAAAAGTAATATTTGACATTCCAAAGAAAAGCGGCTGTTTTTTGAAAAATTTCGGCGAATGTCATGCAAATGTAACGTTTTGGGGCGGTGTTTCGGAGCGGGCGAGCCATCGAGCCGGGATTCCGGGCCCGAATCGAGTAATTTCAAATGAACCTTTATTACGCACCTATGAAAAAGCAATTATTCGGGATTTGGACGGCGGCGTTGCTGCTGGCGGGCGTTGCCGTCTCCTGCACGAGCGATCCGGAGGTCGACAGTGTCGGCCGGGTCGGGATCACCCAGGAGAGTCTGACCGCTTCGGGCGAGGGCGAGGAGCTGACCCTCGACGTGACCAGTAATTCCTACTGGCATATCGATTTTACGGACCCGGCGACGGGCGAGAGCGTCCGCTGGATTACGCCGAGCGAGACCTACGGAATGGGTGATGCAGCGGTGAAGTTGGTCGTGTCCCGGAACCGTTCGACGAGTGCCCGAACGGCCTACATCCATGTCACGACCGATTCGGAGTCATCGACGGTCTCGATTCTGCTGTCGCAGGGGGCCGGGACCGTTGGCGGTGGGGACGGGTACGGTTTCCCGATCTACCAGATGTTCTCGATCGACGCGAACCACATGTTGAGCAATGCCTTCATCGAGGGCGGGACCTGCTATTTTGACGACGGCATGATCCTGAGCCGGACGGGCAGCCCGGCCGAGATGACGTTCAGCACCCAGACCCACACGAACCCCAAATCGGACTGGTATTTCCAGCGGGGCGTTGTGATCGGGTCGTGGGCGACGGGAGATGCGTTGCAGTTGCAGATTCCGCTGAAGGAGGCGCTCTCGGGCGACCTGCGTTACATATATGGCAGCCGCCGCGACGGTACGCAGAATGCAAGCCATGCCTGGCGATTCGAATGGAGCGCCGATGGTGAGAGCTGGACGGAGTTCGACAAGGCGTCGGTCGGCGGCGAGTCGGATGCGGTTTGGAAGATCGTGGACTTTACGATTCCCGCGGAGAAGCAGATCCCGGCGGGCGGCACGCTCTGGATCCGGCACTACTGCACGGACGGCTCGTCGGCCAGCACGTCGGCTTCGAATTCGACGGTTGCCTTCCAGACGGGCTTCTGCATCACGAAGGCCACGGCCGATGCGTCGGAAGTCCCGGCCATGGACGACGAGACGATCGTCTTCTCGACGGGCTTCGATGACCTGCGTGATGCCGTGGCAGCCTATATCGATCTGCCGCTCGACTTCATGTCGTCGTTCAATGCGGGGGCCTACTCCCTGCCCAAGGAGCACTCGGACATCGTTGCTTTCGATGAGTGCTACGCACGTCCGGGCTTCCTGCAGGTCGGGCGCGGCGACGAGGCGATCGTTTCGCGCTATACACAGGGCTCCTATACGATCCAACTGGCTTCGCGCTTCGAGGCGATGCGGATTCTGAAGAGCGACCTCAAACTGACGTTCCTGGCGACGGCGATGATCGACGCCTACGGCAAACCGACCGATCCCGGCGTGGTAGTGAAAGTCGATGGTGCGAGCGGCGCCACGGTGGAGGGCGGTGAGCTCGAAGGAGTTGCGAACAACGAGTTCAAGCCGTTTACGGTCTACGTCCGCGGTGCGACTCCCCAGACCGAGATCACCATTACGTCGGCGGCGATGACCTCCAGTACGGATGATGTGCGGTTCTTCGTGGACGACATCGTGCTCGAAGTCGAGGGCGAGCCGCAGCGTCCGAGTGCCGACGATCCGGTGAAGAGTTCCATTTCGGAGCTTCGGGCACTGGCGGGGGCTTCGGAGGTGACGGTTTCCGACAATCTTTATATACAAGGTACGGTGGTTTCGGTGGACAATGTTCCGCAGGGGTATTTCGCGGTGCAGGATGACGGAGCAGGTATCTTTGTCAGCGTTCCGAATCACGGGCTTGCGGTCGGCGACCAGGCCGAGGTAGTTGTGAAGGGGGCCAAGCTGGCCAAGGATGCCGACGGGCTGCTGGTGGTGACTCCGACCGCAGCGACGCAGGTGACCAAGAGCGGAACGGCAACTGAACTGCCTGCCGAGCGTTCGATTTCGGTTGGGGACCTGACGGCAGGGACCTATGAGGCGATGCGTGTTTCGCTTCCGGAGTCTCAAGTGGTGGAGGCTGACTTGTCGAAGACGCTGAGCGGGGCGGTCACGCTCGAACTGGAGGATCGGGTAACGACCTATCCGATGAAGACCTATTCCCATGCGACGTTTGCCTCGACGGCGGTGCCGCAGAAGCGGGGTCCGGTGAAGGGTATTGCGGGAGCGGGCTTTTTACTGCCGGCTGCGGTATTGGATCTTTCGGCGATGAACGGCACCCGTTTCGGCGAGGCGGTCTACGCCATTACGCCGATCGACGGACACCTCTACGCATTGGGCACCACGAAGAACTTTACAATCGGGAATGCGACATTCGATCAGGCGACCAAGACGGTTACCTACAACGACGGACACTCGATCTACAAGGTGGGCGATACGTCGACCGACTTTACCTGGGGTTGCTATGGTAGCAAGAAGTCGGCGGCTGCCAACATGTACGATTCGCGTCTTTACGTGACGGGATGGGGCGGTGCCGACTGGCAGGAGAACGGGTTGGTCTTCAAGATCAAGGCCACGTCCCGGATTGTGGGCAATCTGCGTTTCGGATTCGGCTGGTTCGGAGCTTCGGGCGACAACCTTCCCGCCAACTGGAAACTTCTGTGGAGTAACGATAACACTACGTGGTATGATGGTGTAAAGGTCTTGAGCCTCACCACCAGCATGACTTCCATTCCGTCCGACGATCCGGGCAGCGAGGTGTTTGCCTTTGCGTCGAGCGCCAATGCGGGCGGCTACCGGATTGCTTATTTCAATGTTCCGGACAACAAGGCCGTACCCGAAGGCTCCTATTTCTATATGAAGATCGTGCAGGCGGACAATGAATGTCAGCGTTCGGGATCGGTCGATCCGGCCAAGGAGATGATCTTCATCAACGGTTTCTACCTCCAGACCCACGAACGGCGGGCATATCATACGTCGGTTCTTCCGTCGGGTGAAAATGTATTGTTGACCGAGGGCTTCGATGATAACCTGTGGGGTCCGGACCACTTTGCCTACGCCTGGCAGTCGTTTGCCGGATACAAGGCGGCTTACGATGTTCCGGAAGGGTGGACCGTTTCGGGCTCCGTTTTCGAACAGCCCGGTTATGTGCGGATCGGAGGCAGCGGAACCGATGCAACCTCTTCGCTGACGACTCCGGCTCTGGAGGCATTGGGCGATACGCCGACCGATATTACCGTTCAATTCAAGGCTGCGACGCTGCTGGTCGGGGCTGCCGGTCTGGTGCCCGATGACCGGACGATCCGGGTCGAGGCTTCGGGAGCCGGGACGGTGGGCTCGGAGGTCTACTTCCCGTCGACGCTTTCGGATACGGCTGCAACGGTCGATCAGGAGACCTCCGACCGCATGTGTGACGAGTACCTGCGCTGGTACGACTGTTCGGTGAAGGTGTCGGGAGCCACGAAGGATACGAAAATCACCTTTACGGGCGTCGGCCGTCACTTCTTCGACGACATCGTGATCACGAAAGATTGAATCCAACACTTAAAACGATAAGAACATGGAAAAACTGAAGTATTTGCTGTACGGAATCGTATTGTGCGCCCTGGGATGTTCGTCGAGCAGCGACGACAATCCGGGACCGGACGGAGACGGCGCCTCTGCGAACACCTTGAAGGTGATGTCGTTCAACATCCGCTGCGTCACGTCGAGCGATACGGGCGACAAGGCCTGGGACGTGCGCAAGGCCCCGTGCGTGAAGATGATCAACAGCGTCCAGCCCGACGTGATCGGGATGCAGGAGCCGCGGACCGCACAGCGCGACTATCTGAAGGATAATCTTCCCGATTACGAGATGCTCGAAGTCCCCAATACGGGTACGAGCAAGGGCGGCAACTCGGTGCTGCTGTACCGCAAGAGCCGTTTCACGCGCCTCGATTGGGGCTACTACTTCCTGAGCGATACGCCCGACGTCCCCTCCGTGGCCTGGGAGGCCGCGCAGTGGCATACGACGGTTTGGGCGCATTTGAAGGATGTGGCGACCGGGAAGGATTTCTGGCTCTTCACGACCCACATGCCGGCCTATGCCTCGAACATCTCGGCCCGGGAGAAGAGTGCGAAGCTCAACGTCTCGAAGATGAAGGAGCTGGCCGGGGAGAATGCCATGCTCTTCATTACGGGTGACATGAACTGCTCCTATGCGACGGACGACGCTTCGCGGGAGGCGCTGACGCCCTATTACCAGTGGATGTCGGCGGCCCGGGATATCGCACCGACGGGGGATGTGTACAGTTTCAACAACTACGGGAGCGGCACGGCCAACCCGAAGCGGAACCTGGACCATATCTTCTACCGGAATGCGGTTGCCAAGTCGTTCCGCACGATTACGGACAACTACGGGGTTCCCTATATTTCCGACCACTATCCGATCCTGTTGACGACGAGCTTCTGATTCGTCGGACGGATTGAAGCGAAGGCCCGGACTCCACATGAGTCCGGGCCTTTTTCGGTTTTCGCACACGGGCCGCACACGGGCCGCGCGGGTGACGGATGGGCCGCACCCGGGCTGCATCCGGGCATTATTCGGGTGATACGCGGCAGCGGGGCGCAGGCGGCGCGGGTCAGTTGACCACTACCACCGGGAAATACGCCCGCAACAGTGCGGCGGCACGGTCGATCTGTTCGGGCGTGTTCTCCCGCACGTCGCGCAGCTTGTATTCCAGCCCCATCGCCTCGTACTTGTGGACGCCGAGCGTGTGGTAGGGGAGCAGTTCGACCCGCTCGATCGAGCGGTAGCCGCCGAGCCGTTCGCCTAGCAGCCGGATATCGGCTTCGGCGTCGCTGTACCCCGGGACGAGGACGTAGCGCAGCCAGAACGGTTTGCCGTGGGATTCGAGCCAGGCCGCCGTGCGGAGCGTCTGGATGTTTTCGCGTCCCGTGAGCCCCTTGTGGCGTTCGGGGTTGGCCTGCTTTACGTCGAGCAGCACCAGATCCACCAGCCCCAGCAGCTCCTCGACGGCCGGATTCCACACCCCGCCGTTCGAGTCGAGGCAGACGTGAATCCCCGCCTCCTTCAATGCCCGGATCAGCGGGACGAGCTCCGCAGCCTGAAAGGTCGGTTCGCCGCCCGAGAAGGTCACGCCGCCGCGCCGTCCGTAGAAGGGTTTCTGGTCGACGGCCATGCGGAGGATTTCCGACGCCTCGGTGGGGGTTCCGCCGCAGGCCTCGATCGTGTCGGGATTGGCGCAGTAGAGGCAGCGGAAGTTGCAGCCCTGCAGGAAAACGACGAGCCGGAGTCCCGGCCCGTCGAAAGTTCCCATCGATTCGTAGGAGTGTACGCGAATCATATCGTTTGATTGTTTGGAATCACCTGTCAATAATCGGGAGCGGAGCCGGATGGAGGCTGTTTTGCAGCTTTGGACCTGCGCCACTACCCCCCCCCGTTCCTAAGAGCGGCTTTTAAGCTGCTACATGCGCTCATGAAAACTGCGGCTGATGACCTCCAACTGGTGTTCGCGACTCAGTTTGGTGAAGTTCACGGCGTAGCCCGAGACGCGGATCGTCAACTGCGGATACTTCTCGGGGTGCTCCATGGCATCTTCGAGCATTTCGCGGTTCAGGACGTTGACGTTCAGGTGGTGGGCACCCTTCGTGAAGTAGCCGTCGAGCATCGTCACGAGGTTCTCGACCCGCTCCTCGGGCGTGGGCCCGAGCGATTTCGGAACGATCGAGAAGGTGTTCGAGATGCCGTCCTGCGAGTCGCGGTAGCGCAGTTTGGCCACCGACGAGAGCGAAGCGATGGCACCGCTCTTGTCGCGTCCGTGCATGGGGTTGGCGCCCGGAGCGAAGGCAACGCCCTTGGCGCGGCCGTCGGGCGTGGCACCGGTCTTCTTGCCGTACATCACGTTCGAGGTGATCGTCAGCAGCGACAGCGTCGGACGGGCGTTCTTGTAGACGGGCAGCTTCTTCAACTCCTCGCTGAAGTAGTAGACCAGGTCGACGCCGAGGTGGTCGACGCGGTCGTCGTTGTTGCCGAAGCAGGGGAATTCGCCCTGGATGTCGAAGCTCTCGGTGAGGCCCATTTCGTTGCGGCGGGGCGTCACCTTGGCGTACTTGATGGCCGAGAGGGAGTCGAGGGCGATCGAGAGTCCGGCCACGCCGTAGGCGAGGTTGATGCGCGGATCGGTGTCGACGAATGCCATCTGGGCCTTCTCGTAGTAGTATTTGTCGTGCATGTAGTGGATGATGTTCATCGCCTCGTTGTAGACGCGGGCGATCTCATGCAGCACCTTCTTGTAGTTCTGCATCACCTCCTCGAAGCGCAGCGGGCCTTCCGAGAGGGCCGGGATGCCCTTGACCATCACCGTGCCGGTGTTCTCGCAGCGGCCCTCGTTGATGGCCAGCAGCAGGGCTTTGGCCAGGTTGCAGCGGGCCCCGAAGAACTGGATCTGGCGTCCGATGTCCTGGTAGGAGACGCAGCAGGCGATTCCGTAATCGTCCGAGTGGCGCACTTCGCGCATCAGCTCGTCGTTCTCGTACTGGATCGAGCTGGTGTCGGACGATACCTTGGCGCAGAACTCCTTGAAGCCCTCCGGCAGGTCGGGGCTCCAGAGGATCGTGAGGTTGGGTTCGGGCGAGGGGCCGAGGTTGTAGAGCGTCTGCAGGAAGCGGAACGAGGTCTTCGTGACCTTCGTGCGGCCGTCGTTGAAGCGGCCTCCGATGGCCTCGGTGACCCAGGTGGGGTCTCCGGCGAAGATGTCGTTGTAGGACTGCATCCGCAGGTGGCGCACCATGCGGAGCTTGATGACGAACTGGTCGATGAGCTCCTGGGCGAAGGTTTCGTCGATGAGGCCGTGGGCGAGATCGTACTCGATGAAGATGTCGAGGAACGACGAGACGTTGCCCAGCGACATGGCGGCACCGTCCTGCTCCTTGACCGCAGCCAGATAGGCCATGTAGACCCACTGTACGGCCTCCTGAGCCGAGTGAGCCGGGCGGCTGAGGTCCAGACCGTAGTATTCGCCCATGGTGCGGATATCCTTCAGGGCCTTGATCTGCTCGGCGACCTCCTCGCGCAGGCGGATGCGGGCCTCGGTCATCGGGCCGGTGAGGTTGCGCAGGTCCTGCTGCTTGGCCTCGATCAGGCGGTCGGTTCCGTAGAGTGCCAGACGGCGGTAGTCGCCGATGATGCGGCCGCGGGCGTAGTTGTCCGGCAGTCCGGTGAGGAATCCGAGCGAGCGGAACGAGCGGATCTCCTCGGTGTAGACGTCGAAGACGCCGTCGTTGTGGGTTTTGCGGTAGTGGGTGAAGATGTCGCGCACCTTTTCGTCGACATCCACGCCGTTCTCCCGGCAGGCGCGCGATACGACGTTGATGCCGCCGAAGGGTTTGATGGCGCGCTTGAGGAGCTCGTCGGTCTGGAGGCCCACGATCAGCTCGTTCTCACGGTCGATGTAACCGGCCTTGTGGGAGGTGATCGTCGAGACGGTCTTGTTGTCCAGCGAGCGGATGCCGTTGTTCTGACGCTCCTCTTCGATGGCCTTGAGGCAGAGGTTCCAGATGTGTCGGGTGCGTTCGGTGGGTCCCTGCAGGAACGAGGCGTCGCCCAGATAGGGGGTGATGTTCGTCTGCACGAAACTCGTGACGTTGATCTCCTTGCTCCAAAGCCCGTCGATGAAGGTTTTGTTCAGTTCCATAAGATGCGTTTATTGTTCGTTTTGGGATTAAGATTGTCTCCTTTCGGCGCACAAAGATAGGTTATTTTTCGCATACTGCCGAATTTTGCTTACAGATTTGTATGAAAAACAGGGGAAATACCTACAATCGGGTATTCCGGGGCGGAGCCGGTCCTGAACTCCCGAAGGCTCCCGGAAGAGCCCGGAAAACTTCCCGAATGGTTCTCGGAGCGGTTCGGGAAAAATTCCGGAAGGGCCCGGGAAATGCCCGAAAAGGTTCGGGAAAGGTCCGAAACAGGGCTCGAAGAGATCCCGGCAGCGGATGTGCGATGTTCCCGGTTTTCGGGAATCCGGGAAATTGTATACCTTTGCGGCATGAAGAACGCTTAATTGACAGACTGATATGGAAGAACTTACGCTGACGACTCCGGCCCTGTTGTTTTCGGCCGTCTCGCTGATCCTGCTGGCCTACACGAATCGTTTTCTCTCCTATGCGCAACTGGTCCGTACACTTAAGGAGCAGTACCACCAGCACCCTTCGAAAGTGACCCAGGCGCAGATCGACAACCTCCGCCGCCGTCTCCACCTCACGCGCACGATGCAGGCGCTCGGGGTGTCGAGCCTGTTTCTCTGCGTGGTGACGATGTTCCTGATCTACGTCGATTTCTTCACGCTTTCGGCCTGGGTGTTCGGGGTTGCGCTGCTGCTGCTGATCGCCTCGCTGGGGGTCTCGATCTGGGAGATCCAGATCTCGGTCCGGGCGCTGGAGCTCCATTTGAAAGATATGGAGAAATAATCCGGGACGTACGGATCCGAATCGTCGGGAAGAGATCCGGGAGTGTTGGGAAAATCTCTTGCGGGCGGCTCCGATTGCGGGCGCATGGCCCGGAATGTGGCTCCTTTCCACAAACGATGAAGATGCCGCGACGTCGCGTCGCTGCATCTCCCACTAACCTGCTTATGTAACCTAAAACCAACTTGTGAAAGCCTCTTCCGGTTTTCACACGACAAAGATACGGGGCCGTCGTTTCAAGAAAATGACGGCCCCGTTACATTCGCGTGAAGCGTGACGGCTGTTATTGCCTCGACGGAGCGATTTCGTGCTGCGATTCCAGAAAATAGTGCTGCGACTTGAGCAGGTTCCGCGACTGAAGCACCATGGTCTTGGTCTCGTTGAGGATCGTCAGGTAGAGCACGCTGGCGCGGGTCGAGGTCGCGGGGTTGCCGTTGATGCGCCGCAGCTGGCTCTTGACGGCCTCGACGATCGTGTCGAAGAGGCGGTCGCGCATGTCGAGCACGCGGTCGAGATCCGTGAAGTCCTTCGAGGCGAGCATCTCGTTGATCTTGTCGAAGATCGCCTCCACCTGGTCGTTCACGCGCATCAGGTCGACGATCTGCTCCTTCGACATGCCCTCGTGGTTGTTGTCGATGTGTTCGAACGAGGGGCGCGTGATGTGGATCAGGGCCTTGGTCACCTCCGAGAGGTAGTCGACCACCTGGACGTAGAAGTGCCCGGTGTCGATGTCGCACTGCTGCAGGCGCCGCAGCGTGGGCATGATGTTGTACTTGCGCTCGCGGGCCTCCGAGAAGAGGCGTTCCGAGTCGCGGACCATCTCCTTGAGGACCTTGCGGTTCTCCTTGAAGACGGCCACGAGCGTGCGGTTGTAGATGCGCGTGACCTCCTGCATGGTGTTGCAGACCTCGCCGATGCAGGCGCAGAGCACCTCGTCGGGGGTTTCGGCCTTTTCGAGGGGCAGGAGGGCCTTTTCGGCCTCGGCCTTCAACGCGGGGGTCTTGCGGTGGCTGCGGACGAGCAGCCAGGCGCAGAGGGCCGTGAGTGCCGCGACGGCGATCCAGCCGCCCCAGAGCAGCAGGGCCGTGACGGCCAGTGCGATGAGGAACCCGCCCAGTGCGGTGATGAACCACCCCGAGATGACGGCCATGACGCCGGTGATGCGGTATACGGCGCTTTCACGCCCCCAGGTGCGGTCGGCGAGCGACGAACCCATGGCGACCATGAAGACGACATAGGTGGTCGAGAGCGGGAGTTTGTAGGAGGTTCCGATGGCGATCAGGACCGAGGCGGCGGTGAGGTTCACCACGGCGCGGATCATGTCGTACTGCGCCGAGGTGCGCTCCTCGACGGGCAGGGGTTCGAAGCGCCGGTCGATGGCCTTCTGCATCCGTTTGGGGACGATGCCGGTCCAGAGGTGGTTGGCCATCAGCGTCAGGCGCACCAGACCGCGCGAAATGAACGTCGATCCGAATCGCTCTTCCTCTTCGTGCTGCGAGGCGAGCGAGAGTTCGGTTTCGGCTACGTGCTGGGACTTTTTCGAGAAGAAGAGCGTCAGCACCATGATCAGTCCCGAGGCGAGCAGGATCAGGAAGTTCGCGCGGGCCGGGGCTTCGAGTGCCCCCATCATGAGGGTTTCGCTGCCGGCCTCGCGGGCGATCTGCCAGGCGTCGAAGCTGGCCAGGGGTACGCCGATGAAGTTCACGAGGTCGTTTCCTGCGAAGGCCAGGGCCAGGGCGAAGGTGCCGGAGAGGATCGTGATGCGCATGATGTTGAGCCGCATCCGCTGGAAGAGCCACAGCACGACGGATGCCGCGGCCCAGAAGGCGAGGAGTGTGAGCAGCACGTGGTCGGTGACGTATTCCGAGACCGACGTGGGGATGAGCCCCGAGCTCTTGAGCCCCTTGAAGAGGGCGAAGTAGAGGATTCCGGAGAGGGAGATCCCGCACCATACGGCGCCCCAGCGGCGGAAGACGGGGGCGTAGCGGAACGAGAAGATCAGGCGCGAGACGTACATGTAGAAGAGCCCCGCGACGAAGGCGAAGGCCACGGAGAGGAGGATGGCGGCGATGATGACCATGGCCTTTCCGGTGTTGATGAACTGCGAGAGGTCCTGGAGCGAGAAGGCGGGGTCGGCGGCGATGCGGAAGAGAGCCGTAGCGACGGCGGCACCCAACAGCCCGAATACCATCGAGACGGTGGTTGAAGTGGGGAGCCCGAGGGTGTTGTAGAGGTCGAGCAGCAGGACGTTTCCGAGCATCATGCCGAGGAAGAGCATCATGATCTCCTGAAAGGAGAACTGCGCCGGGTAGAAGACGCCGCTGCGGGCGACCTCCATCATGCCGCTGGAGGTGAGCGTTCCGACGAGGATTCCGGCTGCGGCGATCCAGAGGATCGTGCGGCGGGGTGCGACTTTCGAGCCGATGGCCGAGTTGAGGAAGTTGATGGCGTCGTTGGCGACACCCACGACAATGCCCATCACGGCCAGGATGGCCAGGATGATGACGATGGCGGTAAACAAGGGCGACATGGTGAAATATCTGTTCCGTTTTTGAAAGTTTCCCGTTCGGGGCGGGCCGTCTTCGGGGAGGTCGACGCGAGGCTGCCGTTGCGTGTTCCGCCGCGGGGCGGGGCTTCGGCGCCGTGCCGGGGACTTCCGGGAGAGATTCGGCTTACCGGGAGCAAAGGTCCGAAACAGATATTACAGAGTGGTTACAGCGGTGTTTCGACGTTGTGAAACGTTGCTTTTCAACCTCTTTTCCGGAGCGTGAAGCGGAATTCGAGACCTCCGCGTTCGCGGTTGCGGGCCGTGATCGTCCCTCCGTGGATCATCACGGCGTTCTTGACGATCGAAAGCCCGAGCCCCGTTCCCCCGAGTTTGCGCGAACGCCCCTTGTCGACGCGGTAGAAGCGTTCGAAGAGGTGGGGCAGATGCTCCTCGGCAACGCCGATTCCGTTGTCGGCGAAGAGGATCGTGCACGCCTCGGGCGAATTTTCCAACAGCCGGATGTAGATGTCGCGCCCGCCGGAGTAGGCGGCGGCGTTGTCCGCGAGGTTGCGGAAGATCGAACTCAGCAGGGCGGGATTCCCTACGACCTCGACCCGCTCCGGGAAGTCGACGTTCACGCGCAGCCGCTGTTCGGCGGGTTTCAACGCCATCTCTTCGGCCACCTCGGCGATCAGGTCGTTCACGACGACGGGCTCCTTGCGGATCACCTGGCTCGCTTCGTCCATGCGGGTGATGGTCGCCACGTCGGAGAGCAGTCGGCGCAGGCGTTCGATCTGCGCGCAGCTCTTTTCGAGGAACTCCGTGCGTCTGCCCGCGTCGAGCGAAGGGTTGGCCAGCAGCGTCTCCAGATAGCCCTGAATGGCCGCTACGGGGGTTTTCAACTCGTGGTTGATATTGTTCGTGAGCTGTTTCTTGATGCGGATCTTCTCCTGCTCCTCGTGCAGGGCCAGGGCGTGTTCGCGGTCGCGGTCGGCCGTTGTCTTCTGCAGGCGGGCGTAGAGCCGGATGATGTGGTTCGAGATTTCGCCCAGTTCATCGCGGGGGAAGGGCTCCGGTTCGTCGATCCGTTCGCCGCGTTCGGCGCGCTGGGCGAAGTCGTTCAGCCGCGAGATGTTGTGCCCCAGCCGCCGTGTGGCGAAGTACCCCGCGATGCTCATCAGCAGCGTGACCCCGAGCATGAACCAGAGGAATCCGCGGTCGGCGGCCAGGACCGTGCTCAGCGGGACGGAGTAGGGCACGGCCGACCGGACGATATAGCGGCCGCCGAGCATCGCCGAGTAGAAGTAGTTGCGGTGGGTGCTCTCCGAGTGTCGGCGGATGGTGTATCCGGTGCCGTGGGCCAGGGCCTCGACGACCTCCGGGCGGTCGAGGTGGTTGGCTGCGGGGAGTGTGTCGAGCGAGTTGTCGAAGAGGACGTTTCCCTGGCGGTCGATGATCGTCACGCGCAGCTCCTCGAAGGGTTTGTCATGGGTGGCGATGCAGGCTGCGGGTCCGGCGCCCTCGTCCAGGGCGTCGAGCATCCGCAGGTTGAGGAGTTGCAGCCGGGCGTTGAGGCGTTCGGCCTTGAAGTGCTTCTCGCGCCCGTACTGGAACACGACGAAGCAGGCCACGAGCACCCACGAGAAGGCCAGCAGCAGCAGGAAGAGCCGCCGATGGTAGGAGAGTCTACTCTTCGAAACCGTAGCCATATCCCAGCCGGGTTACGATATGTTTTCCGTAGGGTCCGATCTTGCGGCGCAGACGGGTGATGTTGACATCGATGGTGCGGTCGAGGACGATGACCTCGTCGCTCCAGATGCGGTGGAGAATCTCCTCGCGGGAGAAGATCACGCCGCGGTGGGCGAGGAGCAGGGCGAGGATTTCGAACTCCTTCTTGGTGAGGGGGAGTTCGGCGCCGTCGAGGGTGCAGACCTTGCGCCGGAGGTCCATTTCGAGGCCTTCGAAAGCGATGTTTTCGGGTTCGGAGCCGGAGGCTGCGGTTCGGCGCAGGACGCTGCGGACGCGGGCGAGGACTTCGCGGATGGAGAAGGGTTTGGCGATGTAGTCGTCGGCGCCGAGGTTCAGTCCGGCGACGGTATCGTCTTCGGAGTCGCGGGCGGTGCAGAAGATCACGGGGACCTGTGCCGTTTCGGGATTCTCCTTGAGGATGCGGGCCATGCGGAAGCCGCTCATTTCGCCCATCATGACGTCGAGCAGGATGAGCGAATAGCGTTCGGGATGCATTCCGAGGGCCTGTTCGGCGCTGTAGGCGACCTCGACGTCATAGCCTTCGACTTCGAGGTTGAACTGGAGGATTTCGCACAGCGACTCTTCGTCGTCGACCACGAGGATTTTGTGTTTTGCCATAGCTTCGGGGTTTGAATCCGGGCCAAATTTACACAACATTCACGGATGTTACACGCCCGGCCTCCGACATTTCACGGAAATGTAACAGATGCCGTTGTCCGCTCCACCCTTTCGTGCTGTTTTTCGGAGAGCGGGTCGTATGAAAAAGAGGCGGTTCCTGCCAAGGAACCGCCTGTGGAGAGATCCGGAGCTGCCCGGCCGCCGTCCTGTTTCCGGGACGATGGGGCCGAGGCTTTGCAAGCTGCGGGGGGGGTTATTTTCCGAGGACCTCCATCTGCTGGCGGACCGACTCTTCGTGAATGGCCTGCAGCACCGTGCGCATGAACTCGCGGTCCATACCCAGCTCCACGGCCTGGGCGGCCCGGCGAGCCAGCAGCTCCTCGTAACGCTGTGCCTGGAGGATCGGCATGTCGTGCTCCTTCTTGTACTGCCCGATGTCGCGCGAAACGCGCATCCGGCGGACCAGAACCTCCAGCAGCTGGTCGTCGAGTTTGTCGATCTGGGCGCGCAGTTCGTTGAGGCTTTCGGTGGTGATGGTCTGTTCGCGGATCACCAAGTTGCGGAGGATGTAGGCCAGGGCGTCGGGTGTCACCTGCTGGGCCTTGTCGCTCCAGGCGGAGTCGGGCGAGCAGTGCGCCTCGATGATCAGGCCGTCGAATCCGAGATCCATGGCCTGCTGCGAGAGCGGGGCGATCAGTTCGCGTTTGCCGCCGATGTGGCTTGGGTCGCAGAAGATCGGCAGCGACGGCAGGCGGCGGCGCAGCTCGATGGGAATGGCCCACATGGGGTGGTTGCGGTAGATGCTCTTGTCGATGGAGGTGAATCCGCGGTGAATGGCCGCCAGGCGTCGGATTCCGGCATTGTGGATGCGTTCGATGGCTCCGATCCAGAGTTCGAGGTCGGGGCTGACGGGATTCTTCACCAGGACCGGCACGTCCGCACCGCGCAGGGCATCGGCAATCTCCTGCATGGCGAAGGGATTGGCGGCCGTGCGGGCTCCGATCCAGAGGATGTCGACACCGCCCTTGAGGGCCGTGATGACGTGCTGCCGGGTTGCGACTTCCGTAGCGGTGTACATGCCTGTTTCGCGTTTCACGCGCTGGAGCCAGGCGATGCCCTTTTCGCCGACGCCTTCGAAGCCTCCGGGTTTGGTGCGGGGTTTCCAGAGTCCGGCACGATAGATACGAATGCCTTCGGCGGCCAGTGTGCGGGCGGTCTGGATGACCTGTTCTTCGGTTTCGGCGCTGCAGGGGCCGGCAATGACTAACGGACGCCGGGGATCGACCCCGGGGAGTACGATGGGTTGGAGATCGTTCATGATGGTTGTTATTTTTGACTGTTCAACTGCTATGGATTGTAAAGCGGGGGTTTTCGGGTTTCAGACCTCCGGATTGGGACATTCGGCATATTCGCCCAGGACGCGGAAGTCGCTGGTCAGCGGTCGGGCGGCATCGACGGCCTGTCGGTATCGCACGGGGTCGTCGAAGGTGACATCGACGTAGAACTGATACTCCCATTCGCGGCCGATGATCGGCAGGGACTGGATTTTCGTGAGGTTGATGTCATAGAACGAAAGCACGGTGAGGACCTTCGAGAGGCTTCCCTGGGTGTGACGGAGTGTAAAGACGAGCGAGGCCTTGTTGGTTCGTGCGGGATCGTGGAATTCCGCGGCGCGGCTCACGTCGGCGAGGATCAGGAAGCGGGTAAAGTTGTGCTTGTTGGTTTCGATGCCGCGCTGGAGGATTTCGAGACCGTAGAGTTCCGCGGCGTCGGCTCCGCAGATGGCGGCTGTTCCGACGAGGTGCTCTTCGGCGATTTCGCGGGCGCTGCCTGCGGTATCGTCGCGTTCGACGACCTTCATTCCGGGCTGGCTTTTGAGGAATTCGCCGCACTGCATCAGGGCGATGGGATGGGAGTGTACCTCGTGGATTTCGTCGAGCTTCTGTCCGGGGAGTGCGGCGATGACGTGCGAGATGCGGAGTTTCTGTTCACCGACGATGCGGGCTCGGCTGCGCTGGAGGAGTTCGTGGTTGGGGAGCAGGCTTCCGGCGATGGTGTTTTCGATGGCGGCGATTCCGAGCAGGGCGGGATCTTCGGACATGCGGCTGAAGAGGATGTCGAAGTTCGAACAGGGGAGTACGCCGATCTGTCGGTCGGAGAAGTAGCGCCGGGCGGCGGTTTCGTGATAGCATCCTGCGATGCCCTGTATGGCGATTTGCTCCATGTTTTTAGGATTGTTTTTTTGTAAGAAAAAATCCCGCACGTGGTGTCGTGCGGGATTTTCGTGAATTTATGGTTGCTTGCTTCAATTCAGGGTATTGATGCATACCGTCCCGCTTCTTCTCCTGGTAAAAAAGAAAAAGTAATAAAAGAAGTATGCAAAACCGTAGAGTCTCATGATTTCATGACCTTAACTGGCTACAAAAATAGTTAAAAATTTTGAAAAACCAAATCCGGAGCGTGTTTTTTTGAACGGGATAAGCGGAATTTCGGGTTCTGGTTGCTTCGGGGCCGACCGGGATTGCACGAAAAAGGCGGTTGCAAGGGTTTGCAGCCGCCTGATCGGGAGGGTGTTGGCGAGGTTTTGTCCTGCTGCGTCGATCCCTTGTATATCCCTTTGTCGCAACCTCTTCACGATGAGGCGGGTTACGGGTTTGTCGGGCCGATATTACGTTGTAATCCGTACCCGGGCAGCAACTCTTCCTGGTGCCGGTTGCGGGCGGGAGCGGAATCCCGCCCGTCGGTTTATTGTCCCTTCTTCAATACGGGCAGGCTGTTTTCGTCGGGGAGTTCGTACTGCCAGCTTGAGCCTGCATTCTGCAATGCGGTGTTCATGGCGGCGACGGCATCCACCCAGGTAACGGCCGTGCCGTCCACCTTGGCGGTTCCGTCGGTGGAAGCGCGATTGTAGCCGATACCTGTATCGAGGTTGTTGCTCCAGTAACAGGTGGTCAGGATGCCGCTTTGGTTTTCTCCCACCACGCCGCCGACAAAGTTGCCCGTTCCCGTGACCTCGCCCGCAGCATGGTAGCAGGCAGTCATGGAGCCATTTACTCCCATCACGCCGCCGACATAGCTGTTGCCGGAGACATTGCCCGTGGCGTAGCAGGCAATCACGATGCTTTCGTTTCCCACCACGCCGCCGACATAGTTGTTGCCGGAGACGTTACCCGAGAAGCTGCAGCCGGTCACGGGGCAGGTATCGTCAATGATGATGAGATCGTTTCCGGTTACGATGTCGGTCTCGACGTGGGAAGTCATACCTTGGTGTTCTCCCTCCACACCGCCGACATAGTCGCCCGTTCCCGTGACATCGCCCGAGACGCTGCAATCGGTCAGGGGGCTGTAGATGCTGCATCCCGCCACGCCGCCGACGTTGCTGTTGCCCTTGACATTGCCCGAGACGCTGCAGTCGGTCAGGGTGCCCTCCCAGCTGTATCCCACCACGCCGCCTACGCTGCTTTCACTACCGCTAACGCTGACGCTGCCCGACACCGAGCAGTTGACAATGTTGACGCTAAAGCTGTATCCTGCCACACCGCCTACGCAGCTACTACTACCGCTGCCGCTGACGCTGCCCAACACCGAGCAGTTTACAATGCTGACGCCAAAGATGTATCCCGCCACGCCGCCGGTGTACGTGCCACCTGTTACGTTCACTTCTGTCAGCGTCACGTTCTGCACCTTGCCGCCATCGCCGATGTAGCCGAACAGGCCCGCATAATCTTGATCCGGGAGGTAGATGGTCAGCCCCGTGATGGTATGGCTGCCGCCGTCGAAGGTGCCGATGTACCCGTCGCAGTTATCATCAGTATAATAATAGCCTACGGGTGTCCAGTTGCTCTCCTTCTCGGCCACCTCGGGCAGGGTGATGTCGGCGGTGAGGGTGCAGTTCAGCGAGAGGTCCTTCCGCGCGGCCTCTCCCCACGCCAGCAGTCCGTTGGCGTTGTAGACAATATAGGTATGGGTGGCTTCGTCGTAGGTGTAGCCCGGGTCGGCCGCGGCGAGGGAGACGGTGTAGGTATATTCCTCGCCCGCTTTCCATTCGGCATCGTTCTTCATCTTATAGACGAAGCTCTTGCCGCTGGTGAAGGTGCAGGTAATGAAGGCCGTGCCTGCGGCCACCGTCTGCGGGGCGACGAGGGCCGACCAGGTGTCGCCACCCTTGTTATACGGGGTGATTACAGCCGGGTTTCCGTTCCCGGTGGAGAGGCCCGTCAGCCGCACGTTCATCGACTCCTCGGTGTAGTCCGTCAGGGCGACGGTCACCCGCGCCGTGCGGTGGGTGAAGCGGAGCGTGGGGTTGGCGTAGCTCACCGCCTGCTCCTCGGCGGCGATGAAGTCACTGCCCTCGTAGCCGTCCCGTGTGCTCTGGTCGGCACGGACCTTGACGGCGGGCAGGTTCTCCTCGCCGTTGTAGGGCCACCATGCCGTGACGCGGAGGTCGTTGCGATCGGTCCAGTAGTGCGGGTCGTCGGAGGTCAGCGTGGCGCTCGTGTTGTCGGCGGTGGTGGGCGTCACGTCGTACGCCTTCACCTTGCCGCCAATCATAACTGCCACGGAGGTGACGCCCTCCCAGTTGCCGTCCACGGGGGCGCGCGTGGCGGCATCCGCGGCCGCGTCGGTCGGGGAGGCTGTTGCCGCGGGGTTCAGCCCCGTGGCGGTGAAGACCATGGGCGAGCCTTCCGCCCCTTCGGGCAGGAAGCCCGCGTCGTCCCGCGAGCAGGCCGCAAGGCCCAGCAGCAGGGCGAGGGCGGCGGATATATGGATGGTTGTTCGTTTCATGATGCTTGCTGTTTAGGGTTGTTGTTCGGTCAGGACCGGCGGGGTCTCCGCGTCGGTTTCGTCGTAGCGCCAGTCACACGGCGTGTCGGGGTTATTCGTATTCCACGTGTCGATGGCGATGTTCATGCCGTCTTGGGCAGTCTGCCAGGTAACGTCCGTGCCGTCCACCTTCGTGACGTCGATGCTGCCGGTGCTGCCTTCGCCACAGCTGCTGCCGTCGTAATTGCTCCAGTAGCAGCCGATCAGGGTGCCGTAGTCTATGTACCCCGCCACGCCGCCGACATTGCTGTTGCCCGAGACGCCGCCCGAGGCGTAGCAGGCGGTCAGGGAGCCGTAGGAGTTGTTGTATCCCGCCACGCCGCCGACATAGCTGTTGCCCGAGACGCCGCCCGAG
>CALUMM010000007.1 GCA_944321755.1 uncultured Alistipes sp.
AAAAACAGGCCTTCGTCCACGCGACCTCAAGTCGCCCCTTCCAGGGGCCGGGGGTGTCAATAACAGATCGCGGGAAATCACTCGCGCCGCGCGCGAGTGCGAGTTCCGTTTTCCGCTCAAAGAGAACGGGAGAACCATTGAGGTTCTCCCTGTTGCTTTGTGTTTGGTTGCTGTGGGATTCGTCCGCGGGACCTCAAGCCGCCCCTTCCAGGGGTCGGGGGTGTCAATAACAGATCGCGGGAACACACTCGCGCCGCGCGAGTGCGAGTCCCGTTTTCCGCTCCAAAGGGCCGAAGTAAAGACCTCGCAAGCGGTTTTTACTTTTACTTTGTGTTTGGTTGCCGGGGATTCGTCCGCGCGACCTCAAGCCGCCCCTTCCAGGGGCCGGGGGTGTCAACAATGATTCGCGGGAAAACACTCGTGCGAAGCGCGAGTCCGAGTTCCGGTTTCCGCTCCAAAGGAAAAGGGGAAAACCAAACGGCCCCCCTCAGCTCCGAAAACGGCAATATGACATTGTCATACGCCTCCTGTACGAATATGAATGCTCCTTCGGTCGTTCGAAGTGAATTTTGCCGGAACCTTATTCCCCCAAAACCTGCTCGACAACCTCTTCCAATTCCTTGCCGCGCAGATTCTGTCCGATGATCCGGTTCTCCTCATCCAGCACGAAAATCGTCGGAACACTCCGCACACCATACAGTTTGGCTACAGCATTCTCCCAGCCCTGCAAATCAGAGGTATGAAGCCAGGTCATGCGGTCCGAAATGATGGTCTGGATCCAATTCTCCCGCTTCGTGTCCAGGGAGACGCTGATGATCTCAAGTCCGGCATCCTTGTATTTTTCGTAAATACGACGCACGTTGGGAGTTTCGGCCCGGCAGGGCGCACACCACGATGCCCAGAAATCCAGAATCTTTACCTTCGCCTGGATGGCGTACAAACGGATGGGTTCTCCGTTGGGATCCTGCTGTGTGAAGTCCGGAGCAATATTCCCGATCTTCGTGCGGGCCTCCAGGTCGGCAATTCGCTTCACGGCCCTGCCCGGAGCCGTTTGCAGGGCATTCGGCCCCAGCAACGCGACTTTCTCGCCGATTCGGTGCCCGGCTGCCAACTCCCGACTGCGCAACCATACGATTGTCGCCGCTACGATGTTGTCGTTCTGCATCAACAGACTGTCCTCAAACTGCTCCTGTGCTGCTTCCAGATCCGCATAGACGGCCCGCAAGTGCATCTTGCCGAAAAGATTGTCTTGTCGGCCGGATTCTCGGTAGGCCGCTTCAACTGCAAGCCTCCGCCTGCCGAATGCGAATCTACGGGCCTCGTATTCATTCCAGATCTCCTGCAGGGCTCCGCCTTTTATACGGCCTCTTCCGATTGTATCGGTGTCAAAACGGTAGCTCCTGATCTGAGGCTCGAAGAAGACGGGAATCTTCCGTTTTACCGCCGGAAGGCTCAGGCACGCCATCTCACACGCCCCGTCAACCGCCATTTCGAAACGGCCTCCGGTGACGCTCCCCGTTACCAGCAGCGAATCCTCGCCCTCCGCACTCAATCCCGTCAGTTCAATCGGGGTCCCATCCTCCGCTCCGGAGATCGTCCCCCTTATTTCGTACATTTGCGGCTGGCTGCAGGCCATACCCGTCAGCAGGAGCAATCCCACCATCATCACTCTTTCCTTCATAATATCCGCTGTTGTTTTTTTCGATGATTCGTCTGTTCCCCTGAACCCGAAAGGCCCGGGCCGTGAATTGCCTCGGGCCTTTCGGGCCGGAGTACGGATTAATCGGTCGGTCCCTGTTCCTTGTAGACCACATCGACGATCCTGCCCAGACCCTCGATCTTGGTCTTCTCCGTGACACTTCCGCTGACCAGTTCCGGGATATCGTAGAGCCGGAAGGTCCCGATGTCCTGCTCGTCCGCCGTGGTGTTCTTCCGGTTCGTGCAGACTACCAGATCGTACATGAAGACATCCGCACCCGGTGTCCCCCAGAAATTATTGATCTTGTTGAACTTGCAGACAGCGATCTCTTCACTTTCATCCAGCGAAATAACCTCTGTGGCCGTTCCAGGATCTGCAAGGTTCACCCGATAAACCTTGTTTTCCGTTGCATAGAAAAGCACATTGTAGGTCGGGTGCAACGCAAAGAACCTGGCTTCGGAAACGGGCCCGCCGATCTCTCCGTAGTAGTTCTGCTCGATCTTGGCGTATCCCAGCATCAGCCCGTAGAGGTAATACTTCGGACTGTTCGGATCTTTCAAAACGGCGACCACCTGGGCGTCGATCTCGTAATGGGCATCCATGAACACCATGTCCCGCCCGGTGGTGACATCGAACAACTGCCGCCCGCTGCATTGCATCAGCGACGGATAGTTGTTGGCTTCCAGTTTCGAGAGAAAACGCCGCCCCTCTTCGTCATAGAATATGGCCGGGTAGTTATAGTACGGGTCGTCTCCCGAATCATTGTAGGTGTAACTTACGCCGACATAGGGGGCCGCCCTGAATTCGGTCTGTCCGTCCAGGATGTTGATCGGGAAGGAGAAGAACGCACGGTCCGAGCATTCGGTCTTGTAGAGTTTTCCGTCCTCGTCGATTACCCACCAGTTGGCTACCCATGTGGGGGTATAGAGCTCGATCGTGCTGTTGGCGATCATAATCCGGTCGGTTGCGGTTCCGAAGTACCATTTCAGATCCGTATCCTCGCCGATATGGAAGTCGTTCCCGCTGATGGAATAGCTCCCGATGTCCGTCACGAGAGCCGGGAAGCCTATGTAGCTGGCATAGTTGTCTCCCACATAGAAGAGCCTTTTGGGCGAGCCCATTTCGAAATCGACGTTTTTCCACAGGTCGGGGTAGAGGACATCGTTCTGTCCCTCGCTGTCCTTGCCGATCAGGTCCAGCCGCGTCCGGCCGTCTCCCTGGTCGCAGGCGATGAGCCATCCGGTGCTGCCCTGGCTCACGACCTGAAGGTAGAAATCCTCGATCCAGGTAACGCCCGTCGAGGGGTCTGTCACCTCGAAGAAACCCGTGTAGTCGCCGTCGGACAACTGAACCGGATATACGAGGTCTTTCTCGTGGCTGACCACGAAATCGTCCAGTGAGGCTCCCTTGTTCGTGTCGGCATCCCGCGGAATGATCCGCCACGTATATTCGTAGCTGCCCGCATCACCCATCGTCGAGTGGATCACGGGCGAAATCTTCAGCGTCGTCTGATAGGCATAGACCTGGTAGACGTTCTCCCGGTCGATGCCCTCGATCGTCACCTCGTTGATATCGTGGTAGTCGTAGTTTCCCTTGTCGCCGTAACAGGACGTCAGGAGCAGGAGTGCCAGACTGCACAAGGCGGCTGCAATCCTGTATAATGTTCGGAATTTCATATGGTTCGGTTTTTATCGTTAATGTTGGGAATCTGGGCCCATCGTCATCAGGGTCTCTCCGTCCTCTTCGTAAATGGGGGGATCCTGCTCGTTCAGCCAGCGTTGCATGAATTGCCCCACGAAGAGCAGGTAAGCCGTCCGGTTGCCGAATTCCTGGCTCAGCCATTCCTTACGGTCGATCTCCATGACATTGCAGATCGTAATGGCCTTCTTCATCGAATAGTCGCCGAAGATATCGTTGATGTCACCCCACCACCAGTCGGGTTGGGGCAGGGTCTCGTCCATGACGATCACCCTTTGCAGATCGATACGGCGGCGGTTGTTCTCCTTGTCGACAACCTCCCGGGAGTAGAGGAATTTCAACTCCTCGGTCTCCTCCAGGGCGAGGGTCAGGACCCGGCTCTCCGTTTGCAGGGCCTCCGTGCGCAGGAGGGTGATTTCGAACGTCGTGCTCGCCTCATGGGCCGGGATCGTGCATTCGGTCTCGAACGGCTGGTAGTCGACTCCTTCGACGGCGGCTTTCATTTTGTCCTTCAGCCCTTCGGGGATGGCCGATTCGATGACGTTCACCCGGAATTTCCGGTCGTAGTCGGTTACGTTCCCGATCAGGTTGACCTGCAGGGAGAGTTTCTCTTCCAGGATCTCTCCGTCGATCTGTCCCCATCTGAAGGGCAGGGTGTCGGCCCGGAGGATTGCCTGGGTCTCCTTTCCCATGTGGTCGAAATAGATGCCGCTCTCTCCCTGATAGGTGTCGAGGTCTTTCTGGCATCCGCTCCAGAAGAGCCCGGCGAAAACGGCGCTGGTAATTATGATGCAGATTCGTTTCATGGTGATATCTCCAAATGGTTAATTGTATTGGGTCTCTCCGTCCGGTATGGGAAGGACGTATTGCGCACTGCCCATGGTCGTGGATCCGAACCCGGAACCGTTGTCAATGGAGGAGCGATTCAGTCTCTTGTAGTAGAAGAACAACTGCCCCTCGCCGAAAAACTCCTTCTTGTACTCGGCGTCGAGCAGCTCCTGCGGGACCGTGGAACTCGGAGCGGAGATGCCGCGATGGGTGAGGAATTCCGTGAGCGTTTGCATCGCATCCGTATTCTGGCCGTTCTTCATCTGGATCTCGGCCTTGATGAAGTACATTTCGCCGACCCGCAGCATCGGAATCATCTGTGAGTAGAGCGAATCGCCGCCGATGTATTTCTGGAAGACCGCAAAGTTCTTTCCGCCGACTTCGGCCGTTTTGTTCAACGACGTGCGATAGCGATAGTCGTCGCGGTCCGATGTGGGATAGAGATCCTCGATCATATTGGCATTGGGAGCCAGCAGGTTTTCGGATTTCAGGCGGGTGGCGTCGAAGAGCGACGAGTAGAGCATGTCGACATTCAGATTCTGCAGCCCGAAGAGGATTTCGGGGGAGAAGATCCGGTCGGGCTCCGCAGCCAACACCTGTTCGCTCTTCACGAAGGGGAAGTAATTGTTCCGGTCGTGCGTGTCGATGATCTCCTGGCTCAGTTCGCTGGCCCGTTTCGTGTCGCCGATGTACATCGAGGCCCGGGCCAGCAGGGCTCCCACGGCGTAGTAGTTCATCCTCAGGTTGCGGTAGGCAAGGAACGAATCGCCGGGTTTCCCGCTCACGCCGTTCGCGATCACCGGATCGTCCTTCAGCTCTACGAGCGCGTTTTCCAGGTCGGAGATGACGTTCCCCATGAATTCGGAAGCCAGCAGGCTCGGAGCGACATTCAGCGAGAATGTGGTATAGTAGGGTATCGATGACTGGCTTTCGTTCCCTTCGTACACGGGCCCGAACAGGCGGAAGAGGTCGAAATGCAACAAGGCACGCAAGGCCAGGGCTTCGCCCTTGATGATGTGGTAATATTCGTCGGAGAGCACCGTCCCGCGGCGTTTCTCACAGTTTTCCAGAATCTTGTTGATGTTGGCGATCAGGGTGTAGGAGGTCTCCCAGATGCTGGAGATCTGGTCCAGGGCCGTGGTTCCCGTGTAGTCGTACTCCGTGAAGGGGAAATAGCGGGTGAATTCCTGCCCCACGTCGTATCGTTGGGCGAGCACCTCGATCATGCCGCAGCTGAGGGCCCTTCCGTAGAGGTTGTCGGAGTTGAGCTCCACATATACGCCGTTGAGGGTCTGCTTGAAGCCGGCGATCGAATTGAATGCCGTCTCCTCGGAGACCTGGTCGCTGGGCTGCACATCCAGCCAGTCGGCACAGGAGGCCAGTCCCGCGGCCATCAGGGCAATGATGATATATCTGAGTTTTTTCATGGTAGGATGCTTAGAAGTTTACGGTTAACGACAGGGATACGCTGCGGGCGAAGGGGTAGCTGATACCGCGTTCGTCCTCAATGGTCGAGAAACGGCAGATGTCGTTCATGTAGGCGCTCAGGATGAGTCCGGAGATGCCCACCTTGCTCATCCATTTCTGCTGGAACTCATACGACAGGCGGACGGATTCGAGTTCTATGTAGTTGTTCTTTTGGACGAAGCGCGACGACATCGGGGTGTATTCGGTCAGGCTGATACCCTTGAACTGGGCGATGTCGCCCGGCTTCTGCCATCGGTCGTACAGGGCGCGCTTGTCCTGGTTGACCTTCAGGCCCTCCTCCGAGATATTCTCCACCTTGTTGTAGAGGGTCGAGTTGAACTGGTCGGCGCCCCAGCTGTAACGCAGGTAGAAACTGCACGAAAAGCCTTTCCAATACAGCGAACTGTTGATCGTACCCTCCAGGTCGGGATTCGTGTCGCCGATGAGCACTTCGTCGTTGTAGCTGTGCGTGAAGGTCCGCTTGCCGGAGGCGGTCAGGAAGATTTCACGCCCCGTCGCGGGGTCGATACCCTCCGAACGCACGGCGTAGAGGGCCGTCGGGCTCCCGCCGTCGTAGTAGCGCATGAGGTTTTTCGAGCGGTTTTCCGTGTTGTACTGGTCGAGTTTGTCTCCGATGCCGTCGTAATAGGCCGTGTTGTGGCGGAAGTCGATGCCCACGGTCCAGTTGATGCGCTGTTCCGGATTGTAGAGTACGGCATAACGGATGCTGCCGTCGAATCCCTTGTTGATCTGCTGGCCGATATTCATCAGTCGGGACGAGGTCCCCACCGAGAGCGGAATTCCCACGCTGGCCAGCAGCGGATCGGTCGTCTTGTTGTAGTAGTCGAACGTCAGGTGGAGCCGGTTCTTGATGCTCAGGTCGATACCGACGTTCAGGTTGATCGTCTTCTGCCAGTCGAGGTCGGGGTCTCCGAATTCGTTGATCAACAGTCCCGTTCCGAAGTTGTTCATCATCCAGTTGTTGAACCGGTAGGTCGTGATCGAGGAGAACGACCCGAAGTTCTGGTTTCCGGGATTACCGATCGAGGCGCGCAGCTTGAACATCGAGAAGGCGTCGGTCAGCCTTTTCAGGAACGGCTCGTTGTAGACGTTCCAGGCCAGACCCACGGCCCAGGTATTCGTGAAGCGCTTGTTGGTCCCGAAGACCGAAGAGCCGTCGGAGCGCAGGTTGACATCCAGCAGGTAACGGTTGTCGTAGGAGTAGTTTCCGTTGAAATAGAAGCTGGCGCTGCGTTTCTTGTAGTCGGAATAGTTCGGTTTCCCACCTTCGGTGTACTGGTTCGAGAAGGCCGGGGTCGTGAAGTCGCCTTCCGGGAAGCCGATGGCGTCGAAGCCTTTGGTGATGCTCGTGGCCTCCGAAATGCTGGACCCGAGCACGGCGTTGATCTGGTGCCGTTCGCCGATGAGCTTACCGAAGGTGACCGTCACATCGCCGTTGTAGTCGATACCCTTGTCCGAATCGTTCCGATACCAGCCCTTTTTCAGGATATCCTCTCCGTCGAACTGGGTGTCGGTCGGCGAGGTGAAGACCTCCGTTTCGTCGATGCTCTTCTGGACGCTGAAGCGGCCCCGGACATAGAGATACTCCAGCGGGCGGTATTCCAGCTGGAAGTTGTTCTGCACGGCGAGTCCGTCCCCCTTGTCATAGCTGTTCTGCGCATCGTTCCACATGGGGTTGCCGACCCAGATTTCGGTGTAGCCCACATTGGCGGGGTTGCTGTACGTCCGGGCTTCGAGCCATTGGTCGATGCCGCCCGTTTCGTTGTATTTGCGGTAGTAGGGGTTGGTCTCGGCATATTCCGAGAAGGGAACCACCGGATTGCTCAGCGTAGTGGCGTCGATGGTCAGTTTGTTCGAGAAGCTCAGTTTCCCGACGCGATACAGGAGGTCGAGGTTGCCGCTGAAGACCCGGCGGCTGGAGTTCTTCATCACGCCCTCCTGATTGTTGAGGTTGAGGCCGACGCCGTAACGCATCCGGTCGTCGCCGCCCTCCACATAGAGATTATGCCGCTGGTTCAGACCCAGGCGCAGGGGTTCCGACATCCAATAGGTATCCACTCCGCGTTCCACCTCTGCCAGCAGGTCGTTGTAGCGTTGCTGCAGCATCCCTTCGCTGGCCACCAGGTTCGACTCGAAGCGTCCGGCCAGGCGTTCGAATTCGAGTTTTTCGCGGGCGTTCATCAGGTTGTAGTCGCTCAGGTCGGCAAACGAGATGTCGAAATTGCCGCTGTAGGAGACGCGCAGTTTTCCGGGCTCGGGGTTTTTGGTCTCGACGACCACGACGCCGTTTGCGGCCTTTGCGCCGTAGATGGCCGTCGACGCGGCGTCTTTCAGGACCGTAACCGATGCCACGCGGTCCAGGCTCAGGTCCATGATGGTCTGCAGGGTCGTTTCGAATCCGTCGAGGATGAACAGCGGCTGGTTCGGGTCTTCACCGAAGACCTCCTTGAATCCGACGATGCTCGTTTTGCCGCGGATCTCGACATCGGCCAGTTGGTTGGGGTCCGAGCCGAACGTGTTGTTTTCGAGGAGGGCGAACGAGGGATCGATCGTCTTCAGGCTCTGGATGATGTTGATGTTGCCGGCGTTTTTCAGCTCCTTGACGTCATAGGTGGCATACGAACCGGTAAAACTCTCCTTGGTACGGTTGTAGATACCGGTCACCACGACCTGGTCGATCGAGGTGGTATCCTCTTCCATGACGATTTTCAGGGGCTGCTTGGTCTGGGCGAAGACGACGATCTGGCTTTGGCGCTTCATGCCCAGGTAGGAAATCACGAGCGTCTCCTGTGGCCGCGAGGTCTTTATTTCGAGGGTGAAATTACCGTCTATGTCGGTAATAACTCCCCCCCCCAAACAGGTGACGCTTGCGCCGATGATCGGTACGCCCTGCTTGTCGCAAACGTGCCCGGTGACCACCTGCACACCTTTTTTCGGCGAGCCGCCTTGCTGTGCGGAACCCTGTTCCTGTCCGTGGACCAGACAGACGGGGAATGCCATCATCAGCCACAATACGGCTACGACCTGCCATCGAAAGTAAAATTTTCTTGTCTTCATTCGAATGAGATCATTTAAACATAAAACATAACCTAATTATATAACCTTTCCAGTTTTTTCAGAGATCCGCAATATGCAGGGCCTCCGTTGCGTTATATATAAAACAACAACTTGCCTTCGGTGACCTCCCCACTTCGGTAGCGGACATCAAAAGGCATAGCATATCATTTCCCGGTTTTTCCTGAGGAAAAGGGATTTTTTCCATGCGGATTCAGTGTTCGTGTGTCCTTTTTTTCTTGCCAAGAGAGAGATTGCTAACACAAGATAGGATAAAAAAACAGAAATTCCATACAATGCGGCGGCCAATATTGTAAAAAAATTCGCCGGGATCGACCTTCAAGCCCTTCATCGGGGTGTTTCCTTTCAGGTAAAGCGTTAGCAGTTAGCAATTTGTTCAAAGGTTCGCTCTCCGGGAGAAAAATTTGTGATTTGTTCTCTTTTTTTGTCCGGAAAGGACGGGAAAAGCCCATTTTTCGGGGTGTCGGGTAGACGGAGGGGGTTGCCGCTTCTCCCTTCGCGACGGGGCTTGCGGGTGTCGGATGCGGCCCTTCCCGGATCCGGATCGTTCTCCGTGCGGCTGCCGAAGCGTAAAACGGATCGCAGGAAGAATTTGTAAATTCTTACTGCTTTTTTATGCTTGAGATAAAGCTGCGATCTTCATCCGCAGTCTCGGTGGATTCGCTATCTTTGTGCGAGAAAACAACACCAGCACCCATGGAAGCCCTGCAAAAACAATATGCCGAACTGCTGTCCAGCCAGCAATTCCGTGAGGAGAACCTCGATCCGGCCATCGTGGACCGCCATATCGCGGCACTCTCTTCGTCGCCCCTTTTTGCCGGGAGCGCCCTTTCGGTCTTCGATCTGCACCGGGGCGAACATGTCTACGAATCGGAATTCCACCGGGCTCTGTTCAGCGATTCGCTGGGTCAATATGTCGGAGTGCGGATCCATCCCGACGACCTCGTGCAGGTGGCCAAAAACGGTGTGGCGGGGATGCGGCATGTCTTTTTGCGCAAGCATCCGAATACCGATGTCCGCCATTTCAAACTCATCCGCGAATACCGGGCCCTGGTTCACGGAGTCTACAAACGGGTGACGGAGGAGTTCCAGATTCTGGAGACCGACCCGTCGGGGAATGTCTGGCTGGTATTGAGCATCGTCAACCTCTCGCCCAACCAACAGCAGCCCTGGAAGGTCACGTCGCAACTGATCGACACCCGCACGGGGGATTCCTTTTCGCCGCTCGACGACTTCTTCGACCGCGAGGAGATTCTTACGCCCCGCGAGCGGGAGATCCTGCAGTACATTGCGCAGGGCCGCCCGAGCAAGGAGATTGCCGATGAATTGCACATCAGTATTCATACGGTCAACACCCACCGGCAGCGGATCCTCGCGAAACTCGGTGTCGACAACTCGCACGAAGCGGTCAAGTACGCCTGGATCCTCGGAATTCTTGATGACTGATTACTGATAAATCAGTATTGCGGCAGGAGACTGTGACGGCTAATTTTGCGGTAACAATCCGCAAACCAATCCGCCATGAAGAAAACCGTCCTTCTGTTTGTCGTATCTCTGACAGTTCTCTCCGCTTCGTTCGCCCAGACCGCCTCGCAGACCGTTCGGGGCACTGTTTCGGACCGCAACAGCGGACGCCCTGTTCCGTATGCCACGGTCGTGGTGCCGGGCCTGCAGCCTTCGGTGGGTACGACAGCCGATTCGCTCGGCCGCTTCCGCCTGCAGCGGGTTCCCGTGGGGCGTCATGATGTCGAGGTGAGCTGCCTGGGCTATGAGCCGATTCAGCTGCGGGAGATTCTTGTCGGCTCGTCGAAGGAGGTCGTTCTCGATATCCGGCTGCAGGAGGCGCTGGTTGCCGTCGAGGAGGTGGTTGTGCAGCCCACGGTCGACAAGACCGAGCCGCTGAACGGCATGGCGCTGGCCGGAGGCCGCATGTTGAGTGTCGAGGAGGCGAACCGCTATGCCGGAAGCATGGACGATCCGGCGCGTCTGGTTTCGGCCTTTGCGGGCGTGGCCTCGACGGTCGGCAACAACGGCATCGTGGTGCGGGGCAATGCCCCGAAATTCCTGCAATGGCGCATGGAAGGGGTGGAAATCCCCAACCCGAACCACTTCGCCGAGGTGACGAGTTTCGGCGGCGGGGGCCTCACGGCTTTGAGCAGCCA
Source organism: uncultured Alistipes sp. (assembly GCA_944321755.1). Classification (GTDB taxonomy): domain Bacteria; phylum Bacteroidota; class Bacteroidia; order Bacteroidales; family Rikenellaceae; genus Alistipes. Next base: position 10,951 of record CALUMM010000007.1, read on the forward strand.
GGTCCTCGGCAATTCGGATTTCTATACGGGCGCCTTCCCCGCCGAGTATGGCAACGCCCTCTCGGGGGTTTTCGACATGTACCTGCGCAACGGCAACAACGCGCGCCACGAACACACCTTCCAACTGGGAATCCTCGGCATCGACGCCGCCTCCGAGGGACCTTTTGCGAAAAACTACGACGGATCGTACCTCTTCAACTACCGCTATTCGACTCTTTCGCTGCTCACGCCGCTGCTGCCTGCCGATGCCGAGGGGACGAACTACCAGGACCTTTCGTTCAAACTCTCGTTTCCGGGCCGCCGGGCCGGAACCTTCTCATTGTGGGGCGTCGGACTCATCGACCGCTCGGGGACCGTGGCCGAAACCGATCCGGCAAAATGGGCCTACGATCAGGACATGGAGAATCAGGATGTGCGGCAGTACATGGGAGCCGTGGGGCTCAACCATACGGTGCCGCTCAGCGGCTCGGTCCGCCTGAATACGACCCTTGCCGCGACGGTCAGCGGACTGGACATGCACACCGAGCGGATGAACGACGAGGTGACTCCCCTGCCGCAGAACGTCATCCGCAATACGGACTGGAATTTTGTCTTCTCGACCGCGCTTCAGACCCGCTTGGGTGAGCGGCATACGAACCGGACGGGCATCCGGTTGACGGGATTGCGCTACAATCAGTTTATGCAGGATGCTCCGGCACGCGACGGAGCGTTGCAGACGCTGGCCGACGACGCGGGCCTGAGTGCGCTGCTTTCCGCCTGGTCGAACTCCGTCATCCGTCTGTCGCCGCGCTGGGAGGCGGGCGTAGGACTCCATGCGCAGTGGTTCACGTTAAATGACCGCTGGACGCTGGAGCCGCGTGTGAGCGTGAAGTGGCAGGCGGCGCCGGACCACTCGCTGGCCCTTGCCTATGGGTTGCACAGCCGCCTGGAGATGCTGAACTACTACTTCACGGAGGTCGGCGGCGAGCCGGTCAACCGCAATCTCGACTTCACGAAGGCCCACCACCTGTCGCTGGCCTGGGACTGGCGGATCGGCCGGGACCGCCACCTGCGGGTGGAGCCCTATGTGCAGTATCTCTATTCGGTGCCGGTCGTTCCGGGGACCACCTTTTCGTTCATCAACCTGCAGGGCGGTGATGACTGGTTTCTTGCCGAGCGGTTGACCAATGCCGGGCGGGGTGTGAATTACGGCGTGGACATCACCTTCGAGCGCTTCCTTGTGCGGGGATTCTATTACATGGTGACCGCTTCGCTGTTCGACGCCCGTTTCCGCACGGCCGACGGCGAATGGTTCGATACGCGCTACAACCGCAATTATGTCGTGAATCTGCTGGCCGGGAAGGAGTGGATGACGGGCCGCAGCCGACAGAATATGTTGGGCATCAGCGGCCGTGTGACCCTTCAGGGCGGCGACCGCTATTCGCCGATCGACGGGGAGGCATCGGCGGCGCTTCACACGGCGGTCTACGACGAAAGCCGCCCCTTCACGGAGCAGTTCGATCCCGTACTGCTTGCGCACCTGACCGTCAGCTACCGGATCAACCGTCGGCGCGTGGCGCATGAATTTGCCTTGAAGGTGTTGAATCTGACAGGCTACAGGGACTATTACGGTCATCGTTACAACTACCTCACCGGACAGGTGGAACCCGAACGCGAGGCGAACATCATTCCCAATATCAGCTATCGGATCGAATTTTAGGCTGCTGTTGATGCGCTTCGGACGCAGGAACGGTCGGCCGATGGATCCGCATAACGGGCCTGTTTCAAGCCTGTCGTTTTAGCGGGATTTGCATTTCAGTTTTTGAGATCGTTCTGATATTGGGTCGGGGTGATTCCCTTGATTTTTTTGAATTGCCGGTTGAAATTCGAAATGTTCTCGAACCCCGATTGATAGGCGATTTCCGCGATGTTCAAATCGTGCTCCTGCAACAACTTGCACGCATAACCGATGCGCGTTTGTTGCAAATACTCCTTGAATGTCATGCGGTGCGTTTGTTTGAACCGTTGGCTGAAGGCCGTGTTGGACATGTTCGTCTCCTGGAGGAGTTGCTCGATCGTGATGTTGTGCTGGAAATTCTGCAGGATGAAGCGCAGGGCCCGTTGCATGGGATCGTGTATGTCCACTGGATATTCCGAAACGTAGGCCGCACTCGTCAGCAGCCGGATCTGCGGTTTGGTGATGAAGATCCGGAAAATGTCGAAGAGCGCATAGAGCTGCTCGCCGGAATTCATCTGCTCCATCGCGTGCATGATGCGGATGATCTGACGCTTGGTCTCGCCCAGAAATTCGATGCCCATGATCGAACGGGTCAGAAAATCGGACAAAGCCCGGTTCTCGGGACTGTTCATGAACTGCTCGCCCAGGAAGTTGCGCACGAACTGGATGACAATTCCTTCACCCTTGAAAATGTCGGGTTCTTCGAAGTAGTCCGGCGTACACATCCATTCGTGTGGAATATTGGCCCCGACCAGTACCAAATCATCGTTCTCGAAGCGTCCCACATGATCCCCTACGATTCGTTTCCCTTTGCCCCGGGTGATAAGCACGAGCTCATACTCGGGGTGATAGTGCCATGTCGAGAACGGTTTGGTCTCCTTGTAATAAATAAAAGAGTTGGATACCTCGCGGCGCAGGCGGATGTGAGCGGGTTTTGTCATAATCGTGTTTCCGATTGTCTCGATGACAAATATACGAAAAGTCGAGTGTAAAAGAACAAGGCAGGCTGCGATTTTTGTCGACATGCTTCCCGGATCCCATAAATATATGGTGTGTGAAATGCGCTGGGACCCGGTTTCCTGTCGAATGGTACTTTTCCGTAGGTTTGTATCGGGATTCGAAATAAAAGTATCAAATTCGAACAAACCGAAACTGTATTTTTGTATTGACCCGAGTGAAAACTTCAAAAACTCGATAATCTAACCTAAACAATCCGTATGAAAACAATCCATCATCATCTTCTTCTGGGCTTGAGGCCGACCGCTCTTCCGTAGAGCCGATTCCGGGACAATTGTCCCCCAAATGAAAAACCTAAAACTAAAATTTTCTGATGGTATGAGAAGATATCTATTTATCTTGTTTATGCTGACTCTGTGTCCCGGGATCTTCGCCCAAAATGCGAAAGTTCCCGTCAGTGGACGTGTAACCGATGCACAGGGTGCACCGGTTGTCGGCGCTTCAGTGGTTGTGAAAGAGCATCCGGAGATCGGTACCGTTACGGGCTCCGACGGAAAATTCTCCGTCCAGATTCCCTCCCCTTCCAATAGGAAGACGCTCATCGTAAGTTTTATCGGATTTACGACTCAGGAGATCGCTCTCGGCGGAAAGAGCTTTGTGGATATCAAGATGACGGAAGATGTACAGACGCTCGATGATGTGGTGGTGGTTGGTTACGGTGTCCAGAAACGGGCCAATCTGACCGGGGCCGTTGCAACCGTCGATGTCGACAAGACCATCGGCTCCCGTCCTGTTACGGACCTTGCCCGCGGTCTGCAGGGTGCTTCGCCGGGGCTGATGGTAACCACTTCGAGCGGTAATATCGGCCAGGATGCCGAAATCCATATCCGCGGTATTCAGGGTTCGATCAATGCCGAGGCCAAACCGCTGATCCTGCTCGACAACGTGGAAATCGACAACCTGATGATGGTCAATCCCTCCGACGTGGAGTCGATCTCCATCCTGAAGGATGCCGCGTCGGCTTCGATCTACGGAGCCCGGGGTACATGGGGCGTGATCCTCATTACGACAAAGAAGGGTACCAAGGGAAAGCCTACGGTCTCCTACGACAACAGTTTTGCATGGTCGTCGCCCATGAATACGCCGGAAATCGCCGACGGTGCGCTCGGGGCCGAATACATGCTGGCAGCTTATCGCCGCACGGCCCCCAACCAGGCCAGTTTCAATATCCTCGGGGCCTATTATGACGATTTGAGCATCGAGCGGATGCGCCAGTGGAAGCAACTCTACGGCGGCAAAAACCTCGGCGACGAAATGGTCTTGGGCCGCGACTATGAGATCCGCGGCGGCAAACCCTATTTCTACCGCGCCTGGGACGTCGATGACATCTTCCTGAATGATGCCTCCTTCCAGCAGAAACACAACCTTTCCATCTCGGGCGGCAGCGACAAATTCTCCTATTTCGGAAGTTTCGGGGTGCTCGACCAGAAGGGTTTGGTGAAGATTACCCCTTCGCCGGACCGCTTCACCCGCTTCTCCGGGACGCTGCGCCTCGAAGCCAAACCGACCAAATATCTGACCGTCCGCGGCGGATTGATGTTCTCCAATTCGAATAAGGATTATCCTAATTTCCGATTGGCCAATGCCGCCAGCGGCGCCAACGAGTATTGGTTCAATATCTACCGTTATCCCGAGACCTATCCTTACGGCACGATTGACGGAAAACCGCTGAAGAACATCCGCACCGAGCTTGAACAGGCACACATGAACAAGAACATCACCACGATGAGCCGTTTCAATATCGGTACGACGTTGACGCTGGCCAAGGGGTGGACCGTTGATGCCGATTATACTTACGTGGCCAACAATGCCCACAAGAAGACGGCTACTTCGCCCATCAGCGGTATCAACCACTGGGCCGACGCTACGTTGACCAAGTACGAAACCAACTTCTTCCCGGCCGAGGATTATGTGATTCTCAACTCCACGTGGTCCAGCCGCAATGTGGGCAAGGCCTACTCGACCTACTCGAAGAGTTTCGGCAACCACAACTTCAAGCTGATGGCCGGTCTCGATGTCGAATATTTCCGGACCGAGTATCAGTATTCGAAACGCTACGGGCTCTACGATGCGTCGAAACCCGAGTTGAACCTTACCGATACCGAAATCCAGGAGACGACCGGTTATCCCTCGCACTGGAGCACGTTCGGATTCTTCGGGCGTTTCAATTACAACTACAAGGACAAATATCTCTTCGAGTTCAATATCCGCCGCGACGGCGCTTCGAAATTCAACCGTAATTACAAATGGGATACTTTCCCGTCGGTTTCGGTCGGCTGGGTGCTGAGTTCGGAGCCCTTCATGGAGTCGTTCCTGGAGAAGAGCCGGGTTTCGTTCATCAAGCTGCGTGCTTCGTGGGGCCAGATCGGCAACAACAACCTCGGCAGTTTCGATTACCTGTCGAAAATTACGGCCGGAAAGTCCAACTGGTTCATCGGAACGACCAACTCGCTGATGTTCTCCACGCCTACCGTAGCTGCTGAAACCCTGACGTGGGAACCTGTGGAGACCATCGATGTGGGAGCCAATGTCAAGTTCTTCGATAACAGTCTTGATGTCGAGTTCGACTGGTTCCGCCGTACGACCCGCGATATGGCCACCTTCGGTGAAGAGGTGCCCCTTTCGATGGGCGCATCCGCTCCGGCCCGCAATTACGGTGAACTGGTGACGATGGGTTGGGAACTCGCCGTCGGTTACAACAAGCGTTTCAATGACAACTGGTCGGTCAATGTCCAGGCCACGCTGTCGGACCAGACGGGAAAAATCACGAAACACGCCAACAAGGAGGTCAATATCAAGACCGGCGGCAACACCTGCGACAACTACGAAGGCAAGATTCTGGGTGAAATCTGGGGCTATGAGACCGACCGTTTGTTCCGCGAGGACGATTTCGACGGGAACAACGGCGAAGCCAACCCCACCTGGTATTACGGGCTTCACACACCCAATCAGGATGCGCTCAATACGGCCAATGCCTTCCACTATGGTCCGGGCGACGTGAAGTACAAGGACCTGAACGGTGACGGCGTAGTCGACTATGGCGCCGGTACGAACCTCGATCACGGAGACATGAAGGTGATCGGCAATACCACGCCGCGCTATATCTTCGGTCTGCGGGTGGGCTTCACCTACAAGAATCTTGATTTCAGCGCCTTCATGCAGGGTGTCGGTAAACGGGACTACTGGGGAACAGGATCGCTCTTCATCCCGGCCTTCACCATGGCTGAGGCCGTTTACCAGAACCAGGTGACTAATTATTGGACTCCCGAGCGGCCGGATGCCTTCTATCCGCGGCCTTCGAACCCGGGCGCCAACAACCACAATGGAAACTGGCAGTGCCAGACCCGTTACCTGCTCGACATGGCTTATGCGCGCATGAAGAACATCACCATCGGGTATACGCTTCCTAAGAAGTGGACCAGCAAACTGCATCTGGCTTCGGCCCGGATCTTCGTGAGCGGCGAGAACCTCTTCACGATCGACAACCTCGATATTACGATCGACCCGGAGATCCAGCAGAACTCCGTGGAGGGATTTACCGATGCCAAGAGTTTCGGACGTACCTATCCTTACTTCAGGACCTGGTCGTTCGGCGTTCAGATCAATTTGTAGTATTCGTAAAATACGACGGTTATGAAAAAGTATATGATATTGCTGGCCATGCTGGCAGGTACGGGGCTCGCGGGGTGTGAGGATTTCCTGACCAAAGAACCGCTGGCATCGTTTACCGACGACAATTTCTGGGTTTCGGAGGCCAATGTCCGGGGGTTTGCCTTCGGGTATTACGCCGACCGGTTCCCCGGATTCGGAAACAACGACTCGGGCGGCGTGATGTCCATCCGACAGGCTCTCAACGACGACTTTACCAATATCAACCTCCCGGGATTCAATGCCCAGCCGACCAACAAGGGCGGTCTGTGGGGAACCTACTTCTCGGATATCCGCAAGGACAACATCTTTGTCGACCGGGTGGGCCGCGTGCCGTTCGATGACCAGGAGACGGCCAATCACTGGATGGGTATTGCCCGCTTCTTCCGGGCTTTCGACTATTCGCTCTTTGCCTTCTCGTTCGGCGACGTGCCCTATTACGACCATGAACTGACCATCGCATCATCGGACCTGTTCAAACCTCAGGACGATGTAACCTATGTTATGGACCGCGTGTTGGAGGATTATGAATTCGCTGCACAGAACGTATTCGTGTCGGATACCCGTACCGGCCCCGACAAACAGGTCATTACGCGCGATGTGGTCGATGCGTTCTTTTCGCGACACATGCTGATGATGGGAACCAAGCTTAAGTATGATCCCGATACGACGCCCCAACAGATGGAGCGCGTGGCGGTCTACCTGCAGGCGGCCAAGGATGCGGCCTGGCGGGTGATCAGTTCGGGACGTCACAAACTGGCTTCGAACTACCAAAAAATCTGCAGTACGGTCGATATCTCCTCGACGGCTGATGTCAAGCAGGAGATGATCCTCTTCCGGGTTTACGACACCGGTCTGGTGACTCATGCCATCATGTCGGGCAACCGCGAAACAACGGCCCAGGCCTATTCGGCGCCCAAGGATCTGATCGATACTTATCTGTGTACGAACGGCCTGCCGATCAATCCGAAGGGAGAAACCAATACAGTCTATCAGGGCGACAAGAGTGCCGAAGCACAGATGAGCAACCGGGATCCGCGCCTTACGGCGACCTTCCGTTCGAAATTCTACCTGCAGTATGAGGAGACCGGCTATGCGCATACGGGCTTCAAGTGCTGGAAATTCCTCGATGAGGCGACGCAGTACGAGACGACCGGCTCGCAGAGCTTCAACATTACCGATGCGCCGATCATCCGTCTGGGCGAGGTGATGCTCAATTATATTGAGGCAGCAGCCGAACTGGCTGACATGGGGCTTTATACGGTGACCCAGGAGGATGTCGATGCGACGATCAATGCCCTGCGTCAGCGTGCCGGGTATGCTTCGGACCAGCGGCTGCCCGACCTGAAGATCATTGGAGGCCTGCCTGCCGTCGGGACGAAGACCTACGACGATGCCGATCGTGATCCGGATGTCCCGCCATTCATTTGGGAGGTGCGTCGGGAACGCCGTGTGGAACTGGTTTACGAAGGGTTCCGCCTGAACGACCTCAAGCGCTGGCGCAAGATCGACTACACGAATACGGAACTCTATCCCAAGAAGAACCTCGGGGCCTACATTACCAAGACTTCGGCAACCAAGTCGCTTGTTCTGGCCGATATCTCCGGGAATGTGATTTCCGATTCCAACGAGATGGGCAGCGGTTACCTCAAGGTTTCGCAAACTCCCCGCAATGCGACGAACGGTTATGTCCTCGACCGCAACTATTGGGAGTGCCTGCCGATTTACGAAATTGATTACTACGAACGCAATGGCAGCCATCTGGTTCAGAATCCGGGATGGCCGCAGGGTTCGGAATGATGCGATGATGAATTTAAAAACACACGACGATGAAAAAGGCAATATGCAAGATGTGGCTGTTAGCGGCGATTGCCGTTCTGGCCTCGTCCCTGATGATCTCCTGTGACGACGACGATCCCGATCGGACGTGCCACGTGACGCTGGTATGCAATATCAATCCCGGCGCCGAAGGTGATGAACTCCATTTCGAAGTGCAGGCCGGGCAGATGTTGACCGGTCTGCCCGAACTGACCCGTGAAGGTTTCGAATTCGCGGGTTGGTATACCGACCAGTCGTCGGCCAACAACCAGAATGCCTCGGCGACGATCCAGTTCGCGGCCTACGATCTCGAAACCATGCCCATTTATCTGGATGTCACGTTGTACGGGCGTTGGGTAAAATAATCAATCTTAAAACAACGATCGACTATGAATCGCAACAAAATATTGATCCTGACCTTCTTGCTGGTCGTTACCGGATGTGTTTCGTGTTTCAAGGACGAGCACAATCCTCCGAAGGTCGACGGCGTGCGGCCGGATGTCGACTTTACGGTCGATGCCTCGAACGTGATCACGGAAAATTTCCTGGGGTTCGGCACCCAGTATAACAACAATCTCTTTACGTCGCTCACGGCGGCGTCCGATGGCGTGACGGACTCCAACCTCCCGGATCTGGAGAAGAAGGTGTTGGAACTCGGGTCGCAGTATGTCCGGATCTTCTTCGATCCCAAATGTTGGGAGACCAGCGACAAGTACAATCCCGAATACATGCCTTCGTTCATCCGGACGGTGGAACTGGCACAACGTACCGGTTCGCTGGTGAACATCACCTACTGGCATTCGTCGAAAGTGGACGATATGGATGCTTTCGGGGATGTAATCTACGACCTGTTGGTTACGCGGGGTCTGACCTGTGTCAAGCAGGTCACCATTCAGAACGAGGTGAACGATACCAAAATCACGCAGGACGATTACCGGAATATCTACGCGGCATTCAACACCCGGCTTCGGACGCTCGGGATTCGGGACCGGATCCAGATTGTCGGTGGAGACCTGACGTTGACGAATCAGGCTTCGTGGTTCGCCTTCATGGCCGGTTCTATGTCGCATCTGCTTGACGGCTATTCGTCGCATATCTATTGGGACCATTGGGACCTGGCCAAACCGAACGATCGGTTAGACGGGATTGCCGCCGAGTTGGCCAAAATGTCCGGAGACGGGGTAAAACCTTGTTACGTAACTGAATACGGTATCCGAGGCGAGAAGATTTCGGGCGATCCCTATACCGATCCGGGATACCTGCGGGGGACTAAAACCCCGATCGGCTGGACGAATGTGAATGCCTTCAAACACGCGCTGTTCCACATCGATGCCCTGAATGTCGGGATGGCCGGTCTGATCAAATGGGACTGCTACAAGGCCAAATATGACAACGGCAACCAGTTCTTTTCGGTCATCGGAGCCGGATCGGACGGTTATCCGCTCTATCCCTCCTATTGGATGACGTGGGCCTTTACGCACACCTGTGCTACGGGCTGGAAAGTCATTTCGGCACAGCCGACCGTATCGACCCTTTCGCCCAAGTCGCTGGCGGCCATGACGGACGGTGCGAATGACTATACGCTTTATGCTTTGGGAACCTCGACCAGCAAGGTCAATTTCAAAGTGGGCGGCCTGCCTGCGAACCGGACTTTCCACGTGATTGCCTGGAACGACGATTTGATGGGAGGTTTGACGAAACTTGCCGATGTGCAGTCCGATGCTGCGGGTGTGGTATCGTTCGACGTGAAGTCGGACAGTTTCGTGGCCGTAACCACATTGGATGTGGAACTCCCCGAAGAGTTGATGAATTAATCCCGGATTCCGATGATGAGAAACTGTGTTTCCGTTTTTCTGATTGCGGCCTCGCTCCTCTGCGGGGCTCGCGCCGCGGCACAGGATTCGTTGCCGCCTACGACTCCGCGAGTGGGAGCCTCCTATTTCCCGGTTGCCGTACAGTTCACGCCCGTTCCGTCGGGGAACGGCTGGCATGACGAACGTCCTCCCCTGACCGACGAGATCATGCGCGAAACCGTCCATAACATCATCCTGCACGGTTGCACACATATCGCTGCCGGGGAGTTCTCGCATGGCGGGGCCAACGCTTCGGTCTTCGATTATGCGCACCGCCTGGGTATGAAGGTCGACTATACGTCCAATGGCGTACAGCTCTTCAGACGCAATGCGCCGCCGAAATACTGCGTCTATTCGCGGGAGTATCTCGATTCCGTGCGTACCCGCATCGAACCGGTGCTGGGACACGTAAAGCGCATCGCGGCGCCGTATACGATCTTCCCCTTCATGGATGAACCCTTTCATGCCGATACCACATCGTTCGATTACCGGGATCCGGTTCGCAAGGCATTCCGCAAGCAGTACGGTTACGAGATGCCGCGTTCCTATGCCGAGGCCCGGCTCGATCCGCGCAAGCATCTGGATTTCGTAAATTTCCAGTCCTTGACCTTCGTGGAGGCGTGGCGCAAGATTTATCGCGAGGTCAAGGCGTACGATGACCGTCCGTTGGTTGTCATGACCCACGACAGCCACAATACGATGGGCGGCGGTGTCGAGTCCGATTCGAAATGGGCTGTGGATGACGTTTTCCACTGGGGCGGGGACTTTGCCGACATGTTCATCTACGACATCTACCCCTATACGATGTTCGATTATCGTTACGGGGAGTACGGCAAGACGCCCAAACCCCGGATCAGCCAGATGCACTACACGCTGGCTCAGATGCGGAATCTCACGACATCCTACGGCAAGAAACTCGGGTTCTGGCTCGGGACCTACAACGAAGGGTGGTTCCGCCGCTATCTGACCCGGGAGATGCGCGAGCAGTACTGGATGGAGCGGGAATTGGCCTATACGGCGATTGCCGGAGGCGCCGATTACCTCATTACGGGAATCAATATCCCCTCCGATGCCCGCCACTGGGAGGATTTCGGTCGTGCGATGCGTACCGTGCAGAAGGTCGGAGGCCGGATTCTGGAGTCTCCGAAACCGAAGGCCCGGGCCTGCTTCCTCTTTCCGCGCACGCAGTACGTGCAGTTGCAGGAGGAGTATTTCAACGTAGGTCTGACCTTCGAACTCTGCCTGCGGGCCTTCGGCGAACTGGACATCATTCATGAGGAGCAGATCACCGACGATACCATGAACGGGTATGAGATCCTGGTGCTGGCCGATGTGAAGATGTTGCCGAAGGAGGTTGCCGAACGGATCGTGCGCTTCGTAAAGCGGGGCGGAGTGGTGATTGCCGACTGCGTTCCCCAGACCGATGCGCTGATGCAGCCGCTGGAGACGATGAAACGCCTTTTTGGAGTGGAGTCTGCCCGGACCGACCGGGTCGTACAGAAGGGACAGTGGAATCCGTTCTCGATGCTTCCGGCGCAGTGGGCCCACGGGCTCAAAACCCCGCCGCCCGTCCCCGAAAAGCGTTTCGACAAGGCTTCGGGCGAAGCCTTCGGGGTGCCGCAGGATTTCCGGGTCGTGACTTCCCGGGCGTGTGTGGCTTCGGATGCCGGAGTGGTGGCCCGCATGGCCTCGGGTGATCCGCTGCTGCTTTCGCGCCGCGAAGGGAAAGGACGTTGCTATCTGTTCGGATTCTGCCTGCAGGATACCTATTTCCAGACCTGGAAGGAGAATGATGTGGAGTCGCGGGCCGGGTTGCAGCGGCTGGTGCACGACGTATTCGCCGATACAGGGATCCGAGCCCGGGCTTTCTCCTCGAATCCGGACATGGAGGTGGCATTGCGCTGCAATGACCGGGAGGCCTACGCCTTTATCATCAATCACGAAGCCCGGGAAGCCATTACGGAGGTGGAACTGCGGGACCTCGGATTCGAGGTCGGGGAGATCCTCGATGTCGAATGGGGTCGAACGGTCGATTTTACGCAACAGGATGACGGCAGTGTCCGGTTTACGATTCTGGCCGTCGAAGGGACTCCTACGGGTGTAACACGCCTGTTGAAGGTCTCGCCGAAAAAACAGGAAAATAAATGATGCTGAAAAAACAGATATTCCGCTTGTTGTGTTTCACGGCGTGGGTAGCCCTGAATGTCTCCGTTGCCGGGGCTGTCGAGCGCTGTGAACTCCACGAAGGGTGGCGTTTCCGGCAGGCACGGCTTCAGCAGTGGCGGCCGGCCTCGGTGCCGGGTGTTGTCCACCTGGACTTGCTGGCCTGCGGGTTGATTGAGGATCCCTTCTTCCGGCTGAACGAACGCAGCGTACAATGGGTCGACAAGGAGGACTGGGTCTATGAAACGACCTTCGACCTGCCGACCGGGATGCGGGGCCGCCAATGCCACCGCCTTGTCTTCAAGGGATTGGACACCTATGCCGATGTCGAACTGAACGGAGAGAAGATCCTCTCTGCCGACAACATGTTCCGCGAATGGCGGGTGGATGTCTCCGGACGGCTGCGGACGGAAGGCAATGTACTCCGGGTCTATTTCCATTCGCCGATCAAGGTCGACTTGCCGAAGTGGGAGGCGCTGCCGTACCGTTATGAGGCCGGGAATGACCAGTCGCAAAACGGCGGGTTGTTCGAAAAACGGGTGAGTGTTTTCGCCCGGAAGGCGGGTTATCATTACGGTTGGGACTGGGGCCCGCGTCTGGTGACCTCTGGGATCTGGCGACCGGTGGTTCTTGAGGCGTGGGACGATGTGCTCCTCGAAGATGTTGCGGTGGCGCAGCAACGGGTCTCGCAGCGTTCGGCGGAGATCGCCTGCGAAGTCGAAATTACGGCCCGGGAGGCGACTCCCGGAGCCCGGGTTGCCGTCTACGATGCCGGGGCGGAACGCCTGCTGGGTGAGGCCGCCTGCGACCTGAAACCCGGAAACAACCGGGTGCGGGTGGAGTTTACGCTTCGGAATCCCCGGTTATGGTGGTGCAACGGGTTGGGATCCCCCGAACTTTACGATTTCCGCACGGAACTCTCCGTCGACGGCCGGATGGCGGACAGCCGGACGGTTACGACGGGCATCCGTTCGATCGAACTGGTCCGCGAACGGGATGCCGACGGGCAGAGTTTCTATTTCCGGCTCAACGGCGTCCGGGTCTTTGCCAAGGGGGCCAATTACATTCCTTCGGACAGTTTCCTGCCGCGGGTGACACGGGCCGATTACGAAAAGACCGTGGCAGATGCTGCAGCCGTGCACATGAACATGCTCCGGGTCTGGGGCGGCGGGATCTACGAGGACGATGCCTTTTATGACTTGTGTGACCGTTACGGGTTGCTTGTCTGGCAGGATTTCATGTTCGCCTGCAGCCTCTATCCGGCAGAGGGCGCGCTGCTCGAAAACATTCGCTGTGAGACGGTGGACAATGTGAAGCGGTTGCGGAACCATCCGTCGATTGCCGTATGGTGCGGAAACAACGAAAACCAGACCGCCTGGTTCAGCTGGGGCTGGAAGGAGAGCTATGAACGTCAGAATCCGGCCTGGGCCGAGAAGATCTGGAAAGAGTATGCCGACCAATACTTCGTCACGCTGGCCGATGTGGTCCGGGAGTACGGAAACGGAGTGGCTTACACGCCGTCGTCGCCCTTCTCTTCGCCTGACAAGGGGCAGGTCGACAACGAGGGTGACCGCCATTTCTGGGGCGTTTGGAATGCAACGCACCCGATCTCGGCATTCCGGGACGAGCGTTCGCGCTTCTTCAGCGAATATGGGTTCCAGTCGTTCCCGGAACTGGCGACGGTGATGCGCTATGCCCCCGAGGCGGAGGACCGGGATATCCTTTCCGATGCGATGATGTGGCACCAGCGGGGCGGCATGAATGCCAACGAGCGGATCCGGAAACAGCTGCTCAAGGAGTACCGCGAGCCGAAGAATTTCGAGAGTTTCCTCTATATGACCCAGATTCTGCAGGCAGATGCTGTCAAGATCGCCATGGAGGCGCATCGACGTGAAAAGCCCTATTGCATGGGGACGCTCTTCTGGCAGATCAACGATTGCTGGCCGGTAGCCTCCTGGTCGAGCCGGGACTATTACGGACGCTGGAAGGCGTTGCACTATTTTGCCGCGAAGGCTTTCGACGACATCCTCGTTTCGCCGGTGGCGCGCGACGGCAAACTGGAACTCTGGGTGGTTTCCGATCGGCAGCAGGCTGTCAGCGGGTCGTTGGAGGCGGTAGCCTGGACGATGGACGGAAAACGTGTCGGAACGTTCCGGCAGTCTGTCCGACTGCAGGCCGACGAGAGCCGGAAATGTGCCGAGATCACTCTCGACGGACTTCTCGGCGGGCAGGCGCCCGAAGAGGTGGTCGTTCAGGTGCTCTTCACACCCCGCGGGGAGCGGAAAACCTACTCCAACAACTGTTTTCTGGCAAAACAGAAGGAGATGGCTTATCCCGAAGTCCGGGTGGATACCGCTGCTGCGGCGACTGATTCCGGAATCCGTCTGACATTGCGCTGCGACGGCTTTGCCCGGGGCGTATGTCTCGGTTTGAACGATGCGGAGGGATTCTTCTCCGACAACTATTTCGATCTGATGCCCGGACAACCCGTGAGCGTAGAGGTGCGTACGGATCTCACTCCCGGAGAGTTCGTGCGGTTGTTGACCATTAAAACCTTGAGAGATGCCTACTGATTTGAATATCATGCGGGGAACCGCGATACTGGTGGCCGGAGGGTGTTCCGTCGTGGCGGGTTGCGACCGCCAGACCTTGAAACTCGACCGCCTGGAAGGGGTACAGCCGCGCAACGTGGTTTTTATCCTTTCGGACGACCATCGCTTCGATTATATGGGTTTTCTGGGAACGATCCCCTGGCTCGAAACTCCGGCCATGGACCGGATGGCCGGGGAGGGAGCCTATGTCCGGAACGCTTTCGTGACCACGTCGCTCTCCTCGCCGAGCCGGGCCTCGATCCTTACGGGACTCTATTCCCACACCCATCACGTCGTGGATAATGCCGCACCGCTGCCCGAAGGCCTGACCTTCTTCCCGGAATACCTCCAGCAAGCGGGTTATACGACCGCCTTCTTCGGAAAATGGCACATGGGAAACGATACGGGGGATCCTCAGCCGGGATTCGACCATTGGGAGGGAATCCGCGGACAGGGTGAATACTGGAATCCCCGCATTAACATCGACGGACAGTGGCAGGAGTTCCGCGACAGCACCTATCTGGGGGATCTGCTCACCGACCATGCCATTGACTTCATTCGCGAACAGAAGGATGCGGGCAAGCCCTTCTTTGTCTACCTTTCGCACAAGGGCGTGCATGATCCGTTCCAGGCTCCGAAGCGTTACGAGGGGTGTTATGCGGACAAGGAGGTTCCGCTGCCCGTCTCCTTCCGGAACCCCTTCTACGATATTACGCCTACGCCCAACAAGGATCCCCGGACCGGAAAGCCCCTTTCGGGCAGCGATTACTATGGCGAGGAGATGAAACCCGACTGGGTGAAACGCCAGCGGGAGAGCTGGCACGGCGTGGATTACGCCTACAACGGACGCCGGGACTGGCAGGATGAGGTGCGGAAGTATTGCGAGACGCTGCGGGCCGTTGATGAAAGTATCGCCCGGGTGCTGGACAGCCTCCGCGACATGGGGCTCGATGAGAATACCGTGGTGATTTACATGGGCGACAACGGCTTCTGCTGGGGAGAGCACGGTTTGATCGACAAACGCCATTTTTACGAGGAGTCGGTCCGGGTGCCGATGTTGATCCGTGCTCCGGGGCTTTTCCCGGCGGGGCAGGTGCTCGAACCGATGGTCCAGAATGTCGACATAGCGCCTACGATCCTGGCGTGCGCCGGGCTGGCCAAACCGGAACAGATGGTCGGCGAATCCTTTATCCCGCTTCTGCAGGGAAAGGAGGTTCCGTGGCGGAACAGGATCTTCTACGAATACTATTGGGAGCATGAATATCCGCAAACTCCGACCATGCACGGTGTACGGACCGACGATTACAAGTATATCCGCTACCACGGTATTTGGGATACCAACGAATTCTACGACTTGCGCAAGGACCCGCACGAACTGCAGAACCGGATCGCCGATCCGGCCTATCAGGAGATTATCCGGCAGCTCGATGCCGATCTTTACGACTGGCTGGAGCAGACTGACGGCATGTCGATCCCGTTGAAGCGGACGGTGCGGCCCCATGGAGACCATCGTAATGAAGGTAATTACTAACCATTGAAAAAATGAAGGCTTTATATACGAAATATGGGATTTGTGCACTTTGCCTGCTGATTCTGACGGGCCGTTCCCAGGGTCAGGAGTCTGAGGATGTACCGCCGTTCCCTTTCAGCCTGCAATACTACGAGATTGCCGAAGACCGGGAGTTCGATCCGGCTACGCTCGATGATCTGCGGGCACACGGCGTAACGAATATCTGGATCCGGGATTGTCGCAGTGATAAGAGCCGGGCCATTGTGCGGCGGTTCCAGCAGGAGGGGTTCCGGATCGACTTCATGACCCACGGGCACGAGGCCTTCATTCGGGACGAGGCGCCTCGGGTGAGTGTCTACGATCCGGCCTATGAACTGACCGTCCGGGAGAATGTCCGCCGCGGCCTGGCTTCGTTGCGCGAGATCGAAGCTCCGGACTACGTGTTCCCGTATATCGACGAGCCGTTCCACCGCAAACCTTACCTGGACTACTCTCCGGCGACCCGGGCCGAGTTTCAGCGCCGTTACGGCTATCCGATGCCGTCGAGTTTCGAGGAGGCTGCGGCCGATCCCCGCAAACAGCTCGATTTTCTGAATTTCCAGTCGCTGATTTTCCGTGACGGATGGCTCAAGACCGGGCGGATCGTCCGGGAGTTCGATCCGCGGGTCCGGATCGCCATGACGCACGACAGCCACAATGTCTACGGCGGCGGTGTGGGGTCGAACAGCCAGATGGCCATTGACGACGTCTTCTATTGGGGTGGGGATTACGCCGATCTGTTTGTCTACGACATCTATCCCTACCTGACCTTCGATTACCGCTATGGAGAGACCGGCGTCTACCGGAAGCCGCGCATGAGCCAGCTGCACTATACGATGGCGCAGTTGCGCAACATGACCACGGAGTACGGTAAAAAGATGGGCTTCTGGGTCGGGACCTACAACAAGGCGTGGTTTGTCCGTTTCCGAGGCAAGGAGCGCGCTGCGCAATTCTGGTCGGAGCGCGAGGTGCTCTATACGGCCGTCGGCGGAGGGGCCGACTACATCATCTCCCCGTCGGACTATATGGGGCACAACCTGCCCGTCGACCGGAACCATTGGGACGAGTATGGCGAGGGTATGCGGATTCTCCAGAAGGAGGGCGCGCGGATTGTTGAGACCCCGAAAATGAAGGCTCAGGCGTGCTTCCTCTTTCCGCGGACCCAATACCTGCTGTTGCAGGAGGAGTATTACAACGTGGGACTTTCGTATGAACTCTTCCTGCGGGCGTTCGGCGAACTGGACATCCTGCATGAAGAGCAGATCACAGACGATACGCTCAAAGGGTATCGAGTGCTGGTCCTGTGCGACGTGAAACTGCTGCCGGAGCGGGTGGCGCAACGGATTGCCCGTTTTGTCGAGCGCGGAGGCGTCGTGATTGCCGACTGTGTGCCGCAACTTGACGAGAACCGCCAGCCGAGTGCCACGATGCGTGAACTGTTCGGGGTGACGGAGGCTTCGACCGACCGGATCCGCCGGGCTGGACAATGGGTTCCCTTCGTGAATCTGGCTTCGAAATTCTCTTTCCCGCCGGCATCGGGCGAAACCGATTCACCGTCGGTGTTCGATGCCGTGACGGAGGGAACAGTCATTTCGAAAATCGTCTCTCCTCGGCCTTGCAAGCCGGTCGAAGGGGTAAAGGTCGCTTGCGCCGACAGCGGAATCCCCTGGCGGATTGCTCGCACGGTGGGGAAGGGCCGCACGACCCTTTTCGGATTCTGTCTGCAGGATACCTATTTCCACGCCTGCAAAACGGAGGACGATGCGACGCTCGATGCGCTCTACGACTGGGTCCGTACCGCCTTCGAAGAGGCCGGGATCCGCTCGCACGTATATTCGTCAAATCCCGACATTGAAGCAGCCCTGCGCTCTTCGGACAAACGGGGTTATCTGTTCGTCATCAATCACGAATCGGACGATCCGTATTGTGAAGTGACATTGCGGCAGTTGCCGGGACGGATTGCGGCATTGACCGATGTCGAAAGCGGTGCGGCTGTGGCGCGGAACAATGGCCCCGATGCGATCCGAATGGAGCTCGAAGTTCCTTTCGGAAAGACGAAACTGATCAGAATCGACTATGAATAACCTGAAATCAATAAAATGACCCTTATGAAATCAATGATCTTCCGGCACGTATTGATCGTGCCTTTGGCCTGCGCTGCCTGGTTGGCCGGTTGCGGAAACGATGACACGGAATCCGCTTCGACGCAAGGTATGACTACGCCCCGTTTGGGAGATGTGGTGGTAGTCGAATCCTCATTGACGCACAATGCCGTGACGCTGCGTGCCAGCCTGGAAGATTGGGGCGGTGATCCCGATGTTTGCGGGCTCTGCTGGGCGACGGTTCAGAATCCGACGGTGGATGTGCTCACCAAAGTAAATGTTTCGGTGCCGGAGCCGGGCAGTTTCGATATCCAGCTCACCGGACTGCTCCCGGAAACCTCTTATTACGCTCGGGCCTATGCGCGGAATCGACGGGGATTGGTCTACAGCGCTCAGGTACAGTTCACCACACTGGCCGAATCCCCCGAGTTGATGGATTATGCCGAGGTTGGTCCGGTCGAACTGGTGGGAGTCCCCGGACGTGTGAGCGCCACCTTCAGTTCCGAGATTATCAGTGACGGCGGTGGAACATTGCGCAGTGCCGGGTTGTGTGTCGGGGAGGATCACATGCCGACGGCCGAGACTGGAACGTTGGTCGAGATGTCGGCTCCGAAGGTCGGGGCTTTTGTCCTCGATGCGGGTGGCCTGACACCCGGAACGACCTATTACGTGCGGGCCTTTGCCCAGAATGCCAAGGGAATAGTCTACAGTGACGAGGATCTGGAGTTCAAGACCGAAGAGGCTGATATGACTCTCAAGGGCAATGCCGGACCGCTGCTTATCGGCGGTACGGCCGAGGTGCCGCTGAATACGAACCCGACGACCGAGGATATTATCGATACCGAGTACAATGTCCTGCAGATCCCGTGTTATCCGACGGCCTGGAACAACTGGTCCTCGCTGGAGGTGTTTGACCTTTCGGCCCAGAAAGCCTGGGTGGACTGGTGCAAAGACCGGGGCAAGAAGAGTATCGGTCACTTCCTGATGTCGCACAATACCTATTATCCGAGCTGGCTTACGTCGCCTTCGACACCGTGGACGGTCGAGCAACTCTCCGAGATGCTCGAAAACCGGATCAAGAACGTCATCGAGTCGATGGGCGGCGACCGGGTGGATATGTGGACCGTGGTGAACGAAGCGACGATCCTGGCCAATAAGAAGGGGTCCTATCGACCGTGTGTCTGGACGCCGCTCGGAACCGAACCCGAAGAGTCCGGTTTGGGATACAATGAGGCCAATGTTGAAAAGGAGATTCCGGTCTATATCCGGCTGTCGTTCGAATTTGCCCGTAAATACGCTCCTGAGGCAGAGCTGATTCTGAGCGATGCGGGCTTCGAACTCAGCCTGGAAACGGACAAGCGGTGCTGTGCCTTCCGCCAGTTGGTCAAGCATCTTCTGGTCAAGGGTACGCCGATCGACGCCGTGGCGCTGCAGACACACATCAAGTTCGGAAAGGCCGGTTTCGACGATCCGGAGAATACGCCGCGTTGGGACCTGCTCGAAAAGCATATCAAGTGGCTCAAGAATACGGGCCTGAAGGTCTATCTCAATGAGGTGGACATGTCGCAGACCTTTACGGTTCCGACCACTCTGACCGAAACGCAGTTGGAGAATCAGAAGAAAGCCTACAAGAAGTGCGTCAACACGGCAATTGGGGCAGGAATCGACGGAATCTTCTTCTGGGGATTGGGCGATGGTCACGATCCTTCGTTCCGACCCTACGATTCGGCTCAGATGTACGATTACGACCACAACCGGAAACCGGCCTTCTACGGTGTCCTTGAGGCGTTGATGGCGAACTATCCTTCTGCAGAGTAAATCCGCTGTGATGAAGAGGGTGATTCTTGTATGGTGCTTTTGCCTGCTGGCGGTGCTTCCGAGTCCGGGTGCGGACCGGAAACCCGCTATCGGGCACCTGCGTTGCGAATATCTTCGGGAACCGCTC
Organism: uncultured Alistipes sp.; assembly: GCA_944321755.1. GTDB lineage: Bacteria > Bacteroidota > Bacteroidia > Bacteroidales > Rikenellaceae > Alistipes. The sequence continues at coordinate 31,354 of CALUMM010000007.1, forward strand.
GGAATCGATGCCCGGGCGCCGCGTTTGACCTGGGAGATCGACTCCGAACTGGAGTTTCGACAGGCGTTTTGCCGGATCAGTGTAGCTACGTCGCCGGACCTGTTGCGGAAAGGGAAGGCTGACATGTGGTTTTCTTCCCGCATTTCCGGAACGATGCCGCGTGTCGTCTATGCCGGAAAACCTCTGAGCGTGCATACCCGTTATTACTGGCAGGTTGAGGCGTGGAGTGCCGCGGGACGGAAACTGACCTCGCCGATGGCCTCTTTCGAGACGGCGAAACTCGCTCCCGAGGAGTGGACGGGCCGGTGGATCAGCGACACTTTCGACAAGGAGTTCCGGAAGGCGCCGCTGCTTCGCAAGAGCCTCGAACTGGAGGCGAAACCGATTCGTGCTGCCCGGCTCTATGTCTGCGGTGTGGGGTATTACGAATGTTTCATAAACGGAGTGCGGGTCGGCGACCATGAACTCGATCCCGGTTATACGCATTTCGACAAACGGGTGCTCTATTCGACCTACGACGTGACAGAACTGCTCCGGCCGGGAGCGAACGTGCTTGCCGCAGAACTGGGGAACGGGTGGCTCAATATTCAGTCGCTGGCGGTTTGGGAATTCGAACGGGCCCGCTGGCGGATGCGGCCGCGGATGATTGCCGAGTTGCGTGTGACTTATGACGACGGAACGGTACAGACGGTCCCGACCGACGGTTCCTGGCGGACGAACAGCGGCGGCAGCGCCTACAACAACCTCTACAGCGGCGAGGTCTACGATGCCCGGGCCGTGCGCAAGGGCTGGACCGAACCCGGTTACGATGATTCCAATTGGCGCCCGGCGCAGTTGGTCGAGGCTCCGGCACCGCGGATCGATGCCCAGCAGATGCCGCCGATCCGGATTGTCCGGGAGGTGAAACCCGTTGCGATGCGCCGGATCGATGCCTATACCTGTGTCTACGATCTGGGTGAAAACATCACGGGAGTCTGCCGTTTGCAGGTGCAGGGCGAGGCCGGAACCTGCGTGACGATGGCCCACGGGGAGCTGGTGCATCCCGACGGACGTTTGAACCAGGGCAATATCGACGTCTATTTCCAGCGTGAAAAGAACGGAATGCCCCAGCACCGCGATCCCTTCGAACGCCTTCAGACCGATATGTATTTCCTCTGCGGCGAGGGTTTGGAGACCTTCCAGCCCAGTTTTACCTATCACGGATTCCGCTATGTGGAGGTTTCGGCTTCGCGGCCGCTGGAGTTGACGACCGAAAGCCTAACGGGGCTCTGTATGCATACCGATGTGGAGCCGGTGGGGAGTTTTGCCTGCTCGGACGAGGTGCTCAACAAACTGGTCGCCGCCAGTCGCAACTCCTATCTGGGGAACTTGTTTGGAATTCCGACCGACTGCCCGCAGCGCGAGAAGAACGGCTGGACAGCCGACGGATATGTGGCGATGGATTACGGACTGCTGTTCTTCGACGGCATTACGGTCTATGAGAAATGGATGAAGGATTTTGTCGACAACCAGCGGGAGCGGGGCGATCTGTCGGGAATCATTCCCAGTTCGGGCTGGGGCTATGCCGATTGGATCGGGCCCGTGTGGGATGCGGCGCTGTTCATTATCCCGCACAACCTCTATCTCTATTACGGGGAGACGGGTTCCATCGAGCGGGTCTGGAACACCTGCGAACGCTATCTCGACTACCTGGCTACGCGCGAGAAGGATGGAATCCTGACTTACGGTATCGGCGACTGGGTCTTTTACAAGGCGCGGACCGATACGCACTTTACTTCGACGGCCTTCTACTGGCTGGACCATACATTGATGGCTCGTTTTGCCGAACTCACCGGGCGGGATGCTGCGAAATACCGGGCCAAGGCCGACGCACTCAAGCAAACGATCGTCGACCGCTGGTTCGACGCCGAAAAGGATCTGTATGCCAACGGAACGCAGGCTGCACAGGCCGTGGCGCTGGCGCTCGGATTGGTCCCGGAGGGACATGAACAGGCGGTTGCCGACAACCTCGTGCGGATGATCCGTGAGAACGGTCATCAACTCGATTTCGGCATGTTGGGCAGCAAGTTCGTGCCTGCGATGCTTTCGGCCTACGGCTATGCCGACGATGCCTATCGGATGGTCACCCGTCCCGAGGCGCCTTCGTGGGCCAACTGGATCCATCGCGGGTTGACGACTCTGCCCGAAACCTGGGTGCTGGACGAGCATTTCAAGGATGCTTCGCTCAACCACGCATTCCTCGGAGATGTCTCGGCCTGGATGATCAATACCATTGCCGGGATCAATCTCGACCGGACGAATCCCGGATTTGACTCGATCCTGATCCAGCCCCGCTTTATCGAGGACCTGGACTGGGCCCGGGGGGAATACCGTTCCGTGCGGGGATGGATCCGCAGTGAGTGGAGGCGTTCCGGCAATAAAATCGAGTTGACAGTGACCGTTCCGGCCAATACGGAAGCGACGCTCCGGCTGGGCGAAAAATCCGTTGCCCTGAAAACGGGCGTAAACCAAATTACCGTAGATGCGTTATGAAAAAAAGTGCGATGAGAAGCGTTGTTTTTGTGTCCGTTGCGGCTGTTTCGCTCCTGACGGCCGGATGCGGAGAGGGGGTTCCGGCCTATAAGAATCCGGAGAACCCGGTCGAGGTCCGGGTGGCCGACCTGCTGGGGAGAATGACCCTCGAAGAGAAGGTGGCCCAGATGCAGGACCTTACGTTCAATCAGTTCTCGGAGAACGGGAAGGTTGATACAGCACGGATGGATTCCGTTCTTCAGGGTATGAGCTACGGCTCCGTCTTCGGGGCGAAGCTCACGGTCGGGGAGTTGCAGCAGAGCCTTTTGGCCCTGAACCGTTATATAGCGACCGAGAGCCGGTTGGGAATCCCCGTTATCGGCGAGGCCGAGGCCTTGCACGGACTGATTCAGGACGGGGCCACGATCTTCCCGCAATCCATCGCCCTGGCCAGTACGTTCAATCCCGATCTCGTACATCGTGTGGCCAGGGTGATTGCCCGGGAATCGAAAGCCGTAGGGGTCGATCAGGTGCTTGCCCCGGTTCTTGATCTCGCTCGGGAATTGCGTTGGGGACGGGTCGAGGAGACCTACGGCGAAGATCCCTATCTGGCCGGACGCATGGGTGTGGCCTATGTCTCGGCCTTCAACGAGGAGGGCGTGATGGCAACCCTGAAGCATTTCGTCGCCCACGGCTCCCCGAGCGGAGGTCTCAATCTGGCGTCGGTCGTGGGCAGCGAACGGGAGCTCCGTTCACTCTATCTGAAGCCGTTCCAGGCCGTCATGCGGGAGGCGATGCCTTACAGCGTGATGAACTCCTACAACTCCTATGAAGCGGTTCCGGTTGCGGCATCGCACTGGCTGCTGGACGATATTCTCCGCGGTGAGATGGGCTTTACGGGCTACATCACCTCCGACTGGGGGTCGGTCGACATGCTCCGCCACTTCCACCGGACGGCGGCGGACAAGGCGGAAGCTGCGCGTCAGGCCGTGGTGGCAGGGGTCGATCTGGAGGTCGACGGGGACTGTTACGCCCGGCTCGACAGTCTGGTGCGGGCCGGAGGCCTGGACGAAAAGGAGATCGACAAGTGCGTCTCCCGTATCCTGACGGCGAAGTTCGCCATGGGACTGTTCGACAAGGATTACGAGGCTTTGGCTGACTTGTCGGAGACGGTCCATACACCCGAGGCAGTGGAATTGGCCCTGGAGGCCGCCCGTGAATCGGCCGTACTGCTCAAGAACGAGGGCGGCCTGCTGCCGCTGGACAAGAACCGCCTGCGTTCGGTTGCCGTGATCGGACCGAATGCCGCGCAGGTCCAGTTCGGGGATTACATGTGGACCAACGACAATCGTTACGGAATCACCCCGCTGCAGGGAATCGAAGCGCTGGTTGGCGATCGTGTGAAGATCCATTATGCCAAAGGCTGCGATATTCACTCTCAGGATCGCAGCGGTTTCGGCCGGGCTGTTGCCGTAGCACGCAACAGCGATGTGGCGCTGGTCTTCGTGGGCGCCTTGAGCGGTGCTCCGGGACGTCCGTGGCCCAATTCGGTCAGCGGCGAGAGTTTTGACCTTTCGGATATTGCCCTGACGGGTGTCCAGGAAGAGCTGATCCGTGCCGTCGAGGCCACCGGGACTCCCACTGTCGTGGTGCTCGTGGCCGGGAAACCTTCGGCCATGCCGTGGGTTAAGGAGCATTGCGAAGCTGTCGTAGTCCAGTGGTATGCCGGAGAGCAGGAGGGTCGGGCCATTGCCGAGATTCTCTTCGGCGAGGTCAATCCCTCCGGCAAACTGAATGTCTCCTTCCCGCAGAGTGTCGGACACCTTCCGGTCTTTTACAACTACTATCCGACGGACAAGGGCTTTTACAAGAATCCCGGGACACTCGACTCCCCGGGTCGCGACTATGTCTTTTCGAGTCCCGATCCGGTTTGGGCTTTCGGCCACGGTTTGAGTTACACCACCTTCGAATACCGGTCGATGTCGGTCTCGGCAAAGAGCCTTTCGGCTGACGATACGTGTGAGATCACCGTCGATGTGGCCAACACCGGGACCCGGGACGGCAAGGAGGTCGTACAACTCTACGTCCGGGACGTGGTGAGCTCCGTGGTGACTCCGGTGCAGGAGTTGCGCCGTTTCGAGAAGGTGTTCATTCCGGCCGGTGAGACCCGCCGTGTGACATTCGAACTGCCGATGCGCGAACTGGCCTTGTGGAATATCGACATGCAGGAGGTCGTCGAACCGGGGGATTTCGAACTCCGGGTCGGTGCGGCATCGGATGATATCCGGCTTCGGGAGACGATAACCGTAAAATAATTCCTATCTTTAACCATCTAAACGAATCAATGATGAAGACTTCTGTTTTTCTGCGTGTTTTGCTGGCCGCACTGCTCTTTTCGACTTCGACCGTTCAGGCCTGGGCCGACGAACCGGTGACGGACGATGACGGGATCCTCCGCATCGAAGACAAACCTTTCGATGTAAACCGGTTCGTCATAGGCCGCGATTTCCACGAAAACAAGTTTATCGATCAGGATAAGGGACTGCGGGGTATGGCCGATTGCTATTTCAACATGTCGGATGCCTCCGACGGTCAAAAGCAGAATCTCTCTCTTTGCAAGAAACTGGGCCTGAATACGATCATCTCGGCCCGGGGCAAGCACCTCACGGGAAAGGACTGGATGGCCATGAGCGATGAGGAGATCGATGCCTATGTGAAGCAGATGATCGAGGACGGAGGCAAGAGCGATGCGATCGTAGGCTACCATATCTGCGATGAGCCGTCGGCCATGGCCTTCCCGAAACTGGCCGTTGCCGTGGCTGCCGTCCGCAAATATGCTCCGGGCAAGATGGCTACGATCAACCTCTATCCCAATTATGCGACGCTGTGGACCCTGGACCAGGTGAAGTCCCAGCTGGGAACGCGGACCTACAGGGAGTATCTCGAACAGGCAGCCACGATCATCAAACCCGACATGATTTCGTATGACAACTACATGGTCCAGTTCTCCATGGACCAGTCCGATGCCAAACGCACGGCCCAGTACTATACGAATATCATGGCCGTCCGGGAAGTCTCGCTCAAATACGGGATTCCGTGGTGGAACGTCGTTTCGGGGAACCAGATCCGCCACTATACGACGATTCCGACGCTCTCGAACCTGCTGCTGCAGGCCTATACGTCGCTGGCGGCCGGGGCCGGCGGTGTCCGCTGGTTCACCTACTGGCAGGGCGGCTACAACTACGCTCCGATCAACAAGCAGGAGCGCAGAACCCAGACGTGGCATTATCTGCGGGAGGTCAACCGGCAGCTTTCGATCCTGGGGCCGATCATGAAGCGGCTCAAGTCCACGGGAGTCTACTTCACCGATCCGTCGATCGATCCGTCGCTGCCACTGATGCCGGGTGAACATGTCAAGCATATCAAGTGTGCCGAGCCGCTGATGGTCGGGGAGTTCCTCAGCGAGAAGGGTAACCGGTACATCATGGTGGTCAACCTGAGCCTCGAACGTTCGGCCCGGTTTATTGTGGAGACTGCGGTGAAGAACGAACGCCTCTTCGTGATCAATACGGGCGAGGAGCAGCCCTATTTCCAGGAGATCGAGGAGACCAAACTCAAATCCACATCGATGTTGGGCGGTTCGCCCGAACAGTTGGCTATGGCCAAGGAGCGGGCATACTGGCTGCCTGCCGGAGCGGGTGTGCTGATCAAGTGCAGCGGCCTGGTGCATGAAAACTGATTTTTTACGAAATATGAATCTCTTTGTCAAACTGAGTCTTTTGGTTTCCGGCCTGTTGCTCGGGGCCTGCGGGAGTGAACGGCTCCCGCAGGTCGGCATGGCCGAGGTGGATTATACCCCGGAGGTTGGGAAGGATCTCGTGGGCAACTACCGGGGCGATGACTATGCTTCGCGGGGCAAGCACGACCCGCTCTATGCCCGGGCGTTCGTCATGCAGGGCCCGGACGGGAACAAGGCGGCGGTTCTGAGTGTGGATATCTGCTGGATGCGCCGGGCGACGGTCGACATGATGCGGAGCTATATCGCCGAACGGTCGGATTTGCGCCCGGAACAGATCCTCATCGCCTCGACCCACACGCACAGCGGCCCGAAATCGCTGTTGGATGCTCCGGGAGCCGTGGAGTATCTGCAACGGGCTGCCGATGCCGTTCTGCAGGCCAATGCGGATCTGAAACCGGCCCGTCTCCGGTTCGGGTCTACGCGCGAGGACAGCGTGGCCTATAACCGCCGTTTGGTGTGCCGCGACGGTAAGATCCACATGTCGTGGGAGAATCCCGATCCCGATTTCGTGGTCGGGGAGGCGGGGCCGATCGATACCGAACTCTCGGTCCTCAGCATCGATCAGGTCGGAGGTGTCCGCGGTGCGGTAGTCAATTACGGATGCCACGCCACGACCCTCTCCGGCAACAACTGGCTCTATTCGGCCGATTATCCGGGTTATATGGCCTCCTCGCTGAAAGCGAGCGAAGGTGCTGATTTCGTCCCCGTCTATCTGAATGCTCCCTGCGGAAATGCTACGCAGGTGAACTATCGGCGCGGGTATATCGACACGTATGAGGAGTGTGAGGCTGTGGGCAATCGGGTGGCCGATGCGGCTCGCCGGGCGATGTCGGCGAGTTGCAAGGTCGAGGGTGCCGAGGTGGCGGTTATTCGGCGGTTCGTCCCGGTGAAGCGCATCGCCATCAGCGAAGAGCAGTATGCCTGGGCCCGTCGGGTCATGGAGCGGGTTGCCCGGGAAGGGATGCCTCCGTTCCAGCTCAACGGAATGCCCGACGAGTATTATGCCCAGGAGTGGATCGGAATGTATGCCACGCAGCAGGAGCGTGACAGTCTGGAGGTGATGGTATGCCGCGTGGGGGATGTGGCTGTTGTGGGGCTACCCGGGGAGTTCTTCTCCGAATTCCGGCGCATGATCCGCGAACAGTCGCCTTTCCCGCATACTCTTGTGGTGGGGATCGCCAACGACAACCGGAAATATTTTCCGACAAAAGCCTCCTTCGAGCAGGGCGGAACGGGCTATCTGCCGATGGCGCATGGTTATGAAACGACTCCCGGGACCACGTTGTACGAGGTCGGAGCCGGAGAACAGTTGGCATCCGTAGCTGTCGAATTGTTGAACCTTTTGAAAAACTGATTGCAATATGAGGCGTAGAGTCAGGTGGGGTATGATCGGATCGGGAGGGGTCTTTACCCGTCATACGGTCGTGGAGGGTTTGCTTGCCGCCAATCACGCCGAATTGGTTGCCGTATGTGATGTCGGCAATGAATTGGAACGAGCGGTCCGGAGCGAACATTTTATAAGGAGCGTAGGTTCGATCGACGAACTGCTCCGGGTGGGGATCGACGCCGTACTTGTGGCTTCCGAAGATTCCGTGCGCGCGGAACATGTCGAACGGGCGGTTCGATCCGGGAAGCATGTCTTGTGCGAGGAGTCTCCCGGACACGATCCGGCACAGACCCGGCGGATCATCGGCTTGTGCCACAAGAACGGGGTATTGCTCGGCAGCGCCTTTTTCCTGCGTTTTCTGCCGGAGTTTCAGCGGATCCTGGAACTGGCCCGGGATGGTGTGCTGGGAACCTTGAGATACGGCCGGATCCTGTATGCCGACTGTCATCCGGTTCCCGGAGCCTCCATGGCCAGGCAGAGCCCGTTGGCGAATATCGGGTGCCACTGCATCGATTTGCTTGAAATGTTCTTCGGAGAGGCCTGCAAGGTGCATTGTTTTTCGACGGGACGGAGTCTTGAACCCGATTCCGTCGAGAGTTCCGTCGTGTCGCTCTCCTTCAACAACGGGGGAATGGGGCATGTCTATGTCTCGGTCTCTCCGCAGAAAGACGCGATGGGCAATTTTTTCGAACTTTACGGTTCACAGGGCTATGTGACCGTGGAGGTGGCGAAGAACGGAAAGGCAAAACTGATCCTGCGCCTGTACGGGAAGTCTGCCGAGGAGGTGATCTGCAGGGAGGAGTATACGCTTTTCCCGGATGAAATGAACCCTTATCAGGCCGAGATTGAGGAGTTTTGCTGTGCGATTCTGGAGGGTGATACTCCTTACAACAGTGCCGAGCTGGGGCTTCGCAGCCAATGTCTGCTCGAAGCCTGCCAACGTTCCGTTCGGGAAGGAATCACGGTGAACCTGCCTTTCGGCGAGACCTTGTTGTCGTTCGTCGGATTGCTGTGTTGCTTCTGACCGGTTCGCCGCGGCTGTTCCGCTCATCACAGAACCCCTTTTGTGATGAGCAGGCCGACAGGAGCGTTCCGGGATGGAGGTTTGCGGATGCGGCACCTCTCCGCGGTCCTTACCCCGGATAAATCCGCGCGGAATGCTGGGAATCTCGAAGATTTTTCCTAACTTTGGGAATATGAAGAGATTCTCCGCTATTCTGCTGTTTTCCGCACTTTGGTGGGGCGGGATCTGCTCCGCGGCCGACAACGTGCCCCGGAACTGCCTTTTCCGGCAGATCGACAGCAATGGCGGACTCCCCGACAACAACGTCCGCAACATGCTCATGTTGCCAAACGGTTTGATGTGTATCCAGACCGCCACGATGCTGAATCTCTACGACGGAGCGGCCTGCCAGAGTTACCCGTTCCATCCCATCTGCATCCCCTATCAGGAGTATGCCGGTCTGAATTACCTGTTCTACGACGAACAACACCGCATCTGGCTTACGGGGCGCGACCGGACCTGGCGTTTCGATCTCAACAGCCGGAAATTCGAATACGACTCCCGGACGCTGCTCCGGCCCTTCGAGATCGGTGACGTGACCGTCGAATCCTTCTTCCGGATGCCCGACGGCGACGCCTGGATCGTCGGGCACGACGGATCGCTGTGGTGTTGCGAACACGACTCCGGAAAAGCCCGGCCCGTGGATCGTCCCGAGGCGCTGCGCGGTCCGCTGATCATCGTCGGTCAGGGTTCGTTCATCTGGATGCTCTCCCTCGACGGAACGCTGGCCCGCTACGACTCCTCGCTGAAGAGTTTCACGGCGCTTTATCATGGGGGTATTGCGGATTCGTCGCCCCTTTCGAGCCGCATGGAGATGGTCGTGGCATCGAACGGCGACCTTTGGATGCTCTTCGACCGTGACCTGGTGCGCTACCGGGCCGCAACCGAACGCATCGAAAACATCCGTTCGGTCCCGTTGGGCGCCGAGGATGTCTACACGACGATCGCCATCGACCGCAACGACCGCCTCTGGATCGGTTCCGCCAAATCGGGCGTCACGATTCTCGATGCCGCGACGCTAACCGTGCGCAACCTTCCCTTCCTCGAACTCACCGACGGCCGCCGGATCGACCACAATACCGATATTTCGAAAATTTACGTCGATCCCCACGACGGGGTCTGGATCGCCACCCTCACCGAAGGGGTCTTCTACTGGCATCGGGATATTTTCCGCCTGGAGACGGTCAACAACGCCTCGCTCGACGGCGTGCGGATGCCCGACGAGAGCGTGAAGTGCCTGGTCGAGGAGCCCGACGGGCAGATTCTGCTCGGTACGATCAAGGGGCTGCTGCGCTACGATCCCCGCACGGGCCGGATCACGGTGCCCTATCCCGAGTTGCGCGACGAACTCTGCATCAGCCTCTACCGCGACCGGCAGGAGCGGATCTGGCTGGGAACCTTCCATCACGGCGCCTATTGCATCGACCGGGGACGTATCCGCCACTATTTCCGCGAAAACATCTCTTCGGTGGATGCCAGCTACCGTTCGGCAACCCCCAACCCCAATTGTGTCCGGGCTTTCCACGAGGATCGTGACGGGAATTTCTGGATCTGCGTCTATGGCGGTCTGGGGCGTTTCGACCCCGAGAGCGGGCGGATCGACCTGTTGCGCGACCGACATCCCGAACTGGCGCAGTTCATGCTCACGCGCGGGGTCTGCGAGGTCGGCGACAAACTCCTGGTCACGAGCGACAACGGCTGTTACCGCTATGATCCACTTGCCGATCTCGTGTTCTTCGATCCCGAGGATCCCCAGGGATATGTCCCCTGCAATCAGGCGCTGGTCGATTCGCGGGGCCTGCTGTGGTTGGCCGCCTGGGACGGGCTGCATGTCGAGACGCCCGACGGGGCGCGTTACCACCTCTCCACCGCCGAAGGGCTTCCCAACGACAACATCCTCGGACTGGCCGTCGATGACCTGGGCAATGTCTGGGCCGCGACCTTCAGCCACCTTTCGCGCATCAAGCCCATCCGCGAGGGCGAACGGCTGGATTTCGCCGTGGCATCCTACGGCGGGGAGGACGGAATGAATGCCGGGGCGCTGTTTCAGAATGCCCTGGCCCTCGGAGCCGACGGTCGCCTTTATGCGGGCGGCGCCCACGGTTTCTGCATCGTCGATCCGTCGTCGCTCTACCAGCCGAGCTACAACCGCACGCCGGTCATCTCCCGGTTGCGGATCTTCGACCGCCCGGTGGAGGTGGGCGAGGAACTGAACGGCCGCTGCATTCTGCCCCGCGAACTGGGACAGATGGAGCATCTCGACCTGCGGCACGACGAGACGTTCCTGACGTTCGAATTCTCGAATCTCAACTACACCAACCCCAGCCATACGGTCTACCGTTACCGGCTCGAAAATTTCAACCGCGAATGGACCGAAATCCATGCCCGGGGGACGGGATCGGCAACCTATACGCTGCTCGAACCCGGCGACTACGTTTTCCGCGTCACGGCCGCCGACAACGATACGGACTGGAGTGCCGCCGAGGCGGCGGTTGCCTTTACGATCCACCCGCCGTTCTGGAAAAGCCCGACGGCGTTTGTGCTGTATGCCCTGGCGGCGTTGACGACGATCGTGCTGGGGATTCTCTACGTGCTCCGCCGCCTGCGTCTGCGCGCCGAACGCCACCGGCTCGAAGAACAGGTGCGCCAGCGTGAGGAGATGGACCAGATGAAGTTCCGCTTCTTCACGAACATCTCCCACGAGCTGCGGACGCCGTTGTCGCTGATCCTCCTGCCGCTCGAAAGCATCATCCGCCGCACGGATGACACGACGCCGTTCCGGCCCCAGCTGCTGACGATCCACCGCCACGCCTCGCAGCTGCTGTCGCTGGTGAACCACCTGCTCGACTTCCGCAAGCTCGAAATGCACGGCGAGCGGCTCAACCTCACGCGGGGCGACATGGCCGAATTCGTCGAGGGGCTGGTCGACACGTTCGGGGACGTGGCCCGCGAGAAGGAGCTGGACCTGACCTTCGACAACCGCATGACCCGCTCCTACATGGCCTTCGACTCGGCGCAGATGTACAAGATCGTGAACAACCTGCTGTCGAATGCCGTGAAGTTCACGCCCAAGGGCGGGAGCATCACCGTGCGGTTGTCGCAGCCCGAACCCGGGTGGATGCGTCTGGAGGTCTCCGATACCGGGGTGGGGATCGCCGAGGAGGATCGGAAACACATCTTCGAACGGTTCTACCAGAGTGCGCGCAATACCCAGCCGCAAGGCTCCGGAATCGGGTTGTGCCTGGTCAAGCAGTACGCCGAGATGCACGGCGGAAGGGTGGAGGTCAGCTCCGAAACGGGTCGGGGCAGCACCTTCCGGGTCGAGATTCCCATGACGCTCCGGGCCCCGAACGCCGGGGATGCGAAACCGGACGAGACAGCCCCCGGGGAGCCGGAATCCCACGCCGGGGAGTCGGCGCACTGCCGTCTGCTGATCGTCGAGGACAATGCCGATTTCCGGGCCTACGTGGCGGAGGAGCTCTCCGGGGAGTTCGATGTCCGGCAGGCCGAGGATGGCGAGGAGGGGCTCCGCAAGGCCCACGAGTGCCATCCCGACATCATCGTCTGCGACGTGATGATGCCCCGCATGGATGGATTCGAGGTCTGCAAACGGCTGAAAAACGACATCGAGACCTCGCATATCCCGATCATCCTGCTTACGGCCCGGGCCGAGGATGACGTGCGACGCGAGGGCTACGAGTCCGGGGCCGATGCCTATCTGAGCAAACCCTTCAACATGGAGGTGCTGCTGGCGCGGATCCGCAACCTGATCGAGGAGCGCCGCCGCCGGATCCGGAGTTTCACCTCCGAAGTCGACATCTCGCCCGCACAGATCACCGTCACGCCGCTCGACCGCCAGTTGATCGACCGGATCATGGAACACGTCGAACGCAACATCGGCAATCCGAACTATTCGGTTGAGGAGTTGTCGTCGGACGTGGCCATGCACCGGATGAACCTCTACCGCAAGTTGCAGTCCATTACGGGAATGACGCCTTCGGAGTTCCTGCGGACGATGCGCCTGAAACGGGCGGCCCAGCTGCTGGCCCAGGACGGCAATCTCTCGGTGACGGAGGTCTCCGAAATGGTGGGTTTCAATACCCCGAAATACTTCACGCGCTATTTCCGCGAGATGTTCGGCTGCACGCCCTCGCAATACCACGCTTCGCGGAAAGCCGATGATTCGGTTGCAGAGTGATCGACCGGATTTCGTAAAAAGGGCCGCCCTCTTCCGAAGGGCGGCCCTTTGGGTGTCAATCGGTTCAGGAGCGGCTATTCACCCCGGTAGAAGAGCAGGGTTCCCCAGCCGATCTGGTCGAATGCCGAGCTGTTCGAGCCGTAGCGGCTGTCGCCGGCACCGCCGTCGCCGGTGAGTACGCCATTCGTATAGCGCAGTTGCTTGGCAAAGAGTTTTGAATAATAGACCTGGTTCTCGCTCAACCCTTCGACCTTGGCGTAGTGGGCATAGACCAGATCCCAGCATGGCCGGATCGTGCCGCGGCCTTCGGAGGATACCTGGGTGTGGGTGGCTCCGTGCGAAGTGTTCGAGCATCCGCAGCCGGCCGGGCAATACGCATAGGTCGTGAAGGGCATTGTCGTGCAAAGGAAGGTCCCTTCGGGCGTGGCGTTGTACTTGGCCGTGTATTCGCACATGGCCAGCACCTTGTTTTCCTCCATGCCCCAGAAGTCGAGTCCGACGTTTTCGGCCATCTGGCACAGCTCGGCACACATCGATACCACGAGTGTGGCGTGCCCCTGGTCGCGTCCCGACTCCATGCTCTGTGCAATGGCCGCGGTCTTTCCGTCGGGATCGGCAACCGGGTCGTAAGGGATCATGTTGTTGATGCACCCGCTGCCCTCGCCTTCGCGGAAGTTGCGGTAGACCATGTTGACCATCTCGATGTTCTCGGTGTAGATGCCGATGGCGAGGATCGAGGCCAGGTTGGCCAGCTCCCAGTTCGACCAGTAGTGGAGCGTACAGACGCCTGAACCGCCGTGGTTTTCGATGAACCACTCGTTTTTCGAATACCAGACGTCGAGCAGCCACTGCTTGAAATCGGCCTGATCGGCGGCAGCCCATCCCGAGTAGTCGCGCAGCAGTTCGGCGGCATTGGCGAACTGGTAGCCCTGGAATCCGGCCAGCAGGTACTGGTTGTTGTCATTGGCCGTGATCTGCTTGCAGACGTCGGCCCAGTCGTTGAGGACCTTCACGGCTGCATCGGCATAGGCCGTTTCGCCGGAAATCTGGTAGCGCAGGGCGAGTTGGAATGCTGCGGCGGCATCGCGGTCGGCCTGGATGTAGTTCTCCTTCCCGTCGCCGATCCCGGTGGCGTCGCCGCGCACGAGGATCTCTACGGGCGAGGCCTTGTAGGTCGACTGCGCATAGGCGTTGCCGCAGAGCTGCAGCCACGAGACATAGACGGGATCGGTGGCCGCAGCGGCCTCGACACTGTTGCGGACCCGTTCCAGGTCGGCTTCGGTAACCAGTGCGCAGGGGTGCGTAAAGGTGTAGGTCTCGGGATATTCGAACGGCGGGGTCTCGATCGTCAGGTCGATCTCTCCCGGTTCGAGGTAATCGGTGCACGATACCGCGCTCAGCAGCGCGGGTATCGTGGCGATAAGGGTCAGAACTATCTTTTTCATGGTTTTCGGAATGCTTTTTTATTTTTCGTAGGTGATGCCGGTCTGTTTCGACCAATCCTGGAGATAGGCTTCCATTTCGGCTTCGCTGCCGAAGGTCATGAACCAGAAGAAGCGGTAGCGGGCCAGTTCGGGAGCCGTCGGGGTCTTGATGTCGGCGTATTTGATCTGGAAGGTCGAGAATTCACCGATCGTTCCTGCGGGCAGAAGTCCTCCGTTCTGGAAGTTCTGGACCGAAAGGTCGTAGACCAGGATGGCCGAACTGTCCGAACACTTGTATTTGGTCTTCCACTTGTTGTTGTTGCCGCCGATCCATCCCGAATATTTCGCATCACCGGCTGAACCGCTCGTGTCGATGTTGATGTTGCGCGAGTAGCTGAAGTCGGCATAGTCGGCCACGTCGTCGATGCGGAAACAGAGGATCGGATAGTTGCCCGATTCGAGGTATACCTTGCTGCCGGAGTGCTGGATGTCACCGCGCCCGACGTTCGAAGCGTTCAGATAGGGCGTGAAGAGCCAGTAGTACTCGCCGGTTGATTCGTTGTAGAGCCGTTGGGCCTTGGCGCCGCTGCTGACGTGCGAGGAGTTCAGCGCCCACGGCGTGGTCTCGCTGCGGAAGTGCTCGTTGTAGTAACCGGCCGGGATGTTGATGTTGACGCTCACGGTGCGGCTGTAGCCCTCGGGCAGCGTCTCGTCGCTTTCGGCGCAGGTGGCCGTAATCGTCGTGCTGCCTACCCCCTTGAAGGTCACAACTCCGCGGTCGACGGTCGCAACGGTCGGATCGCTCGATGCCCATACGATCTGCGAGCGGGTGCTGACGGACGGATAGGTCTCGAAGGAGATCGTGGCGGAGCCTTCGTCGATCGAGTAGCGCTCGCTGACGCTTCCGGTGAGTTTCATGCCCAGGGGCAGGATGATCTGGTCGATGAAGATTTCGTGCGAGGCCGTCACGCCGCTTTCGTCGAGGGCTTCGGCCACGATCGTCGCACGGCCGCGGGCTACACCCTCGACCACGCCCGAAATCGGGTCTACACGGGCGATGTCGGGGTTCTGCGAGCTCCACAGAACGCTTCTGTAGGTGGCTTCGGCGGGTTCGATCGAGGCCGTCAGGGTCATCGTTTCACCCACGTAGCAGGCCGGCAGGCCGTAGGTTTCGTCGGTGAATTCGGCATCGTCGGAGATCGTGATCGCCGAGGCTTCGACAATCTCGTCCACGACATTGATCTTGAGGGAGGCGGTCGCCACGATATTCGTGGTTGCCGGGGTGACGGTGATGACCGTCGAACCGGCTGCCAGGGCGCGGACCGCTCCGTTTTCGATGGAGGCGACGGAGGGATCGCTCGACGTCCAGCTCAGTTCGGGGAAGGTGACCGCGTCCATCGAAGGGGTTGTGGCGCAGTTCAGCGTGACCTCTTCTCCGACAACCAGCGGAAGGGCTTCGGTCCCCGTGTTGTCGGTATAGATCTTGGCGAGGATGGCGTCGTCCAGGTCGAAGGCGATCGACTCGTAGAGCGTCGAGGGCTGCAGATCGGAGGTCTCGTCGTTGTTGCAGGCCGTGAACGCACATGCCGTGGCGAGCAGGGCCGGGAACAGGTTTCTGAATATCTTTTTCATGTCGTTGCTTGTTTAGGATTGGAGACTATTCCCAGCCGGGATTCTGCCCGAGGGCGGGGTTGAGCTGGGTTTCGTCGTTCGGGAGCGGCAGCAGGTAGTTCTTGTCGTCCCACTTGCGGTTGGTGTAGAGGATGATGCGTCCTTCGGCGTTCAGCGGCCGGAGCTGCGAGGTCCAGTTGCTTTCGTACCACGTGCCCGTATACTGGATTCCCAACAGGTCGCCGGGCATCTCTTTTTCAGCCGTCTTCCAGCGCTTGAGGTCGTCGATGCGGAAGCCCTCGAAGAAGAGTTCCACGGTACGCTCGGCACGGATCTCATCGAGCATCGTCATGCCCTGAGCCGCATGGTCGTCGACCAGCTTGTTCGAGAGCTTGGTCATCGTGGGGTTCGAACGCTGCCGCACGAGGTTCAGCGAAGCATCCAGTTCGTCGTCGGTAATCTTCCCGTTGAGTTCGTAGACCGCCTCGGCATAGTTGAGCAGCACCTCGGCATAGCGGATGATCGGGTAGTCATACCCCTCCGATTCGTCGGCAACCTGCCGTTCGGTCGCCCACTTGTAGTTGGCATAGCCCGAATTGACGCGGCGGTTGGCCACCAGATAGTTCGTCCCTTCGACCCCCTCTTCATCCTCCGAGGTCCAGGTCGTGCGCCATGCGCCGTCGTTGTTCCAGTACTTCTGGCCATGCATCATCAGCGTGCCGTTCATGCGGTTGTCGCGGTTTTCGAACTCGGTGTTCTGCCCGTCGTATCCCTTGAAGTTGGGCGAGATCGAGATCGGCAGACCGTCCTGGCAACGGTACATGTCGGCGAGTTTCTGCGTCGGGTAATAGGCATTGTTCTGCACACCGTGGGTGATGTTCAGCCCGATGGGCTTGAGCGTCTGGTCGTGGCGGCGGGCAAAGATGTACTCCTTGTTGGCCGATTTGGTCAGACCTGCGGGGTTGCACTGCACGTTCTCCAGAATGAAGAGGTAACGATAGCTGTCACGTCCTCCGAGATCGGCGCTCGAAAAGAGCTCGTAACGGCCCGATCCCATCACTTCGAGCGAAGCGTCGATGGCATCCTTCAACAGTGCCTGCGATTCGGCGGTGTTCTGGTTGTGGTACTTCTGCCAGGTGCCTTCGTAGAGCGCGATGCGCGAAAGCAGGGCCCAGGCCGTGTAGCGGCAGACGCGGCCGTCCTCCGAGGGAGTCTCGCCGAGCAGTGCCGCGGCATCCTTCAGGTCCTGGATGCAGGCCTTGATGACCGTCAACCGATCGGTGCGCGGACCGTAGAGTTCACGGGAGTCGATGTCGAGCGGCTCCTGCAGCAGAATGCAGTCTCCGTAGAGCTGTACGAGTTCGAAGTGGAGGTAGGCGCGGAAGAAGAGCGCCTCACCCTTCGGTTCGGCAATCCCCGCCTGGTCGCCGAAATCCCGGGCGCGGTCGAGCAGCAGGTTGACGTAATAGATGCGCTTGTAGAGGTTGTTGTAGTTGTCGTCGGTGGCCAGGATCGAGTTCGAACCATCGCTGTAAACATTCGTCGAGGCCTCGCACAGCAGGTCCGAGCGCGTATCGGCGTGCGGGCCGTCCGAGACGCCGTTCATGTAGGTCACGGAGGTCGAACCGCGGAAATCGCGGGTCCAGCCGTAGAACTGGTTGGCGAAGAGCGTGAAGTTGTCGGGCTTGGTCCAGACCTGGGCGTCGGAGAGCTGGTCTTTCGGGTCGAGGTCGAGACACGACGTGGCTGCGAGTACGATGCCCGTGGCGCAAAGGGTTTTCAACAGGTATTTTTTCATGGTTGCGGTCGATTAGAAGGTTAAGTTGACGCCGAAGGTGTAGCTGCGCAGGAACGGGTAACGCGACGTACTGCTCGGTGAGCTCTTGGCTTCGGGATCCCAGCCGTCGAGGATGTTCGAGTGCTCCCAGAGGTCCGATCCCGTGAAGTAGATGCGGCAGCCCGAGATGCTCTTGGTCTTCGTGAACCACCGGGCCGGGAGGTTGTATCCCAGCGAGAGGGTCTTCAGCCGGATGTAGGCGCCGTCGGATGCCGACCAGCTCGAAGCCTGGTAGTTGTAGTTGTTGATGTTCGAGTCGGTGGTGTACGAGGGGTAGTGTCCGCCGGGGTTTTCGGGGCTCCAGACCTTGCCCAGCGACTGGTTGGTGGTATTGGTGTAGGTGGCGCGCATCGGCACGGTCCAGTTGTTGATACCGTTCCACATCGTGCGGTTGGCGGCACCCTGGAAGACGATCTGGAAGTCAAGCCCCTTCCATTCGAACCCGGCGCTGATCGAATACTGGATCTCCGGCGTATCGGACCCGAGGTAGACGTAGTCCTTCTCGTCGAGTTTGCCGTCGTTGTTCACGTCGCAGAACATGTTGTCTCCGAGGCGCAGCGACGCGGGCATTCCCACGGCATTGTTGGGATAGTATTTGGCCAGATAGGCATCGAGCTGCTCCCGGGTCTGGATCTTCCCGGCGTAGCGCAGCCCGAAGAGGGCGTTGAGCGGGTATCCCTCGCGGTCGCTGACATATCCGTTCTTGATCGTGGCGGCACCGCCGAAGTCGACCAGTTCGTTGCGGGCGAAGGTGAACGTTCCGCCCACGAAATAGTTGAACTCCTTGCCGATCTTGTCGCGCCACTGGATCTGTCCCTCGTAACCCCAGGCCTTGAACTTGCCGGTATTGGCTTTCGGGGGCGTGTCTCCCAGCACTGCGGGGAATTCGATGCTGACGAGCATGTTGTCGTTCTTCTTGAGGAAGGCCTCGACGCTACCCGACAGGCGGTTGTTTAGGAATCCGAAGTCCAGACCGAGGTTGTAGTTCTTGATGCGCTCCCAGCTGCGGGCCGTCGATGCGAGCGTCCCGGAGGTGGCGATCGTCGAGAGGAGTCCCGAGCCGACCAGGGCACCGCTCGACGCCGAGGTGTTGTAGAGCTGTACGCCGTCGTAGTTGGAGATGCCGTTCTGGTTGCCGACCTCACCGTACGAAAGGCGCAGCTTGAGTTCGCTCAGCCACTCCTGGTCGCGCAGGAATCCCTCCTGGGAGATGCGCCAGCCGAGCGATCCGCCCCAGAAGAAGTCCCAACGGTTCTCGGGCTGGAACTTCGACGAACCGTCGTAACGCATGTTCAGCTCGACGAGGTACTTCTGGCGGTAGTTGTAGTTCAGACGTCCGAAGAGCGACGCTACGGCGAACTGGTAGTGTTCCTTGTTCGAGATGGTGATCTCGCCGGCTCCGTTGACGATTTCGAGCCCCTGCTGGATGTCCTTGGCCTGGACGCCGAAGTAGGTGTAGTCCTTGAATTCGTACTGTCCGCCGAGCGTGGCGCTCAGCGAGTGGTCGCCGAAGTCGTGGTGTCCGTTCAGGTAGCCCGAGAAGGAGTAGAAATCGGTCCGCGAGGAGGTCTGCTTGTAGTAGGACTGGTCGCTCGTGGGGGTTGTCAGCACGACTTTCGTACCGGTGTAGTTGTAGTAGTCGACGCTGTTGTTGACCGTATT
The DNA here is from genome assembly GCA_944321755.1 of uncultured Alistipes sp. Taxonomy (GTDB): domain Bacteria; phylum Bacteroidota; class Bacteroidia; order Bacteroidales; family Rikenellaceae; genus Alistipes. The sequence continues at coordinate 50,846 of CALUMM010000007.1, forward strand.
GCGCTGGGCTGTCGAGGTGTTGTATCCGACGTTGATGTTGGCGTCGAGCCACTTCGTTGCGCGGATCTTGAAGGTCTCGCTGATGTTGGTGGCCGAGACCGAAAGCTTGTTGTCACCGCCGTATTCGGCCACCGAGGTGGGTGAGGCCCAGGTTCCCCACGCATAAGGTTTGCCGTTCATCGACGAAAGCGGAAGTCCCGGCATGGGCACGGAGACCGTCAGCATGGACCCCACGTTGGTCGGAGCGACCTGCTCCTGGCGGTTGTAGCCGATGGCGGATTCGAGCGTCAGCCAGTCGGTAATCTGGAAGGTGTTGTTGGTGCGGAGGTTGTAGCGCTGGTTGTTGTTGTTGCCGTACTGGAGCGGCGATCCGTCGTAGAGGTATCCGAACGAGACGCGGTAGGAGATCTTCTCCGAGCCGCCCGAGACGCTGATATCGTGCGTCGTGGAGTAGGAGTTGTCGAAGAGCGATCCGAGCCAGTCCACCGAGTCGTCGAAGACGAAATCGCTCACATCGTTGAAGGCTGTCGTCCCGAAGGGCGAGGTGGTATGCTCCAGATCGATGTAGCGGCCCTTGTACTGTTTGGCCAGCAGGGCGTACTTGTACCAGTTGTCGGAGGTTTTGTTGTCATTTTCGAGGGTCTGCATGATTGAGTCGGCCCACTCGTCGAGGCTCATCAGCGTAGGCATCAGACCGACGGTCTTGACGCTGAACGATCCCGAATATTCGACCTTGGCGCGTCCCTCCTTGCCCTTCTTGGTGGTGATGAGCACCACGCCGCCGGCGGCACGCGAACCGTAGATGGCTGCGGCCCCGTCCTTGAGGAAGCTCATCGACTCGATGTCCGAAGGGTTCAACAGACGCATTTCGTTGATGCTTTCGTAGGCCACGCCGTCGATGATGACGAGCGGTTCGGAGGAGTTGGCCGAGATGGCGCCGCGCAGCGACATCGACCAGCTCTCGTCGCCCGGGGCCGACGAACTGCGGGTGATGATCACACCGGGGATCTGGCCCTGCATGGCCTGCAGCGGGCTGGAGAGCGAACCCTTGTCCTTGAGCATCTCCTCCTTGACGACGGAGATGGCGCCCGTGAGGGTCTCTTTCTTCTGGACGCCGTAGCCGACGACCACGACATCCTCCAACAGGGCGGAATCCTCCTGCAGCTGGACGGTCATGCCGGGCTGGAGGGTTGTTTTGACGGTCTGGTAACCGATGTAGGAGATGGTGATCGGGGTTCCGGCCTTTTCGTCGAACGAGAAGGCTCCGTCGAGGTCGGTCGAGGCGCCTTTGGTCGTTCCGTCGATGACGACCGTGGCTCCGATGACGGGATTACCGGCAGGGTCGATGACCTTTCCGCTCAGCTTCTGCTGGGCGAAGATCTCCCCCCCCCACAATGTCAGGGCGGACCCTAACACCATGCACAAACATGTTTTCAGATGTTTCAGGTTCATAGTAGAGGTTTTACATAAAATTATTGATTATTGGGATTTTGGAAAATTTTTCGCAGGAAAATTTTCGGGAATGCCCTTCTGGTGTCAGATGCAGGCCTTCAGGGCGCTGCGCATCTGCCGCCGTGCGGCGAAGAGGTGGTTTTCGACGGTGCGGCGGCTCAGGTGGAGCGTTGCGGCGGCCTCTTCGGCCGTCAATCCGTCGCGGGTGCATAACGTATATATCTGTACCTGGCGCTGCGGGAGACGCTGGCAGAGCGACTGCTCCAGTTCCGAGAGTTCCGAGGCGGCGATCCGCTCCTCGACGTCGCACGTCGCGCGGCGGGCGTGGAGGAAGAAGTAGTCGTCGGCGGCACGGCTGCGGGCGTGGCGGCGCAGGTAGTCGACCACCCGGTTGCGGGCGATCGCATAGACGAAAGGTGCGATGGTGCGTTCGTCGAGCAGGGTGTTGTATTCCAGAAGGCGGGCGAAGACGTCCTGTACCAGATCTTCGGCATCAGAGAACGAGCCGATCCGTTTGCGGATGTAGCCGCAGAGTGCCGCGTGCAGTTCGACGTAGGTGGCGGCGATGAGCCGGTCCTGACGGATGCCGGGGATGGCTGCGGGTCGAGATTCGAAAGTCATGGCAGGTCGTAGTTTTCGGGGTTTCAGGTATTGCAAAGGTCGCTGTTCCCTTTCGAACTCGACGGCACGGTTTGTAACAAAAGAGGGGTCGGTTTGTAGCGAATGGCGTTTCAGGGCCTTCCGGGGCTCCTCAAGGGGCATATTGTAACAGCCCGTGTTACGAACCGTCGGACGGAATCTCCCGGCCCGGACGGATGGTACGGCTCAAAAAAGCCCTTCGCCGCGATTGAGCCGGCGCAGCCGCAGCAGTGCTTCGTAGTAGTAATAGTCGGCGTAGATGATGGCGTAGTCGATCTCCGAACCGGCGGGGTGGTGTCCCGTGGAGTGGACGAGCAGGGCCGGGCAGCGCGTGCCGCCGCGGTAGTTACGGTCGAGTTCGCGGAGCATTTTTTCGGCGGCCGTGCGGTAGACGGTTCCCTCGTCGCCGAGGTAGGTCGAAAGCTCCAGCAGGGCCGAGGCTACGACGGCCGCTGCCGAAGCGTCGCGCGGAGCCGCCGGAATGGCCGGATCGTCGAAATCCCAGTAGGGGATTCCGTCGTCGGGCAGCCGTTTCAGATAGAGGTCGGTGATTTTGCGGGCAAACTCCAGATAGCGCGTGTCGTGGGTGAAGCGGTAGCACATCGTGAATCCGTAGATTCCCCACGCCTGGCCCCGGGCCCACATCGACGTGTCGGAATAGCCCTGATGGGTGCGACTGAGCAGATGGCCTCCGTTTTCGGGGTCGTAGACGGCGACATGATATGACGAACCGTCGGGGCGGAAGTTGTATTGCATGGTCTTGTCGGCGTGCGAACGCGCGATGTCGGCCAGACGGCTGTCTCCGCCGTTCTCGGCGGCCCAGAAGAGCATCTCCAGATTGATCATGTTGTCCATGATCGTGTTGTGGCCTCCGAGCGCCGGGATCTCCCGGGGCCAGGAGAGGATCGTCCCCACGCGGGGGTTGAAAAGGGTGGCCAGCGTGTCGGCCGTGCGGAGGATCACCTCCCGGTAGCGGTCGTCCTGCGTGAGTCGGTAGGCGTTCCCGTAGCTGCAGAAGACCAGAAAACCCAGGTCGTGATCATAGGCCGGTGTGTGGGAGAGGAATTCGAGCGCCTCGGTGTAGCGGCGCGCGGCGTTGCGCACGGTGGTGTCGCCCGTGTACTCGTAGTCGTACCACAGCACCCCGGGCCAGAACCCCGCGGTCCACTCCTCCTTGCAGACCCGGTTGAGGTGCCAGCGGGTGCTGTCGGGAGCGATGTTGCGGGGTGTGAGCGTGCAGTCCGAGGCGGGCAGCTCCGCGAGTGTCCGCCGGACCTGTGCGGCGCAGTAGTCGAGCGCCGTGTCGGGAAAGGACGGTGAACCGGTACAGGAGGCCGCGAGTGCCCCCAGACAGAAGATCAGAAATTTGGTCATGATATGGTTTGTTATTTTGAAATGCGGAACCAGTCGATGTCGATCCACCCGCGGTCGGTCGTTGCACCGTTGTTGACGCAGAAGAGCCCCACCTTGGCGCCGATCCAGCGACCTTCGCGGGCGGTGAAGGGCACCTTGTCGACCGGTGTGAAGCGTTTGCCGTCGGTGCTGTATGCGAAGCGGCAGCGGCCGCCGGGACGGACTTCGACCCGCAGGGTGATCTCCGTGCGGTAGAGGGGCCGGGCGCCGCTTTCGAGGCGTTCGAGCGGAAGCGTGGCCAGCAGGGTCCGTTGCTCCTCCGAGCCGCGGTCGGCATCGCGGCAGAGGATCAGTTCGAGATCGGCCTCGGCGCCGCGGCGCGTCAGGGCGAGGCGTGCGTAGTCGTATCCCATGACGAGCAGTCCGCCGCTGTCGCCGTCGCTTTTCGAGCAGAAGCGCAGCCGCGTGGTGGCGGTGAAGGCTTCGGCGGGGAACTTCTGCAGCAGGAGGTTCGGAACCGTCCAGAGGTTGCGGAACGCCTCGCGCGAGGCGTACATCCGGTAGTGTCCGGGGATGCCCGGGAATCCGAACCACGCCTGCGGATTGGCCATCCACTGCCATTGCGGACCGGGCGCCGGGCCGTCGAATTCGTCGCTCTCCTGCGGGGTGCAGAGGGCCTTCGGGCTGCCGGTGTCGGGCTTGCGGTACACGGTGACGGGCTCGCCGCAGCCGTCGCCGTCGCGATCCTCGCCGATCACGCACCACCCGTCATCGTCCCACCGCATCGGGTTGAGGTGCACGACCCGTCCGTAGAGCCCCTTGTCCTGGAAATGGAGGAACCACGACTCTCCGCCCGGGGTTTCGACCCACGCGCCCTGATGGGGGCCGTTGATCGCCGTAGAGCCCTGCGACATCACCGTGCGGGCTTCGTAGAGGCCGTCGACGGTGCGCGAACGGGCGACGATCTGCCACCCCGTGGCGACGCCTCCGGCCGGAGCGAAGAGGTAATACCATCCGTTGCGTTTGTAGAGTTTGGCCCCCTCGACGGTGTGGTTGCCGCTGGCGTTTCCGTCGAAGATGATCCGTTCGCCGGAGATCGCCGCGGTGCCCTCGGCATTGAGCTCCACGAGGGTGATGATGCTGTTCAGCCCCGAGCGGCTTGCGGCCCAGGCGTGTGCCAGCCAGAGGCGCCCGTCGTCGTCCCACAGCGGCGAGGGGTCGATCAGCCCTTTCCCGGGAATGACCAGCACGGGATCCGACCAGCGGCCCCGGGGGTCGTCGGTGCGGACCATGTAGATCCCGAAGTCGGGATCGCCCCAGTAGATGTAGTAGAATCCGTCGTGGAACTTGATGCAGGGGGCCCAGACGCCGCGTCCGGGCTGCGCCTGCGAGAAGTAATCCTCGGGCATGAGGCGCGGCAGGGCGTGGTTGACGAGCGTCCAGTTGACCAGATCCTTCGAGTGGAGGATCGGCAGCCCCGGCACGCACTGGAAACTCGATGCCGTCATCCAGTAGTCGTCGCCCACGCGCACGACATCCGGATCGGAGTAGTCGGCGTGGAGGATCGGGTTGCGATAGGTGCCGTCGCCGTTGTCGGCGCACCACACCTCCGAACGGTATTCGCGGGCGGAGAGCGCCCCGGCTCCGAGTGCAAGGAGGGTTGTCAGAAACAGGATTCGGCGGATCATGATTTTCGGTCTTTTATATAGAGATATACGTTTCTGCGGGGCGAATTACTCAGTCTCCGGCGAAAAAAATCGGACGGATCAGCGGACCGCGGTCATCGGTGCGGCGGGCAGCCGGTAGCTGCGCCCCTCGATGCGGATGCGACAGGGGGCGTCGGCGGTGTAGTACCACGCGCCGTTGCGCCGCACGAGGGCTACGGTGGCCGGACGGTCGGCCGAGATGCGTATGCCGTCGGCCGTGAGTTCCGTGCCGCGGGCCAGGAACCATTGGTCGTCGCTCGCCACGGCCAGCACGGCCCGGCAGCGAATGCCTTCGGCCTCCATCGTGCGGAGAGAGTCGGCCGAGAGGATCCGGTCCCGGCGTCCGTCGCGCTTGACGACGCATACGCCCACCGTCCCCGGTTCGCCGCCGTCGCTCCAGCGGACCTCGCGGATGGCCGACCCTGCGGCGTCAACCGGTTCGTAGAGGGCGGCGAAGGGGCGTGTCCACGCCTCGCCGTACTGCCGGGCGATGAAGGTCTGCGTCGGGGTATTCTTCACGTCGTAGGGCATCGGGGTGCGGGTCAGGGCGTCGATCGCCGGGCTTAGCGCCTGGAAGATTTCGCGCTCCTGCTCGCCGCGCATCCACATTCGCATCCCGACCTCGCCGCCCTCGGGCAGGTGCATCGTGAAGCACCCCTCGACGTCGCGGTCGCTGCGTGCCGAACGCTTGTTCCAGAGGTAGGAGTAGGCGTAAAGGTTTCCGCCGGCAAACGAAAGCTCCTCGGTCGGCGAGGTTTCGAGCCCGAGCGTGAACTCCTGGCCGATGTTGTGGTAGAAGTAGTCGTGCATCCGGTCCTTCCCGTCGAGGCGGCGCGAGCGGAAGAGATCGACGTAGTAGGCATGTTCGGGATCGGTGTTGACGATCAGGATCTGCCTCCGCTGGTCGGACTGCGTCTCGGGTTCGAGGAACGAGAAGTCGCCGTAGAGCACCCCGTCGTAATAGCCCTCGCGGCACTCCGGGGCGGGATAGCACCCTTCGAGCCGGAAGGCATGGTGCGACATCATCACCGGATAGGCCGAGATGCCGTCGACGCAGACCGTGTTGTGGGCCGGGAACTGCGAATAGAACTCCGCGTAGTCGAGTGTCGTATAGCCCGATCCGCGTCCCAGGTCGGGGGCCAGGACATATCCCTTGCCGTAGAGTTCCATCGAGATGCCGTTGGCGTGCATGTGGTTCCCCTTCGAGCCGCAGACGCTCATCATCAGGCTCCGGGCCGGGTCCATGCCCGAACGGGCGGCAAACCAGCTTACGCCGGGCGAATGGAACGTCGGCGTGACGTACTCCTCGACCTGTCCGGCCTCGACGGCGGGATCGAGCGTGAGGGGTTTCATCGAGGTGAAGGTTTCGACCTTGGGCGGGAGCTTCGCTCCGGGGTCGGTGCGCCCGGCTGCGGGGTCGAAACAGCGGTAAAGAGCCGTAAAGAGTCGCTCCTGCTCCTGTTTGCCGTACTGTTGGGCATTGGCGACCATGCGCGGATAGAAGTCGGTGCGCATCCGTCCGTAGTGTCCGTCGCCCCAGCAGACGCCCAACCCGTTCGGGAAGAGATACTGCGGGACGTTGGCCACGGCCCGGGCCAGAACGGGATAGGCCTCGACCAGATCGACGCCCAGCACCTCGTCGACCAGCCGCACGAACGACGTGAACTCCGACAAGACCATCGTGGCGTAGCCCGGCGACTCCTTCCAGAGGCCCGTCGCGGGATCGAAGCCGAAGTCGATCAGCCGACCGATGGACCACTGCCGCACGGAGGATTCGTTGAGAATCTCGTTGAGCCAGTAGCGGCGCCCGCGGCCGTCGGCATAGGCTTCGTCGTCGCCCAGCACCAGCGCGATACGCAGCACGAACTGGGCCTGGATCAGATTCCAGTTGTTGTGCGGCACGCCGTTGGCGACGATCACTGCGGCCCATTTGCGGAAAGCCTCCTCGTAGACGGCGATCTTCCCGGGGCGAGTCTCGGCGAGGTAGTCATGGAGAAAGTCGTAGCACTCGGCGGCCGGAACGGCGATGTCCTCGTGGATCACCTCGAAGGAGGTCAGCCCCACGAGGGTCTGCTGCTGGCCGTGGTTCAGGTCGACGGGCACCTCGCGCCAGTAGAGGCCCGTCATGTAGGTGTCGAAGACGTCGGCGGCCATCCTGGCGTAGCGTTCGTCGCGCGACCACCACCAGAGGAAGGCCGCATCGCGGGCGAGGTTCAGGATTTCGAGGTTCATCGACTCGACGTTCCGGCCCGTCTTGCGGGGATCGACCCACTCCATCTCACCGGTCGCCTTGTTGCGCATCCACAGGCCGAGCGAATCCTGCCGGGGCGGGATGTCGGCCAGGGCGGGCCGGGCGTAGTCGGTCTGCGTGCCGCGCGAGGCGGTGAAACGGACCGTCGGAACGGGGGCGTGCCCCGCCACGTGGTCGAGCACCTCGCCGTCGATGTAGATTTCGGTGGCGTGGCTCTGCCAGTACATCTGGAGCCGGTCGACCAGCCAGTCGGGGTCCGACGTATGGCGTGCGGCATAGGGCTCCACACGGTTGCGGAGTCCCTCCATGGCGGCTTCCCCGGCGGGGGTGGCGAGCAGCTGCGCGATGCTCCGGCGGCAGGCCGTGTCGTCGATCATGCGCGGGTACTCCTTTTTCAGCGCGGGGATCTCGATGCGTGGTCCGGCCGCGGCGGACACTGCGACACAAAGTGCGAGGACGAATGAACCGATTTTGTGTATCATCTCTTCAAAGATAGTGAAAGGTGAGTGCAGAAAAAACAAGTTTGCTTGGTTTTTTATGCCGAACCGCATCCTCTCTTCGATATTGTCAAAGACAGCGATTTTTTCGGGTTTCAAGACTTGGAACCGGTGCCGCAGCGGGCGGTCGGGATTTATCGGGTGATGTAAAAGATGCGTTCGACGGGTTCGGCACTCTGCACCGAGTCGGGCAGGCCGTACTGCCAGGCCACGACTCGCACCCGGATCGGGTAGCGGCTGCGGGGCGGGATGTCCGTGAGCTGCAGCGCGCCGTCGACCACCTTCGCCGGACCCTCCTTGACGAAATAGACTACCGGAAGCCCGCAATCCGACCGGGCCTTCAGCTCGGGAGCCGCTTCGCCCGTGCGGATGTCGGGCAGCGAAGGGAAGAGGATGCTTTGGCGGCGTCCTGCCGTATTGCGGAAGGGCAGTTCGACAAGCAGCTGCTGGACGGCACCCTTGAAGTGCCGGTCGCCGGGATGCTCGGCCGCGAGCCAGATTTCCCGGCCGCGCCGCGGATTGTCGACCGTGCCCCGCCCGAAACGGATGCGGAAGGTCGTATCGTCGACCACCTCCACGGGGCCGCTGATCCTCCGGATCACCGGCCGTCCGGCGGGATGCCCCGCCGCCGGATGCCGCCGCAGCGAGTCGCTGAAGAAGGCCCGCAGGCGGAACGTGCGCCCGTCGGCTTCGGGATGCAGCGTGCAGCGCATCCGGGCGTGGAGGTGTTCGTCGTAGCGAAGCGGGGCGCCTTCGTACTCGTATCCGATGTAAAGCGGTTGCTTGTGGCGTGTCGCGGCGTAGCGGGCCTCGGTCAAGCGGGCCATCTCGCGGTCGAAATACCAGAACGCTTCGTGGCGGTTGCCGCGGAATTGTGCCGCCGGGGCGGCTTCGGCACGCCGCTCCTGCCCGGGGGACCAACGCTCCGCGAGCCAGCCGTCGTCGGGGTTCACTGCCCGGAGCGGCGTGCCGAGCCGTTGCTCGGCGGCTTTGGCCAGGAAGCGGGCGATGTACTCCGACGTTTCGTCCCCGACATCGAAGTGCCCCCGTCCGGCGTCGCCCAGAAACGAGATGCAGCTTGCCGGATACATCATCCGGAAGGCCAGGGCGGGTCGTACGCGATCCACCCACCACTCGTATTCGCCCTCGATCATCAGCCCCGGGATGCCGTCGATGTTGCGTGTGCGGCCCCATTCGAGGTTGGCGCCTCCGTATCCCGTGAGGTTCGTCCGCGGGGCGTCGCCGTGCAGCGATACGACGGCCAGCGTCCGTTCGGGGTTCCAGGCCGCGAAGTTCCACGGGAAGGTCGCCAGCGCCGAGTGCCCGACCGGGACGACGGGTGCCGTGGCGATCTCTTCGTACCCGCTTGCTGCGGCCAGCTCCGCCAGGGCGCGGAAAAGCGTTTCGTTGCAGCCGGTCGATACGTCCCACGGCATATCCAGGATCGGGGTGATCCAGACGATTGCGAAATCCAGCTCTTCCATCCGCTGCCGGAAAAGCCGGTTTTCGAAGAGTGTCTCTTCGCTCATGTTGTGTTGCCCGACCACCACGGCGCGGACCCGTTCGCACGTGGGCGGAATCCACAGATAGGCATCCGGCTCGCGCCCGGTCTCTGCCGAGACGATACCGTGCGTTGCGACCCGCCACTGCCATTCGGCGGCTCCGGCCCGGGCTCCCGCCCATCCGGCGAGCAGGAGCAGAAAAAGCAATCGTTTCATTGGAAGCGGATATTTTCGATAAATTCGTTGACGGTCATCCCGTCGGTGTTTTTCAGCCGTCGGCCGCCGATCCGCACGTTTTCGAGCGTCACGTCGCGGACCAGACGTCCGGCATCATACCCTTCGATCGACGCGGGGCGCAGGTCCGGAATGGCTGCGCAGGAGATGTTGCGCAGCGTGACACGCTCGATGCCCCGGCCCGGCGCCGTGCAGTATTTCTCGTTGAAAACCACCTCGAAATGGAAGAGTTGCCCCTCTTCGACGCGCTCGATGCGGATGTTTTCGTAGGTGATGTCGCGGATCAGGTTCAGGTCCCCGCAGCAGATGGCCATGCAGCCCTGATAGTCGGGATCGTCCTCGTCATGCTCCAGGATGTCGATGTCGCGGAACGAGATCCGTTCGATCGTGTTCCCGCGTCCGTCGCCCGTGTAGCCGTGGATGCCCATGTTGATCGGGTGCGCGATGTCGGCCCATAGCACCGAACCACTGACCGAGATGTCGCGCGTGTCGCCGCGGTACTCCCAGCGGGGCCCGTAGACGGCGATGCAGTCGTCGGAGTTGCGCATGAAGACCCCATCGACATGGACATCCGAACAACTCATCAGATCGATGCCGTCACTCCAGCCCTGATAGCTGAACGAGCGGATGTTGCGCACGCGGATGTCGCTGCTCTGACCTCCGAAAACGGTGTAGTGGCGGGGATTGATGAAGATGAGATCCTCGACGGTGATCTGTCTCGAATAGCGAATCTGTACGCCGCGTTTGGGCGTCAGCACGAGGCCGCGGCCGCCGATGCGGACGTTCTCGACGCTGTCGCACAGCAGGGCGCCCTTCACCACGGCCCCCGGAGCCAGATAGACCCGCGTATTCGAGGGGATGGCGAAACCGTCGCACCCCTCGGGCGGGGTATGGACCCCTTCGCCGAAATAGACGACCCCGGGATCGTCCGGCTGTGGGATGTCCGTTTCGGGGGCGTTCGTGAAGAGGTGGAGGTTGCGGTGCCGGTCTCCGTCGAACTCGATCGAGAGGTTCTGCGGACGGTCGAGCCGGAAGGTGGCGATATTCCCCTTCAGACGGGGTTTCACTCCCGCCGAGAGGGGCCGGACCGTCACGTCATGCGCCGTCCCGTTGTTCTTCTTGACCATCACCTCGACCTCGCCTTCGAAGTCGAACGTCACCATCGAGGCCTCCGACGGACGGTCCATGTCGACCTTGACCTTGTATTCGTAGAGGTCCTGCCACGCGCCGCCCGGCGTGCGGACCCGGACCGTGTAGTCGTCGTTGTGCTGCGCGTAGTAGATCCCCCGCGGAACGGGATGGATCACAATCCGCTGGGCCATCAGGGGCATCGCCGCGCTGCACAGCCATGCTGCAAGCCAGATCGTCGGGCGTTTCATCGTTTCAGAGTTTGTGGTTGGACTTCAGTCGTTTGATACCCTTCGTGTCGGTCCGGTCGGCGGGCAGGAAATGGAGCGCCGCGCCTCCCCGGGCCTGGAGCGAGAAGTGCAGCGGCATCCCGCCCCGCACCAGGTGCCGCGAAACCCGTACCCGGGTCGGCGTGTCGACCGTCTCGTCGTCCGTGTAGGCGCGCAGCACGTAGTCGCGGCCCGCATCGAGGAAGTCGGTCGGGAGCGTCACCTCGCACGCCTCGTCGCCGGAGATCACCCCGGCAAACCACTCCTCGCCCGAACGCCGGGCAATGGCGATGTGTTCGCCGATCGTGTCGTCCACGACCCGCGTGTCGTCCCAGACCACGGGTACGTTGTCGAAAAATTCCAGTTCGGGGACCTCCCGCGTGCGGGACGGCGTGTCGTACCAGTAGAGCGTCTGCAGGGGCGAGAAGAAGAGCACCGGGAAGGTCAGCTGGTGGGCGTGGGTGTTGCGGATGCGCGGATCGAAGTAGCAGACCGTATAGTCGCCCGCGCCGCAGAGCATCCGCGTGAAGGGCAGCACGGTGTTGTGCGAGGCTGCGGGGAACTCCTCGTTGCCGCGGATGCCCTCCTGGGTCAGCAGGTTCGGGTATGTCCGGGAGTAGCCCGTCGGGCGGTATTCGTCGTGGATGTTGACCATCAGGTGATTCTCCGCGGCGAGCCGCACCAGGCGGTGCACCCACTCGGACCAGTGCTGCGAGGTGAACTGCACGAATCCGAACTTCACGCCC
>CALUMM010000008.1 GCA_944321755.1 uncultured Alistipes sp.
CAGGCCCAGCAGGAGAGCATCCAGAAAAAGGTCGCTTCCTACCAGGCCAATGCCCAGAAAGAGGCCCAGACCCTCGATGAAGAGAACTTCGTCTTCTCGAACCGCGCCCAGGACCTCCTCCAGCGCGCCGTCCGGGAGATCAACGCCGACGGAAAATACAAGCTTATCATCAACGCCTCGGCGCTCATCGATGCCGATACGACCCTGAACATCACCCCCGCCGTGCTGGCCAAGGTCAACGAACTCTATGCCGCCGACAAAAAGAACGCTCAGAAATAACCCCCCCGACTCCCGGGATTAAAAAACCGGCTTCCCCGGCAGGCGGAAGTCGGTTTTTTTTCATACATTTGTGCCGTCAATACCGAAACCCGATAAATTTCCGACTGCGATGGGATTTGTGCCGTTCACATTCGTCGACCTGATAGACATCATCCTCGTGGCCCTGATCATGTACTGGATCTACCGCATGACCAAGGGCACCAATGCCCCCTACATCCTCTCGGGAATCATCGCCGTGTACCTGCTCTGGGTTGTCGTGAAAACCCTCAACATGGAGCTCCTCTCCACGATCCTCGGACAACTCATCTCCGTGGGGGCCATTGCGCTGATCATCGTCTTCCAGCCCGAGTTGAGGCGCTTCCTGCAGATGATCGGAATGCGGCAGAAGCACTTCAACTTCATCACCCGGATCTTCTCCAACGGCGAAGATACCGTACAGACGAACATCACACCCATCGTTACGGCCTGCCGCGAAATGGCCGACACGAAAACCGGTGCCCTGATCGTCATCGGACAGCAGAGCGACCTGCGGCTTATCGCCGAGGGCGGCATCGCACTCGACGCCAAAGTCTCCACGCCGCTGCTGAAGAACATCTTCTTCAAGAACGCCCCGCTGCACGACGGCGCCGTACTGATCGAGGGCGACCGGGTCGTTGCCGCGAAGTGCATCCTCCCGGTGACGCAGAGCGACGTCCCGAAGTCGTTCGGAACCCGTCACCGTGCGGCCATCGGCATGAGTGAGATTTCCGACGCCATCATCATCGTCGTCTCCGAGGAGACCGGCGAAATCTCCATCGCCCAGGGCGGCGATATTCGCCAGCACCTCGACCCGGCACGCTTGCAGCAGACCCTGCAGCGCTATCTCACCATCAACACCCGCAAACGCTCCAAAAACGAAGTCGCCCAATAGCCCGGTTAAGAACCGGGTTTTAGGGGCGAAGGTATGCTGAAAGGATCGGAAGCAAATCACCGCTCCCGACGGTCGTATGCGGGTAAAGGCTGCGGAAACCCCAATATGGTTCAGCAGCCCACAAATCGGGCTTCTTAAGCCCGTCGGTTTTTGCGGCGCTTTTTGCCGATTCAAAAAGCGCCCGCCTAAGAGGTGGGTTTCAGGGGCGAAGGAGACTTTATCCGGTTGCCGGGCCGGTTCCGCGCCCGGTTAAAGACCAGGCTTTGTGGGCGAAGGAAGGTTGAAAGGTTCGGAAGCAAATCTTCGCTCCCGACCCTGCTAAGAAAGGGAGACAAAGGATGCGCGGACGTAGGCCGCCAGCGCCTTCGGGTCGAGCCGCAACTGCAAACCCCGAACCCCCGCACTGATGTAGATAAACGGAAGCGCCGCAGCCGAATCGTGAATATAGGTCGGGAAGAGTTTCTTCATGCCGATCGGCGAACAACCCCCGCGGATATAGCCCGTCACGGGCAACAGATCCTTCATCGGAATCAAATCGCACTTCTTGTTGCCCGAGACCTTTGCGGCGGCCTTCAGGTCGACCTCGTGGTCGCCCGGAACCACACAGACGAAATAACCCGTGCGGTCACCCTTCAACACCAGCGTCTTGAAGACCGTCGAGATATCCTCACCCAGCTGTTCGGCGACATGCGTGGCCGCGAGGTGCTCCTCGTCGACCTCGTAGGGAACCAGTTCGTAGGCGATCTTCGCACGGTCGAGCAACCGGGCGGCATTTGTTTTTTCGATTTTTCCGCGTGACATCTCTTGTTCGGCTGATACGATGCAAAGGTAACGCTTTTTCCCCGAAAGTGTCCCCGGGCGTGCGTTTTATGGAAAATCGCGGATTTTCCGTATCTTTACGCCCCGAAAAACAAATCTCACGATGAAAAAAGCGGCCTTATTCGACATGGACGGCACGCTGGTGGACAACACCGCGGCCCATATCCGGGCATTCGAGATCTTCTGCGCACGCTACGGCGTGACGGACTGGAAGGAGCGCCTGAGCCGGGGATTCGGCATGGGCAACGACGACATCATGCGGATGATCATGCCCGAGGAGGTGATCCGCACCAAGGGTCTCGCGGCGCTGGCCGAAGAGAAGGAGGCCATCTACCGCGAAATCTACGCCCCGGAGATCCGTCCCGTTGCGGGGCTGCGCGAACTCCTCGAAGAGCTTCACGCCCGAGGCGTGCGGTGTGCCGTCGGATCGTCGGGCTGCCGGAAAAATGTCGATTTCGTGCTGGAAAAGTGCGCCATCGGGCCGTGGTTCGAGGCGCGGATTTCGGGCGATGCCGTCACGCGCTGCAAGCCCGATCCGGAGATCTACCTCACGGCCGCGGCAGCGCTGGGCGTCGCTCCGGCCGACTGCGTGGTTTTCGAGGATGCCAAGGCCGGGATCGAAGCCGCACGCCGGGCCGGAGCCGGGCGTATCGTGGCACTGGCCACCACGCTCCCGCGCGAGGTGCTGGAACGGGAGACCGAAGCCGACCGGATTGCCGACACCTTTGCCGACCTGCAGGACCTCGACGCCCTGCTGGCCGACTAACCCCGCGGCTGCAGCAGCCGACGCACCACCCGAAGCCGCAGGATGGGACGGAGCCACGGCGCCGGAAGCAGCCGGCAGAAAAAAACACAGAGTTTCGTGAAGAGTCCCGGGATGCAGCGGCGGCGTCCGCGGAACAGCGCCCGAAGCCCCTTGCGGGCCACCCTGTCGGGCGGAAGCATCACCCCGCAACGGACCAGCAACCGGCGTCGGCGCTCCGAGAGCGTGTAGAGCGGCGTGTCGACCGCACCCGGATAGAGTGTCGTGACGTTCACCCCCTGGTCGCGGAGTTCGATATCGAGCGAGCGGGCGAAGCTGTGCAGGAACGCCTTCGTCGCGGAATAGGCCGCAATCGTCGGCCAGGGCATCCAGGCCGTCGAGGAGGAGACCACAAGGATACGCCCCCCACCCCGCCGCCGCATGTCATCGCCGTACAACCGACACAGCAGGGCCGGGGTCATACAGTGCAGTGCCACGATCGTGCGGAGGCGTTCGGGCGGGGTGTCGGCCAGCAGTCCGAAGAGCAGGATCCCGGCATTGCTGACCAGCACCGAGACCTTCAGGCCGCGGCGCGACGTCTCGGCATGGAGGCGTTCGGCGGCATCCGGCTGCGCAAGGTCCTGGTACAAGGGCAGGGTCGCAACCCCATACTCCCGGGCGATGCGCTCCGCAGCCGCACGATTCTCCTCCTCGCGGTTGCTGACCAGCACCACGCCGTAGCCCCGGGCCGCAAGCTGCGCCGCAAAGGCGTAGCCGATTCCCGACGAAGCCCCCGTCACAAGGGCATACTCTCCTGTTGTCGTCTCTTGCCGCTGCATGGTTTTCGTCTCTCTCCCGGCGGGCCGGAAGGGTATTCGGATCGTCGGAAAGGTTTTCGGCCGTCGGGATTCCGGGGTTTCGGGGAATCCGCCGACAGTCCGTTCCAAAAGAGGAGGAAAAATAGGCAGAATGTGCCGAATATCCAAGAAAAAAACCGAAAATCCGTTCCCGCACCCCTTCCGGAT
Source organism: uncultured Alistipes sp. (assembly GCA_944321755.1). Classification (GTDB taxonomy): domain Bacteria; phylum Bacteroidota; class Bacteroidia; order Bacteroidales; family Rikenellaceae; genus Alistipes. Next base: position 3,776 of record CALUMM010000008.1, read on the forward strand.
CGGGTTTCGGGGAGGGGTCGAGGGTTTTCGCGGCCCCTTCCCGGAGCGTTTTTCGGGGGGGGGCTCCCGGAGCGTTTTTCGAGGGGGCGGTCCCTCCGGAGCATTTTTCAAGGCCCTGCACAATCCTTCCAGATCATTTTCGGGAACCTTCGCACCCTTCCGGAGCGTTTTTCGGGATTTTTCGGGGGGGGGGAGGCAGCCCCTTACGGATCGTTTTCTGAGGCCCTTCCCCCTCACAGCCCCTTCCGGATCGTTTCCCGGGGTTCGTCACAATCCTCCCCCTCGCAGCCCCTTTTGGCGGCCGCTGCAGACGCAAAATGCAGCAAATGAACCAACATATCGAAATTTTACTTATTTTTGCGCCGTTTTCAAGCATCTGACTTATGTTCCGGGGATTTGCCACCGTTTTGCTGCTCGTCATCTCCAACGCCTTCATGACGCTGGCCTGGTACGGGCATATCGCCTTCAAATCACGGCTCGAACGTTTCGGGGCCATGGCCATCATCTTCCTGAGTTGGGGCATCGCCCTCTTCGAATACTGCTTCCAGGTCCCGGCCAACCGCATCGGTTCGGCCGAATTCGGGGGGCCCTTCTCGATCTGGGAACTCAAGGTCATCCAGGAGGTCGTCTCCCTGCTGGTCTTCACCATCTTCGCGCTCGTCTTCATGAAGTCCGACACCCTGCGCTGGAACCACCTCGCCGGGTTCCTCTGCATCATCCTGGCCGTCTACTTCATCTTCCGCAAATAAAAACCCCGGTCCCGCAACGGAGACCGAGGCTTTACCGGCTTGTCGATCCGCCGAACGGACTCCCGCCCGGCAGCCGAAACAATCAGTTCTTCACCGTGATCCGCTCCACGGGCTGCTGCTGCACGCGGTCCAGCGGATGCGACTGGTAGCGCACCTTCCCGAAATCGATCTGCGAAAGGTCCAGGCAGCGGATCGTGTTGTTGTAGGCCGTCTTGTAGTAGACCAGGCGGTGGGTCAGGTCGATGGCCGAGGTCCACTGCGTGGCGCTCGGGATGTCGGGGCACTGCCCGGCGGGGTGTTCGAGGCCGATCGGCACGTCGAAGTTGTTCAGCAGGTGGAAGCACTCCTGCACCGTCTCGAAAGCCGTGGCACGCTGCGGCGCCGTGGCGCGCAGGAAGGCCGCACGCACGAACCGCGACGGCGGCGTGTCGTCGCCCGGCAGTCCGAGGAAGCCCGCCGTGGCACCGAAGGCCCGCAAGGTCTTTTCGCCCACCTGGTAGGGCTCGACGTCCCCCGGGCGGAGATTCACGTAGTTGTTCAGGTTGGTCACCTGCCACTCGAAGCCGGGCGCGTTGGTCAGCACCCCGACCTCGTTCTCGTAGAAGTGCGGTACGCCCCCGACGATCTCCAGCACCACCTGACGCCCCGACGGCTCGCCGATGCGCCAGTGCACGACGGCATTGGCTTCGAGACCCACGATACGCACTCCGCCGATCGCGGCCTTCACCTCGTCGATCGTCGAGAACTGCGTGAGGATCCATCCGGCAACCTGCAGGTCGACCAGCGTGCGGTTGTTCTGCGCCGGGTCATAAGTCTCGTAGCCGCCGTACTGCGGGAAGAAGAAGAGCCCGGCCGAAAGCCCCGCCTCGTTGATCCCTTCGGCGATGAACGCCTGCTCGACAACGGCCAGCCCCACCACGCCGTAACGCGCCGTGTAGGCAAGTCCCTGGCCGCCGGTCGGCGTGAGCGAGTGCAGCGCCTGCCCCCGCGGAATAATGACGTACATGCTCTCCAGAGCGCTGTTGCCCCATTCGATCGTGCGCGACTGCACGTAGCTGCCGTCGGCAGCCGTCAGCGAGATACCCGTGCAGGCCAGGGCCTGAAGGGTGCCGCACAACGCGGCGACACCCAATAATCCGATTTTCAGTTTCATGTGATTTTCCTGTTTAAAACGAGGGCGCCGGGCCATTGGTTCCGGTCCGGAATCCCCTACTCCTCCATCGGCCGGAAAGCCTCCTTCGAAAGTCCGCAAAGCGGGCAGGCCCAGTCGTCGGGAATCTCCTCGAAGGGCGTACCGGGAGCGACACCCGTCTCGGGATCGCCCTTTGCGGGGTCGTAGACGTAGTCGCACGCCGTGCATTTGTAACGCCGCGGAATGGCCCGGTCGGCCACCTTCTGCCAGTCGACAAGCTCCCACCACGCCGCCACGAAATCGGCCCGGCGGTTGCGGTAGTCGATGTAGTAGGCGTGTTCCCAGACGTCGACCGTCAGCACCGGGCGCAAGCCCTCGGTCATCGGATTCCCGGCATTGGGTTTGGCCACGATCGAGAGTTTCCCCGACCGGTCGGCCGCCAGCCACACCCAGCCCGAGCCGAACAACCCCACGGCGGCTTTCATGAACTGCTCCCTGAAGGCCTCCACCGATCCGAATGCGGCGGCGAGTTTTGCGGACAGCGCCTCCGGCATGGCTTTCGGCGCGGGGGTCAGCATCTGGAAAAAGAAGGTATGGTTCCAGGCCTGTGCGGCGTTGTTGAAGACGGCTCCGTCGGCCTTGCGCACAATCTCGTCAAGCGGCATCGCCTCGTAGGGGGTTCCGGGAATCAGCCGGTTCAGATTGTCCACATAGGTCTGAAGGTGTTTCCCGTAGTGGTAGTCGAGCGTCTCCCGGCTCATCCTCGGGGCAAGGGCTTCCATCGCGTAAGGAAGCTCGGGCATCGCATGTTTCATAACGATTCGGTTTAAAATTGTACACGGTCCGCGGCGTCTTGCCGCAACCCGTGTACAATATAGCAAAAATCCCGCACCGTTATCCTTCCCGACCGAAAAGAAAGATCATTCGGCCGGTTTTCGCCGCAACCCGACGCTCCCCGGCCCGGCAGCCGCGGCCCGGTGGTTCATCCCCGCCCGGCAGGGAATCGCGACACGCCGCCCGGAAAGCAGCCGCGGCCCGGAAATTTCCCGCTCTCCCGGCAAGGAACTGTATCCCGGAAAAATTCCCCCCCCCGGCAGGAAATCCCGCCGCGTCAGAAGTTGGCCTTGATGCCCACGGTGACACTGGCACCCAGTTCGGGATAGCGCGCAAAGTCGTAAAGCCGCTGGTTGACGAGATTGCGGCCCTCGGCGAAGAGCGTCACGCGATGCGAAACCCGCCAGTCGAAATGGGCCCGCAAGTCCACCGTAAAGGGGACCTTGAAGGCCGGCAGGTAGCTGACTCCATCGGAAAACAGATAGTCGAGCGTCGTCCAGCTGCGTTCGTTCTCCATGCGGGCCTCGACCCCGAACGAGACCTTGCGTCCGGTGTAGGTCACCCCGACATTCCCGACGAACGACGCCTCGCCGTTGTCCCAGTCGGACTCGACGTTGTAGAAGCGGCCGTGCACCCCGAGGTCGAACATCAGCGAACTCAGCGGTCGGAACTCGATCTCGCCGTTGAACGACGTCACAGTCTGACGCCCCAACTGCGGGATAAAGGTCGAGGCGAAGGTTTCGTATTCGCCGTCCGCCCCCGAGCGTTCGAGGAGTGTCGCCCAGAAGAGGCGGTGGTCCTGCACCGAGAATCCGGCGTAGACCCGGTAGGCGAAACGTTTGCTCCACAGCGTGCCGTTCAGACCCGCCCGGAAGTTGTAGTCTACGGAGCTCTTGTCGAGCCACGTCCCGGGCGCCACGTAGGGATTTGCGGCGGTCAGCGCGCGGAAATCATTCGGACGGACCGTTCCGTCGGCCTCGAAGAAGGGTTTCAGGCCCGGCGTCCCGAGGTTGAAGTCCAGGCGTGCAAAGGGGATGAAGTAGTCGCCCGTTTCGGTCAGCGCCTCGGGTTCGCCCGGCGTTTCGACCCGGTCGTGGTAGTAGTCGGCACCGACTTCGAGCCCGACAACCCCGCCCGCAAACCGATAGCGCAGCGAGGCCCGGATCAACTGCTGCCAGTAGCCCGACAGCCACTGCTGCCCTCCGAAGGCATCGTAACCGATTCCCAGCGAGAAACTGCTGCGTCCAAAACCCTTGGCAATCCGCCCCTCGGCTCCGATATTCAACTGACGACCCTTCTCTCCCTCCCCGGGTCGGTCGGAGTGGTCGAAGAAGAGGTCGCCGTGCAGCCCCACTTCGAAATTCACCCGCGAAAGGTCCTGGAAATCATCGCCGAAGCGCACCGACAGGGCCGCATCGCCGTAGTCGTTCATCCCCCCGATGCCGAGCGCCCGGAACGACTCCTCCGGCAGGTCCGGATCGGTCGTATAGCTTCCGTAGCGGTGGTACATCCGGTTGTCGTAGGAGAGCTCACCTTCGAGAACATGCTTGCCGAGGTACTTCCCCGCCGCAATCCCGGCCCGGTTGTACATCCGCGTGGAGTTGTTCTTCACGTCGATCTCGTTGGCGATCTTCGAATAGCGGCCCTCGTGGTTGACGTATCCGATCACGTAGCCCGTCGAGGGGTTCTGCGTCGTGGCGTAGAAGTCCAAGACCGAGTTGAGCGGATAGCCCGCCCCGACCTTCACATAGAAGGGCAGCGGACGGTTGAACTCCCAATAGGTGACCGTCGCCGGACGGATCGGGCGCGTCGTGAGCGTCGTGCGCAGCGACAGCGGCGTCACCGTATAGTCGATCTCGGGCCGCATCCGCGTCGTATCGGTCATGTCGGGCTCCACGGCCAGTTTCAAGGCGCTCTCCACCTTCGGGACGTAGGCTTTCGTCACCTCGACCCGTTTCTCGACCTGTGCCGCAACCAGCTGCGGCAGCACTGCCGCACAGGCGGCTATCATCCACAATCTTTTCATGGTCAGTTGAGTTTTGCGATTCGCGCCTTGGCCTCCTCCACGATTCCGTCATCGGCGGGCGAGTAGCCGTCGGCCACACTCTGCCACGTGGCCCGGGCCTGGAACGTGTCGCCCTTGCGGACGTAGACCTCGCCCAGCAGCAGGTAGGCCTTGGCCAGCCAGTAGGGTTGCGGATCCCGCTCCGAGAAGGCGAAGACCTCCTGTTCGGTACGATCCAGCGCCCCCTCGGCGAACATCGCCTCGATCACGCGGTAGGCGGCCTCGGAACCCTCCTTCGTGCGCACCTCCGCGGCCAGTTCGCGGTAGAGGCGCCCGGCCCCCTCCGTATCGCCCGCTTCGCGGAGCTGCGTGGCCAGGGCGTATTTCGATTCGCGCAGGGCCACCGTCCCGGCATCCTTGCAGGCCGCAACGTCGGCGGCCATCGCGGCGATCTTCGACGCATCGCCCCCGGCCACCGTGGCCCGCACGTAACCCGTCATGGCATCCTCACGCCCGGTCCGGCTCGGCGCGGCATCGTACAGCCGCCGGTAGGCCCTCGCCGACTCGTCCCAGCGCTGCTCCTCGAAGGTTATCTCGGCGAGTTTCTCCAGCACCGGGACCGTATATTGCGTCGTACCCTGCTCGGCCAGCTCCGTGAGGGTCTCGATCGCCCGCTCGCGGTCGTCCGCCACGAGGTAGCAGTCGCTCAGGTAGTAGAGCGCATCGGTGCGGTAGGAGCCCTTCGGGTAGTTTTCGATATAGCTGTCCAGCGCCCGTGTCGCCGCCTCCCGGTCGCCGTCGAGGTAGAGTTTCCGCGCCGCGGCAAACGACAGCGAGTCGCGCGACAGCGCCGTCAGGTCGCTCTCCACCCCCGCCTTGGCGGCGTAGTCGAAGTAGGCGTCGGCATCGCCCTGCGAGACGTAGATCTCCCGGATGCTCTGCATCGCATCCCGGGCCTCGGAGGATTGCGGGGCCGACCCCACCACGCGGTCGTAGCAGGCCAGCGACTTCTGCTTGTCCCCGAGGTTCAGGTAGGCCAGACCCAGGTCCGACCACGCCTGCATGACGCGCGGCGACGAGGGGTATTTCGCCACGAAGCGCTCCAGCTGGGCGGCACCCTCGGCGTATTTCTCCTGGGCGATATAGCTGCGGCCCAACTCGTAGGAGGCCTCGTCGGCATAGTCGCCGCCCGCCGCCTCGATCTGACGCAGGGCCTGCTGTTTCTGCTCCGTGCGCCCCAGGATGCCGAGCGTCACGGCCCGCTTGTACTGGGCGTACTCCTTCTCGGGGGTTCCCAGCGCAATGGCCCGGTCATACTCCCCGACCGCCTCCTCGAAGCGCCGGTCCGCATAGGCCACGTCGCCCAGCCGGTTCAGGGCATCGGCCCGGTAGCGATCGCGCGGGGCATAGGACTCCAGGAATTTGCGGAACGACGCCCCGGCCTGTTCGGGATCGTTGCGGTCGAAGGCGCAGTAACCCAGGTTGTACCATGCCAGCGCATATTCGCGCTCGCTGCGCGGCGCACGCTTCAGGTAGGCGTTGTACTTCGCGGCCGCCACGGCGTAATCCCCCTCGGCAAAGGCGATCTCCCCCTGCCAGAAGGTGCTCAACGCCGTATATTTGGGGCTGATGTTCGCCGACTGCGACTCGGCGAAGCACGCCCGGGCCGCCCGCAGGTCACCCGCCTTGCAGGCCTCCAGCCCGCGGAAATAGGCGATCTTCTGCAGCGCCGCACGGATCTCCGCATCACCCGAAGGCATCGACTTGATGGCCCGGTAGGCGGCATCGTAGTCGCGGGAGTTGTAGTAGGCCGCAATGAGCAGCGTCCGCGCCTCGGGCGTGCGCGGCGACGCAGGGTAACGTTCGATATAGCGGGTCAGGACGTTGATCGCCCCGTTGAAGGCCCCGCCGCCCAGTTCGTACTGCAGTTTGGCGTAGTTGAAGAGCGCATCCTCGGCCACCGCGGCATCCAGCGACTCGTCCGCAGCCATCGCAAAGGCCTGCATCGCCCGCTCCTTGTCCCCGGCCCGCAGGTAGCAGTCGGCCAGGTGGTAGGAGGCGTTCTGCGTCAGCGCATCCTCGGCGCCGCACGCCTTGCGCAGCCATTCGGCCGCCTCGTCGTAACGCGCCGTGCGGTAGAGCGAGAAGCCCTCCAGGTAGCAGGCGTCGCGGTCCATCTCCCCGCCCGCACTCCGGTAGGCGGCCAGGTGCTCCAGCGTGCGGTTGAAATCCTCCAGCCGGAACCACGACTCGGCAATCACCCGTTCCAGCTCGGCACGCCGCTCCGGAACGGCCTTTCGGGCCAGTTCGTCGCCGTGCTCCACGACGTAGCGGTAGTTGCCCTCGCGGAACTCGATCTGAAGCAGGTAGTAGGGAACCAGCGCCCCGTAGGCGTCGCTCCGTTTCAGCGCCTCGAAACCCTGCTTGGCCCGGGCATAGCGGCCCTCGGCATAGTCGATATAGGAGAGGTAATAGCGTGCATGGTCGGCGTATTCGCTGCGGCTGCCGATGCGGTCGAAATGTTCATAGGCCGCCTTGTAGTCGCCCTCCGTGAACTCGACATAGCCCATGCGGATGTCGTACTGTTCGCGGCGCGGCGCACTCAGGGCGTTGTAGTTGGTGCGCTCGAAGGCCTCGCGGGCCCTGGGCATGTTCCCCGCGGCGCAGTAGAACGAGCCGAGCGAGAAGCGCACGTCGTTGGCATAGACCGATTCGGGATAGCGGTTTTCGAATTCGCGCAGGGCCGCTTCGGCATCGGCGCTGCCCAGCTCCACGGCGCAGGCCGCCAGGTAGTATTCGATCTTCTGCGAGAGCAGACGGTCCGCAGGTTCGAGCGCCTCGCGGGCCCGCAGCAACTCGTGGCGGGCATCGCTCCAGCGGCCGTAGCCGAACAGGTCGCGGGCCCGCCGCACAAGGGTTTCGGGATCGGAATCCGCGGCCCGCACAACGGGCAGCGAGAGCGTAAACGCCACTATCAGCGTCAGGATCCGGGATTTTCGCATACGCAACATCAATGGGTCAGAAACGGCGCCTCGGGAACCCCTGCGGCCCTGCGGACAAGCCTCCCAACCGGGATCCTCCACTCCGCAACGCCGGGCCGCACGCCCGAACGGCAAACAATCGGACAAAGATAACAAATTTATTCGACAGCCCGCCGTTCAAGGAACGGAATTTGACCCCGGCTTATTGTTCGGGCCCCTGCACCGTGATGCGCCGGTAGTCCGAAACCGCTACCGCATAGTTGAAATGCGCCCGGATCGCATTCGTATAGAGCTGGATCCAGCTCAGCTGCGCCTGCAGCACGTCGAGAATCGTCGCAAGACCCTCGTTGTAGGAGTAGGTGCTGATCGAAAGGTTCTCCCCCGCAATGCGCAGGCTCTCTTCCGTGGCGTCGACCTGCGCTCGGCTCTGAACCAGCGCCGTCCAGCCGTTCATCTCCTCCCGCACGATATCGTCGCAGGACTGCGCCGCACTCCACTCCTGCTGCCGCTGCACGGCACGCGCCGCCCCGGTCGCACGGCGCCGTTCGCCCGCATGGAAGATCGGAACCGAAAGCTGCACGAAAACCGATCCGTCGAGCAGCGTCTTCCCGTCGCGGTTGGGCGTCGAGGGCTGCCACGAACCCCCCACCCCGACACTCACCTGCGGATTGAACGATGACCGAGCCACCCGCACGCCAACCGCCGCCTGCGCCGCACGCAACTGCGCCGCCGCATAGTCCGGACGCCGCTCCAGCGTCTCCGCAACCGGAATCCGCCGCGGCAGAGGCAGCGAATCCCGGATTCCCTGGGCCAGTGCGACCGGCTGCGCCGCATCCGTCCCGCGCAGGATGTTGAAGTTGTGCAGCGCCACCTCGCGGTTCTGCTCCACGCTCACCAGCGCATACTCCGCCTCGCTCAGCCGCGCGTCGATCATCAGCACGTCGCCCCTGGCGATGTAGCCCTCGGCGAAACGGCGGTCGACCACCTCCTTCAACGAGCGGATCAACGCCACGTATTCGTGCATCGATTCGGCGTAGAGCTCCACGGCCGAGAGGCTCCAGTAGGCGTACTCGGCCGCATAGCGCACGTCGAGCCGCGAGAACTCCTCCTCGCAGAGCGCAATGTCGCAGCCCAGCGACGCCTGCTCGGCCGCAGCCCGCACCGAACCCCCGCCGTAGAGAGTCTGGACCAGTTGGGGCAGCACGCTGAACGTCCACGGCTCGACCCCTTCGTAGCACCGGAACGTCCGCGTAAAGTTCCCGTCGAGCGAGAGCCGCGGCAGGTAGCCCGTGCGGGCCCGCCCCAGCTCCTCGGCTGCCGCGTCGCTCCTCGCCGCGGCGATCTTCAGCGCCCGGCTGTAGGCCGCAACGTCCGTGCGGTACTCCTCCAGGGTGGTCTGCCCGAAGAGCGGCAGCCCGATGGACAGAAACAGAATCGACAACAGGGTTTTCATGGTCAACGGATACGGTAAAAGAGGGCGTAAACAACGGGCAGCACGCAGATCGTCAGCAGCGTGGCAACCAGCAGCCCGCCCATGATCGTGGCGGCCATCGCCCCGAACATCGAATCGAACAGCAGCGGCAGCATCCCCAGGATGGTGGTTCCCGAGGCCATCACGACCGGGACGATGCGGCTGCGCGTCGCCTCGATGAGCGCCTCGCGGGGCGTGCGGCCCGCCGTGCGCAGCAGGCCGATCTGCTCGACGAGCACCACGGCATTCTTGATGTTCATGCCGATGAGCCCGAGCAGTCCGAGCAGCGAGAAGAAGTTGAAGACCTTGCCCGTCACAACCAGCCCGAGAACCACGCCGATGAAGATCAGCGGAAGCATCAGCAGAATCACCGCCGGGTCACGGTAGTTGCGGAAGAGGAGCAGCAGCACGATGAAAATCAGCACAAGGGTCAGCGGCAGGTAGCGGCCCAACGCCGAATTCGACTCCTGCTGGCTCTCCTGTTCGCCGAAAATGCGCATCGTATAGCCTTCGGGGAGGATGATCGCCCGCCGCAGCGAGTCGTTCAGGGCGTTGAACAACCGGATGGTATTGACGCCGCGCTCCGGGTCGCACTGCGCCTTCATCACCCGCTGGCGGTCGAAGCGCCGGATCACACCCGGCCGGAAGTCGAACCGGAAACCGTCGGTCGCCTGCTCGATCGAGAAGACCCGACCCGACGGGTTGAAGATCGGCAGCGCCTGCAGATTCGTCAGGTTGTAGGCCGCGATGTTCTCGTCCTTGAGCAGAATCGGCAGGAACTGATCCCCCTCGCGGTACTCGCCCAGCGGGTAGCCCTGCGTGGCAATCGTGATGCCGCGGGCCAGCTGGCTGCGCGTGATGCCGATCCGCTGGCCCTTCATCTGCGAGTAGAGCGGCAGCCACGTCGGGATGCGGTTGCCCCAGCTGTTGCGGATGTTCGTCGCACCGGGCGTCCTCCACATCACCGCCTCGGCCGCGGCCGTCAGGCGCCGCAGCGTGTCGGCATTCTCCCCGATGAAGCCGAATTCGATCGCCGCATCCGGCACGGGCGAGAGCTTGAAGAGCGACGAACGAAGCCATACGTCGGGAAACGACGCCGTGACCCAGGCGTTGAAACGCGCCTCGACGTCGGCCGTCGTGCGGCGGTCGTGCAGCTCGACCAGCAGGTTCCCGAAATTGGGGCGCTGCGACGTGCTGCCGCTCGCCAGGTAGTAGCGCGGCGGTGTGGAGCCGGCCGTCCACGAGACGCACTTCACCTCGGGCTGTTCGCGCAGCCAGCGGTCCATCGCCTCCAGGTTCCGCTGCGTCGCGCGGATATCGTAGCCCTCGGGCAGCAGCACGTCGGCCCGGAAGTAGGGTTTGTCGAGCGACGGGAAGAAGTTCTGCGGCAGGCGCCCCATCACGAAGAGCGATAACAGGAAGAGCCCCGTCACGGTGAGCAGGGTCATCCAGCGGTAGCGCAGCAGCGTCGCCAGCAGGCGGTCGAAGGCGCGGTAGAAGCGCGTATCGTAAGGGTCGCCCGCGGCCGGGGCGACACGCAGCATGGCATTGCCGAACAGCGGAGTCTGCGTCAGGGCCAGCACCCAGCTCAGCAGCAGCGAAAGCGCCAGCACGACAAACAGCGGCTTGACGATCTCGGCCACGGACGACGGCGCCAGATACAACGGCAGGAAGGAGAAGATGGCGATCAGCGTGGCGCCCAGAAGGCTCCAGCGCGGCGTCGTGGCCCCTTCGATGAAGGCCTGTCGGCGCGGGGTGCCGCGCAGCATCGCCTGACGGGCGTTGTCCGTGACGACAATGGCGTTGTCGACGAGCATCCCCATGGCGATGATGAACCCGGCGAGCGACGTGCGGTTCAGCCCCTCGCCGAGGAACTGCATCAGAAGCAGCGTCCCGCCGATCGAGAAGAGCAGCGAGCTCCCGATCAGCACCCCCGAGCGGAAGCCCATCACCAGCATGATCACCGCGATGACGATCGCCACCGACTCCGCAAGGTTCAGCAGGAAGGTCCGCGTCGCTTCGCGGGCGATGCGGTTCTCGGGGTAGAGCACCGTGAGCTCCAGACCCACGGGCATCCGGGCCGTCAGCGTCGAAAGCAGGGCGTCGATCCGCTCCCCGGCCTTCACCACGTCGACGCCCGCCTCGGTCGAGATCCCGATCCCCACGGCCCGGCGCCCGTCGACCCGCATCAGCGTCCGGGGCGGCTCCATATAGCCGCGCTCGATCCGCGCCAGGTCGCCCAGGCGGTACTGCTTGCCCGCGGAGGAGATCAGCAGCTGGTTTTCCAGGTCGTCCAGATTCCGGTAGGTGCCCTCTTCGAGAATCCGCACCTGCAGCTCCCCGGCCCGTTTCTCGCCACTGTTGACAATGGCGTTCTGCTGGCCGATCGTCGCCACGATCGTCTCCGGGCGGATCGCAAAGTTCGCCAGCGCCGAAAGGCTCACGTAGACATTCACCACCGGAGTCTGCTCGCCGTAGAGGGTCACCTTCTGCACCCCGTCGACGGTCACCAGCGCCCGTTTCAGGCGCTGCGCCCAGTCGCGCAGCTCCGTCTCCGTGAAGCCCTCGTCGGCCGACAGCCCGTAGTAGATGCCATAGACGTCGCCGAAGTCGTCCGCCACGGTGATCGCCGAAGCCCCCGAAGGAAGTTGCGGCTGGATGTCCAGCGCCTTGCGCCGCAGTTCGTCCCACAACTGGGGAATCTCCCCGGAGCGGGTCCCCGGGTCCAGTTCGACCTGGATCTTCGAAAGCCCGTACCACGACTCCGAGGTGACCTTGTGCACGCGGCGCATCGACTGCACCTCGCGTTCGATCGGTTCGGTGACGAGCTCCTCGACCTCCTGCGGCGTGGCACCCGGGTAGGAGCAGAGCAGCATCGCACTCTTGATGACGAAGGTCGAATCCTCCTTCTTGCCCAGGGTCGAGAAGCCCGCAATTCCCCCGGCCAGCAGCAGGAAGAGGAAAAAGCCGATCACACGGCCGTTGCGCAGCGAATATTCCGGAAGGTTCATGGCCGTATCAGTTGAGAATCCGCACCTGTTCGCCCTCGCGGAGCCGATAGACCCCCGCCGTGACGACCCGTTCGCCGGCCGACAACCCGCTGTCGATCACCACCCGGTCGCGGCCGAACAGCTCGCCCAGCGTCACCGCACGCCGCGTCACCCGGTCGTCCGTCCCCACGACCCACACATAGGTCCCGCCCCCGGCCGGGGCGCAGATCGCCGAAACCGGAAGCGACACCGCATCCGGAACCGGATCCGCACGCTGCATCGTGATCGTGCACGACATCCCGGGCGAGATACGGTAACGCCCCGGATCGGGATTCTCCAACCGCAGCGAAACCGGAAAGCCCGAAGCATCGGACGACGTCTGCGCGTAATCCTTCAGCCGCGCCGGGATGAGCACCCCGCGGTAGTTGTCGAAAAGCACCGAAAAGCGCGTCGAAGAGTCGCGCAGGACCTCCAGCGCGCTCTCCGGAAGGGTGAACTGCACGGTCGTCGTCACGGGGTTGACCAGCCGCAGGATCGACTGCCCGGCCTGCACCCGCTCGAAATTGTCGACATACACCCGCTCCACGACCCCCGCGAACGGAGCCCGCAGCCGCGTGTCGTTGAGCAGGTCGAGCGTATTGTCATAGGTCGATTTCGCCTGCGCATAGCGCGTCGCGGCCGCCTCGGCCTCCTGCCGCGAAACCGCCTCGTGGGCCAGCAGCCGCTGCATCCGCTGCTGCACCGACCGCGCCTCCTCGAAGGCCGAGCGCGCCGCCGCAACCTGCAGCTCGACATCCCGCGGGTCAAGCTCGGCCAGCAGCGCACCCCGCTCCACCCGTTCGCCCTTCGAAACGGGGACGTCCAGAACCTGTCCCGCCAGTTTGAAGGCCAGCGTCACGGCGTCGTCCGGGGTGGCCATCCCGGCAAAATCCTTCTCGATAAGCCCCGCCCCGGAGGCCGTGGCGACCTTCACCGGGCGGACCGTCTGCGGCGCCGGAGTGCGCCGCGAGCAGCCTCCGGGCAGCAACAGGATGATCAATAACAGGGAAATGATGCGCATAGGTGAGTCTGTTTTTCAGCCGACTCCCCTCCCCTTCGGGTTGCAACGGAACGTTCCCGGCCAACTCACGGCTGAATCGCCCCCCGAATCGCTCCGGATCGTTCCGGATCGCGGCTCGGATCGCGGCTGGCGGCGGCGGGTTGCCCGAAAACACTCCGGGCCGCCCGGAACCGCCGCTCCCGAAAAAAGAAAAAGTCGACTCCCCGCAAGGAGTCAACTTTCATACCATACGCCGCGCGAAACGCCCCGCGCGCCCCTACGGACGAATATCCCGACAGTTCCTTTTAGCCGTGATCGTGCCGTCGTCCAGCGTCACCAGTCCGTTTTCGGCCCGCAGCATCGTCCGCATCGTCGAGGCGTCGATGTTGTAGCAGCGCACCTCGCCCGTCCCGAAGTCGTGCCACATCTCCCCGTAGAGCGGATCGGGCGTCAGGCACACCACCCCGGCACCCTCCTCCCGGGCCCGTTCGACCAGCCGCGCCATCCGCCGCGCACAACCCCGCGGCAGGCGGTCGAACGCCGTGACACAGAGCATGTAGACCCGCCCCGGGCGGGTGATCACCTCCTCCGTGGCGTCGCCCCCGGCATCGCGCAGCGCAAACTCGCTCACCAGCGGCCGGACCGACGGCACATCGCTCGTCGTGCGCGTATCGACCCACTCCCACTTCGTATCGTCCTGCCATTCGGGGTCCTCCAGCGCGAATTCACGCTCCTCGCCCGTCGCCCGGTTGCGGTAGACGAGCACCGTCTCCGTCTCGCCCGCCTCGACGACCGGAGCCTGCATCGCCTCGTGGATGTTCACACCCACCTTGTAGGGCAGGAAGTCGATGAGCGGAAGGTGGATGTAACAGTAGTAGCCCAGGTACATCGACAGCGCAAAGAAGAGACAGGTCAGGACGATCTCCAGGGGTTTGAAGGCGAAGATCTTGTCCGGGCGGTAACGCCACCACACCACTACGGCCATCGGCAGCAGCACGAGGTTCTTCACGAAGGTCTCCCACGGCGTGAGCTTCAGCGCATCGCCGAAGCAGCCGCAGTCCTCGACCGGCAGCACCGTGGCGCTCAGCAGCGTCAGCACCGTGAAGAAGAGCATCGACACCACCGCGAAGATCGAAATCAGCCGGATCCGGACCTTGAAAAGCAACATGCAGCCCATCATCAGCTCGGCGCCGCACAGCCAGATCGAAAAGGTCATCGCCGCAGGCTGCAGCCACTCCATGCCGTAGATCGAAAGGTATTCGTTCACCTTCAGGGCCGTACCCCACGGGTCGATCACCTTCGTGAAGCCCGAGAAGATGAACGTCACGGAGAGGATCACCCGGCAGACGTTGGCTGCGATCTTGAATCCCCGGGTCCTTCTCATCGTGCGTCGATTATCGGGGCCAGCACCCCGCGGATTTTTTCGAATATGCCCTCCGGGCTCTCCATCGCGCCCGTCGGCGTACTGCAGTCGACCACGCGCAGCGAAGCGTCCCGCGCAGCCATCGAAAGGTAGACCTCACGCACCCGCCGCTGGAGGTCCAGGGCCCCTTCGTGGATGTCCTGCGCGCCCTGCAGGTAGCGGCGGTCGTCACCCTCGCGCGTCTCCGCGAGCTTCCGCTCCGTGAACGAGAAGGGCACGTCGAGGAACAGCGACACGTCGGGACGCGGCAGGGCGTTGTGTCCAAACTCCAGGTCGAGAATCCACCGCGCCAGCCGTTCGCGTGCCTCTCCGGCCGGAAGTTTCGCACACTGGAAGCCCACGTTCGACCAGACGTAGCGGTCCAGAATCACCGCCCGACCCTCCGAGAGCCACTCGCGGATCATCCCGCCCGCTTCGGCCCGGTCCCCGGCAAAGAGCAGCGCCACTAAGTAAGGGTCCACCTCGTTCACACCCCCGAATTCGCCCCGCAGGAAGCGGGCGATCAGTTCGCCGTAGACCGGCGCGTCGAAACGCGGGAAATGAACGTATTCGCTCGCTACGCCCCGTTCCGCAAAGAGCGACCGCAACAGCCGTATCTGGGTCGATTTCCCGGCTCCGTCCAGACCTTCGAGTACAATGAACATAGGTTTTCTTGGGTTTTTCTTGGGTTTTCCTGAGTTTTCTTCGGTGGTTCGCTGTCCGCCGCAGTTTTTTGCAGCTTTTCGTCGTTTTCTGCAGTTCGGTTGTCGCTTTTTCAGTTGCGCAGCATCCGGACGGCGCGCTCCACCCCGGCAGCCAGCGCATCGACCTCCGCCGCGGTGTTGTACAGCGCAAACGACGCCCGGCACATGCCCGTCACGCCGAAATGCTCCATGACCGGCTCGGCACAATGCTGACCCGTGCGGATTGCGATGCCCAGTTTGTCGAGGATCATTCCCACGTCGTAGGGGTGCACGCCCTCAACGTTGAACGACACGATGGCGCACTTGTCCGGCGTCTCTCCGTAGATGCGCAGGCCCTCGATGGCCGAAAGGCGCTCGGTGGCACGCCTCAACAGCGCCGTTTCGTGCGCCTCGATCTCCGCCGCGTCGAAGCGTTCGAGGAACCGGACCGCCTCGCCCAGCCCGATGGCGCCGATGAAGTTGGCCGTCCCGGCCTCGAATTTCAACGGTACGGGCGCAAAGGTCGTCCGCGCGAACGACACCCGGTCAACCATGTCCCCGCCGCCGAGGAAGGGAGGCATCCGGTCCAGCAGTTCGCGCTTGCCGTACAACACGCCGATGCCCGTCGGGCCGTAGAGCTTATGCCCCGAGAAGGCGTAGAAGTCGCAGTCCAGCGCCCGGACGTCGGCTCCGCCGTGGACCACGCCCTGACAGCCGTCGACCACCGCAATGGCCCCGACGGCATGGGCCGCCTCGATGACGGGCCGCAGGTCGGGGCGCGTACCGAGCGTATTCGAGGCCTGCGTCACGGCCACCACGCGCGTCCGCTCGTCGATGAGCGTCGGAAGCAGGTCCGTGCGCAGCGCCCCCCGGTCGTCGAACGGAAGCATCCGCAACTCGGCGCCGCGCCGCCGGGCGACCAGCTGCCACGGAACGAGGTTCGAATGGTGCTCCATCTCGCTCACCACGATATTGTCGCCCGCTCCGACGAAGGCATCGCCCCAGGCGTAGGCCACCGTATTGAGCGACGCCGTGGCGCCGGCCGTGAAGACCACCTCCTCCTTCGCCGAAGCGCCGATGAAGTCGGCAATCCGCTGCCGCGCCGCCTCGTAAAGTTCCGTGGCCTCCTCCGACAGGAGGTGCACACCCCGGTGGATGTTGGCATTCCCCTCGCGGTGCAGCCGGTCGACGGTCTCGATCACCGACAGCGGCTTCTGCGCCGTGGCCCCGCTGTCGAGGTAGACCAGCGGCCGCCCATAGACCTTGCGGCCCAGGATCGGGAACTCCTCGCGTATCTTTTCGACGTCGAACATGCCGTTACAGTTTTTCCAGTTTCTCCGCCGCAAGCTCCATGAGGGCCTCGCCCAGCGGCTCCATCCCGCAGCGGCGAACTACGTCGCCCACGAAACCCTCGATCTGCAGCCGCCGCGCCTGTGCCTCGCTCAGGCCCCGCTGCCGCATGTAGAGGATCGCCTCGGCATCCATCTGCCCGACGGTCGCACCGTGCGAACACTTCACGTCGTCGGCATAGATCTCCAGTTGCGGCATCGTCTCGATGCGCGCCGTCTCGCTCAGCAGCACGTTGCGGCTCTGCTGCCGCGCGTCGGTCCGCTGGGCATCCGGCGCCACGTAGACCAGTCCCGAAAACTCGCCCACGGCCTCGCCGCCCGCAACGCCCTTGACCGTGGAGTCGCTGCGGCAATCCGCAACCCGGTGGTTCGTATGGAGTTTCACGACCCCGTGCTCCCGGCCGCCCAGCAGGAAGGCCCCGCCGAGGTTGTTCTCGGCATCCGCACCCTCCAGCTCGATCCGGCACGCGACATTCGCCCCGGCCAGCAGCACCGTCGTCATCCGGCACCGGCTCCGGGCTCCCTGCCGCACGGTCGTCTCGCAGAACGTCCCGCCAAGGAACAGTTCCGTCAGTTCGAGTTGCGCGCCTTCGGCCAGCGTCACGTCGAGCGACGACGTATCCGCCTTCGTGTGGAGCACCACCAGGTGCGCCGCAGCCCCCGCCGCCAGCTCCACCCGCAGGTGCTCGGGATCCACCGACGCATAGGGCTGCGGAACCGGCGCCTCGACCCGGAACACTTCCCGGTCGGCCTTGCGCAACTCACCGATGATTTCCAGTATCCGGTCCATCACTTGTCGTATTCGTTGATCAGCCAGTCGTAGCCCTCCTTTTCGAGCTTCAGGGCCAGCGTCTTGTCGCCCGTGTAGATGATCCGCCCCTTATAGAGCACGTGCACCACGTCGGGAACGATATAGTCCAGCAAACGCTGGTAGTGTGTGATGACCACCGTGGCGTTCTGCGGCGTATGGAGCTTCGTGACGCCCGTGGCGACGATCCGCAGGGCGTCGATGTCCAGTCCCGAGTCGGTCTCGTCCAGGATCGCCAGCTTCGGGTCCAGCATCGCCATCTGGAAGATCTCGTTCTTCTTCTTCTCGCCGCCCGAGAAACCTTCATTCACGGCCCGCGAGGTGAGCTTCGACGACAGCTCCACCACGGCGCTCTTCTCCTTCATCAGCCGCAGAAACTCCGCAGCCGTCAGGGGCTCCTCGCCGCGGTACTTGCGCTGTTCGTTGACGGCCAGCTTCATGAAGTTGGCCATCGTCACGCCCGGGATCTCCACCGGGTACTGGAATCCGAGAAACAGACCCAGCCGCGCCCGATCCTCGATCGACATCGCAAGCAGGTCGCGCCCCAGAAACTCCACCGATCCTTCCGTAACGGTATATTTCTCATTCCCGGCCAGCACCGACGCCAGGGTCGATTTGCCCGAACCGTTCGGGCCCATGATCGCATGGACCTCCCCGGCCTTGACTTCGAGGTCGATACCGCGGAGGATCTCCTTGCCCTCGACCGTCGCGTGTAGATTTTTTACGCTTAGCATATCTGTATCAATTCTCTTGTATCAATTCTCTAAATTTCGTTTGTTATCACTTTTCCGGCCGCCGTTGCTCGCGGCCCGTGGCCGCGTATTCAAATCCGACCCACCCCCAAACCCCCGCCCCAGGCAGGGGCTTTATGGGGAAAGTCCGTGCGGTATCGGAACGGTGTGCTTCTCGGAGCATTTTTCCCGACCGGAACTGCTGCATTTTCCGACGTCAGCATGATTTCCCGGCCGCCGTTGCTCGCGGCCCGTGGCCGCGTATTCAAATCCGACCCACCCCCAAACCCCCGCCCCAGGCAGGGGCTTTATGGGGAAAGTCCGTGCGGTATCGGAACGGTGTGCTTCTCGGGGCGTTTTTCCCGACCGGAACTGCTGCATTTTCCGACGTCAGCATGATTTCCCGGCCGCCGTTTCCCGCGCCCTGCGGCCGCGTTCAAATCCGTCTCGGCCCCGGACTTCGCATCGTCGCTTCTCGGGTTCCTACGCCCGGCAGAGCTTTCCGCCCAGTCTCCGGCATTTCGAAACCTCCCGGGCCGTCAGCTCCGGATGCTTCCGGCAGCCGCCCTTGCCCAGCGTCCCGACAACCCGGAAGCCGCTCCAGCGGAAAATCTCCCGCAGCGAGCGGAAAACCCCGCTCGTCTGGTGGAACCACACGCTGAACGGCCAGGCCGTATTGCTCGTAGCAACCATCACCACCCGTTTCCCCTTGTGCAACGGAACGGGCAATCCTCCCTCCCGGTCCTCCATCAGCGCATAAACCATTCGATCGAACAGCAGCTTCAATGTGCCGCTCATGCCGCCCCAGTAGCAGGGTGACCCCACTACCAGCGCATCAGCCCCGCGAAGGGCCTCCGCCACGCGGTGCGCATCGTCCTCGGCCAGCACACACCGGTGCAACGACCGGCATTTCATACATCCGCAGCACGGTCTGACGGTCAGATCGTGAACGAAGCAGCGCTCCACCTCAACCCCTTCGGGCAATCCGGCGACCACCTCGTCGAGCATCCGCGACACCAGTCCGCTGCGGCGCGGGCTTCCGTTCAGAACGACAACCTTCATCTCTTCTGTACCTATTCTCTAAATTTCAATCGTTATCTCTTTCCCGACTGCCGTTGCCCGCGCCCTTCGGCCGCGTATTCAATTCTACCCTCCCCTAAATCCCCTCCGCGGAGGGGACTTTATGGGAAAAGTCGATGCGGTATAGGAGCACCCTGTGCCCGCGCGACGGCCCCTCTCGGACCGTTATCCCACCGTGCCCTCCAGTTGCAGGGCCAGCAGCTTCTGCGCCTCCACGGCAAACTCCATCGGCAACTTCGCCAGCACCTCACGCGCATAACCGTTCACGATCAGCCCCACGGCATCCTCCGTCGACAGCCCCCGCTGGTTGCAGTAGAAGAGCTGGTCGTCCGAAATCTTCGACGTCGTGGCCTCGTGCTCCAGGACCGCCGTGCGGTTGCGGCAGTCGATCACCGGGAAGGTGTGGGCCCCGCACCGGTCGCCGATCAGCAGCGAGTCGCACTGCGAATAGTTGCGGGCGTTCTCCGCCCCCTTCGCCACACGCACCAGCCCCCGGTAGGAGTTCTCGCTCCGGCCCGCCGAGATGCCCTTCGAAACGATCCGGCTCCGCGTGTTGCGGCCGATATGGATCATCTTCGTGCCCGTGTCGGCCTGCTGGAAATTGTTGGTCATCGCCACCGAGTAGAACTCCCCGACCGCGTTGTCACCCGCCAGGATGCAACTCGGGTATTTCCACGTAATCGCCGAGCCGGTCTCGACCTGCGTCCACGACAGGCGCGCATTCTCGCGGCACAAACCCCGCTTGGTCACGAAGTTGTAGATACCGCCCCGGCCCTCCTTGTCGCCCGGATACCAGTTCTGCACCGTGGAGTATTTCACCTCGGCATCACGCTCCACGACAATCTCCACCACGGCGGCGTGCAGTTGGTTTTCGTCGCGCTGCGGAGCCGTGCAACCTTCGAGGTAGCTCACGTAGGCGCCCTCGTCGGCCACGATCAGCGTCCGCTCGAACTGTCCCGTTCCCGCGGCGTTGATCCGGAAGTAGGTCGACAGCTCCATCGGGCACCGCACCCCCTTGGGAATGTAGCAGAACGATCCGTCGGAGAAGACCGCGGCATTCAGCGCCGCATAGAAGTTGTCCGTATAGGGCACGACGCTACCCAGGTATTTTTTCACCAGTTCGGGATGGTCGCGCAGCGCCTCCGAAATCGAGCAGAAGATGATCCCCTTCTCGGCCAGCGTCTCCTTGAAGGTGGTCTTCACCGACACCGAGTCCATCACGGCATCCACCGCCACGCCCGCCAGCGCCATCTGCTCTTCGAGCGGAATACCCAGTTTGTCGAACGTGCGTTTGAGTTCGGGGTCCACCTCGTCCATCGAGTCGAGCCGCTTGCGCGCCTTCGGGGCTGCATAGTAGATAATATCCTGGAAGTCGATGTCGGGGATCGTCAGGTGTGCCCACGTCGGGGGCTCCAGCGTCAGCCAATGGCGGTAGGCCGCCACGCGGCGCTCGGTCATCCACGCCGGTTCGCCCTTTTTCTCGGAGATCAGACGCACGACCTCCTCCGAAAGACCCTTGCCGATGGTTTCGGTCTCGATTGCGGAGGTGAAGCCGTATTTGTACTCCCGCTCGCCGAGGTTTTCCAATATCTCTTTTTCGTTCTCTGCCATGGTGTGCAAAATATCCGGGCAAAGTTAATAATTTATTCGCAATTATGCACACCCCTCGCCCGCAAACACCCTGCCGCAAAAAAAGACGTGCAACCCCTTTCAGGACTGCACGTCTCTCTTTGTTACGAATGAAGATTACTCTCCCAAATAATCGATCTGGATCGAAACAATCTTCAAATCGCCTTCGTTGCCACTGCGAGAAACATTCTCCAAACTGAATTTCCCGTCGTTGGCTTCGCTGAACACATAAGTCAGCACCTCGGCATCGCTATCGGATTCGTTGTCGGAAAGAACCAGTTTCTTCTCACCGCCGACATATTCATACATCGACAGTTTGTTGCCCTTCTTCTTGCCGCTGTCCACAAAGGTCACCGTAATCTTCTGGATTTTTTCTCCCAAAGACTCCGTACTCCGAACATAGTTCGCTCCGAGAGCCGTATTTTCCGTACTCTTGTAGAGGTACAAAACCGGAACCTTGACCGATGCCGAGTTGCTCGTCGACGAAAGTGCCATCACCGACTCGAAAGCCTTGCCTTCATAACTCCAGGTCGAAGGTGCCGTCAAGGCCTTCACATCGTCTTTACCCTCCGGAAGTCCCAGATCGGCCAGATTGTCTTTGGTCAGCATCATCGTCTTTTCCGTAGCCGTAGGTGCCTCCACATAGCTGAACTCGATGCTGTAGAAGCGGAGACCGTTGCCCGTTGCATAGATATAAGTCGGGATTCCACCCTCGATGTCGAACGTCAGGGTAACAGGCGACGAACTCGGAACTCCGCCGATCTGGCTGCTCTCCGTTCCGTTCTGGTTGACGGTCACCATACGTTTGGTATCCTCGGAGTCGCCCGTATTCGAAGCTACGACAGTCAGCGTACCCGATGCGGCCGGCGTGAAGAGGAAGTAACGTTTGGAAGTATTGCCCGCTCCACCCATTTGAACGAAACGCTTGTCATTGCTGGTGTTGACGCGGATCGAAGAACCACCCGTGGCAATCGTCAAACCATCCCACTCATCGGTCCAGGTCTCCGAGAAATCCTTCCCTGCGCCGACCTTACCGACAATGTAGTTGTAGATCTCATCGAACCCGGCATCCGTGAAGTTCCAGGTCTGCGTCATGGCGGCGCCAACGGCCTTGATCTCCAGCTCGCCCGCTCCAGCGGCAGAATCCGCATAGTGATCCGTATCCGAAGGCTTCTGCGCAACGACCGTAATCTCATAACGCCCCGCAGCCAAGGCTGAGATCACATCCGCCGAAAGCGTCAGACTCGTCTCCGACTGGTTCGTCGTCTGACCGTTGAAGGTCACGGCATACGTCTCCGCATCCGCTACCGCCTTCCACGAAACCACAACCTCCTGAGACGTTCCGGCATCCAGCGTCGTCGGCGTAACCGTCACTTCGGGCGTGCCCAGCGTGATCTTCGTCACCTCGAACTTCGACTCGCCGGCGGCCGATGCCTTGTACTTCGTGGAGGTAGCCACCGGCCGTGCAACCACCTTCACCGGATAGCTCCCGACCAACAGCGTCTTGACCGTAGCCGCCGGAATCGTAAAGGTCGGCTCCGTCACCGTCACCGGCTCCTGATCGCCCCACGTCACCTCGTAGTCCGCCGCATTGGCCACGGCCTCCCACGTGAGTACCACATCCTGCTCACTGCTCCAGGACAGCGATGCCGGTTCAACCGTCACCGCCGGAGTTGCCAGCGCCTTCAGGTCGCCGTCGACCGAAACCTCGGTCGTCCACGCCAGCGACGAAATCACAACGGCACCCGTCGTCGTCACGTAGACATGCGTGTCGCCCGCAATATCGCCCAGGCCGATCGTATGCTCCACACCGTCGCACGGTACCGTATAGCGGTTCTCCCCGGCGATGATCTCCAGCTGGACGCCGATCCCCGCATTCGAGGGCGTCAGCACCAACGACCCGGCGGCCGAAACCCGGATGGCCAGGGCATTGTTCGTCGGTTCGCCGTCCGCCGTGAAGCTCGTCGCTCCCGACAGCGAAATCGTATGGTCCGAAGTGATCGTTACGGGGAAGACCTCGTTCGAGGCGATGAACTGCAGGTTCCCGTAGATGATCGTCTCGGTAATCGACTGCGGCTCGAAGACCAGATCGTCCGACAACGGCCACTCGTAATCCTCCGTCACCGCCGTAAGCTCCGAAGCAATGACCGTCTCGGGAACCGACACCGTCCACCACCGCGGATCGCCCACCTGATTGGCCGCCACGTCGGAATTGGTCAACTCCATCTTGTTGCGCGAGGACTTCACGCACGGATCCGACGTCAGGATCTTGCCGTCCCCGCTCAGACACAGCGACTGGTTCACGGCCGTGGCGTTATTGCCGATCTTCGTCGTGAAGAAGTCCGCACCGGAATAGTTCTCGTCACCCGTCGAGTTGTAGCAGACATTGTAGAAATAGTTGCCCGACATGGTGGGGATTTGAGCATTGGCGTTCTCGTGGATCAGACGCACGGTCTCGCTCGTCGAATACTCGTTCAGGAAAAGGTTCTTGTTCAGCGTGAAGGTCGGAACCGCTGTCCGCACGCCGATAATACCCTTGCGCGTATTGGTCAGACCCACCCGGTTCAGGGTATTGTTGGAGATTTCGATCGTCGAGAATGTCGCGTTGACGTCGCTGAACAGGAAAGCTCGGCCGGCGTCGATGATCGTATTGTTGCGAACCGTCAGCGTATTTATCGTACCGGTCCGGAAGTCGATCAGATCACCACCCTGATTCAGGAAATCGTGGATATAGAGACTCTCCAAACGAACCGTTCCAATGGTCGCCGACGCGGTCGACGACGAAACGAAGACAACTCCACTCACGTAATTGTACAACTCGCAGTTGAGGACCGAAACCGATTCGATCGACACCTTTGCGTCGGCACCTTCACCGGTCCGGAACAAAAATCCGTCGTTGCCGGACCCTAAACCCTCGAACACGATGTTTTCAAAGCGGTAAATACCGGTGGCGTCGGTCGTGGCATCGGTCCCGCTCCAGCATTTCAGTTCGAAGTTCTTGATCACAGGCATCGAACCGTCATCTCCGAGCACGCCGACCAGTTCCAGATCACCTTTCCATTTATCCAACGGATTCGTTCCGCTGAATTCGAGTACATACGTCTCACCGGCCTGTACGGCAATCTTCTCGGCACCGTCGTTCAAAGCCTGCATCAGTTCCGCGGAGTTCTTTACCAGTGTCATGTCCTTCGTATCGGGCGCCGTCCAGGCCGTTACCCCGCCGCGCGTCGACTTGCTCTGGTACAGCGTTACCACGTACTGCGTCGAAGGAGTCAGACCCGTGACCTCGGCCTGCTGGGCCGCAAGAATCTCCGACGTCACCTCCACGGTCGACGTCTGAGCGCCAGACTTCGAGTCCAGCGGCGCCGCCACGATCTTCGTCAACTGCGTCGCATCACCCTCGTCGTTCGTCCACTTCACCGTGATCGAATTCATCGACCGCGTAAGCAGCTCCGGATTCAGCGACTCCATCACATAGTAGGTCTCCACAGGACCCGCCTCCACCAGCAGCGATCCCGGCAGGTTGGGATTCGTCGCCGAAAAGGCCTGCAGCGTCGCCGTATAGATCCGCTCCGGGGTCAGCGTCACCTTGTAGGGGCTCGACGCCTCGGCCGCCGGAATCAGCGTCTCGGCAGGAGTGCCTACGGCCGTCCCCGACTCGTTCACCTCCTGGATCGAAAGCAGGTAGTCCGTATTCTCGGCTATCGTCCACGTGAAATTCACATCATATCCCGTCTCGCGGTCCACAACTGCCGCAAAATTCAGCGGCTGAAGCGCCCGGGAGTAGTCCAGCGTGTCGATCTCCGCATCCGGCTGGTGGCACCCCGAAAGGCTCAACGCCCACAGCATCAGCAGACTGCCGAACAGTTTCTTATAGCTATTTTTCATGATTGGCTTGTTTTAAGGTTCGACTAATATCCGAAATCGTTCACGATGCTGGGGTTCGCCGAAAGATCCTGCGAGAAGATCGGCCAGTACATCCGGCTGTTGATCGTCTCCTCGCTCTTCGCCGTCGCCGAACCCAGGCTGCCGTCCAACGTCGCTATCTTGTTGTCGTTGAGCGAGCTGTCCTTGATATATTCCTGCGGTTCCGAGCCGTCGTCCTTGTACAGCTGCGTCCAGCCCTGACCCTTCGGGGCATCCTGCTCCCCGGGGTTCAGACCCCACATCTCGATCGTCTCGCGCTTCCCGACGCTGTTCAGATCCCCCACGTAACGGTAGTAGAGGTAGGTCCCCAGCGTCGAATAGTCGTACTTCCGGCCCGTGATCTCCGAAGTGTAGGTCCCGTGGTCGCGGATCGCAAGCATCTTCGCACGCGATTCGAGAATCGCCTTGCCGAAAACGCCCCAGCGGATCAGGTCGCCCTTGCGCAGGTACTCCCCGCAGAACTCCAGGGCACGTTCGTGCATGATCGCCTTCAACATCGCATCCTTGCCGGTGATCTTCGCCATATAGGCCGTCACGTCACCCTCGTTCCCGGCATAGGCCCGCATACGCACCTTCTGGAATTCGGTCTTCGCCTTGTCCAGCTGCCCCAGCTGGTTGTAGCACTCGGCCGCCATCAGCAGCACGTCGGCATAGCGCAGCACGATCGGCATGATGCCGTCGTCGGTGCTCGTAATGACCTGAGAGGTCCATTCGTAGCGGTATTTCCCGAAATACCACTTGTTGAAGTCCGCAGGAATCTGCACCGCATTCGACTCCGCCGACCAGGCGTAGTTCACGCACGTCAGGTCGCGGCGCACGTCGTTGGCCTCGAACTCGTAGTACATCGTCGGCACGGGACCCACCGATCCGCCGCCCGACGAATACTGGCAGTACTGGTCGACGGCATTGTGCTTGATGGCGTTGTTCGAAAGCCACCGCCCGCGCAGCGTCGTGTGTCCGAACGGCATGGCGAAGATCGTCTCACGGTTTACGGCGTCGTTCTTCCACGTGCAGACGTCGCGCCACAGCTGCTCGTACTCGGGTTCGAGCATCACGTGCACGTTCTCCTGCGAGATCACGTCCTGGCACGCCGCAAGGGCAATCTCATAAAGTTTGTCGTTGGCCCACTCGCCCGACTCGACCCGCGTGCTGCGGCGGTACGAACCGAAGTTGCCCGTGCCGACCTGTCCGTCGTCCGGACGCCACGCATAGCCCGCAGCCGCCAGGCAGATCCGCGCCAGCAGCCCGTCGGCAAAGGCCCGGTTCGCACGGCCCGTCGTTGCCGTGAAAGTCGATTCGCCCGGCCAGTACATCATCAGAGCCGCCTCCTGAAGGTCCGCGATGATCTGCTTGAAGATATCGTCGCGATCGCTCTTCGGAATGTAGATCGTCTCCTGCGTCACCGGCTCGAAACGCGCCGGAACATCGCCCCACGCCTTGATCAGATCATAGTAGAACATCGCACGCATGGTCAGCGATTCACCCAGCAGGTGCGCCATGTCGGGATTCGCCGACACGTTGCCGTAGGTCCGCAGACCCTGGATGTTCAGGTTGCACTGCTCGATGGCCTGGTAGATGATCGAGAAGAGACGCCGCTCGCCCGACTGGTTGATCTCGTTCGAGGAGTTGGCCGTCGTGTTGAAGTTCGCAAGACTCGACTTCTCGTCGCTCTTCGAAGCGTCGGTGTTCGCCGAGTTGTACCACTCGATGTCGGTATTGAACCCGTAGTAGGTGTTGTAGCGGTTGCGGTACGAACGGTCGATGGTGAAGTACTGGTAGATGCCCACCACGGCGTAGTCAGCCAGCGAGACGTTCGAATAGACCGTCGCGGATTCGAACGACGACGGAGATTCCGGCGACAGCGTGTCCTCCAGCGTCGAGCACGACGTCGGAAGCAACATCACAGGTGCTGCGGCCGCAAAAATCAGAATATAAATCAGTTTTTTCATCATGCTGTAATTTTAGACGGTGCGGTTAGAACGAAAGGTTGATACCGAATACCCACGAACGGCTCTTCGGATAGGCCGAGTAGTCGACGTTGGGCGTCATGGGCGTCGAACGCCGCGTGTCGACCTCCGGGTCGAAGCCCGTATAGGGCGTCCAGCAGAAGAGGTTCGTGCCCGTGGCGTAGATGCGGACACGCTGCAGGCGGGCCTTCATCGTCCACGCCTTCGGCAGCGTGTAGCCCACCGTCAGCGACGACAACCGCAGGAACGAAGCATCCTCCAGGCCCCAGCTGTGCACGAAGTTGCCCGTCATGTAGGGCGACCACATCGTCGTGTTCCGGTTCAACTCGGCCAGCGCAACGGGATCCGAGATCACCTGGCCCGTCTCCCAGTCGATGTTCGTCCAGCGGCTCCCCAGCGACATGATGTCCAGCAGGTTGCGGATCTGACCCGCGCCCGTGTAGGTATGCGAGGCCGAATACTCCAGCTTGTTGGCGTTGTAGACCTTGTTGCCGTAGGAGTAGGTGAAGTTCGCCGCAAAGTCGAAGCCGTAGGCGTAGCCCGAAAGCGAGAAACCACCCGTGAATTTCGGAAGCACGCTGCCGATCTTGCCGTAAACCGGTTTGCCGTCGGCATCCGTCGCCAGGCGCAGCGAGCCCGGACGGACCGTACCGATCAGTTTGGCAACCTCCTGCGAGTCGTCGCCGTTGGCCAGCGTCCAGGTCGTGTTACCCTTCTCGTCGGTCTCGCAGATGAAGTCCTCCACTTCGTAGCGGCCCACGGTCGTATAGCCATAGACGTCGCCCACCGAGCCGCCCTTGTAGATCACGTAGTCCGAATCGGCGATACGGTTGTTCCAGCCCGACGAAACGCCCCAGCCCGTCGAATTCAGGTCCGCCAGGTCGAGCACGCGGTTCTGGTTGAAGGCGATGTTGGCATTGAAGTCCAGTCCGTACTTCTCGGTGCGCAGGATCGAGGCGCTCAACGCCACCTCGACACCGCGGTTGCGCGTCGAACCCACGTTGCGGTACTGGTACGTATAGCCGCTGCCGCCGACCGGGAAGCGAACCAGCAGGTCTTCGGTGGTGTTCTGATAGACCTCCACCGATCCCGACAGACGGCTGTTGAAGAAGCTGAAGTCAAGACCCACGTTGTGCGAATAGGTCGTCTCCCAGGTCAGGTCCGGATTGGCCATCACCGTACCCGGATCGAGGTACGACGTGCCGATGTTCAGGTGCGCGGACGACGACGACGAGAACTCCTGCGAAGGACGCGAAGCGTAGGTCGGAATGTTGTTGTTGCCGGCCGTACCGAAGCTGTAACGGACCTTCAGGTTGTCGATCCAGCGGGCGTCCTTCAGCCATTCCTCGCCCGAAATGCGCCACGAAGCCGCTACCGACGGGAAGTAACCCCACTTCTGGTCCTTGCCGAACTTCGACGAACCGTCGGCACGCATCGTCGCCGAAAGCAGGTACTTGCTCTTGTAGCTGTAGTTCACGCGCCCGAAGAACGAGAAGAGAATGTCGTCCGGAGAGATGTTGTTGTAGGCCTCCTTGACGTTCGACGCCAGACGCATGTAGCTCCAGGCATCCTTGGCCGTGAACATCGAGGGGAGTCCGTCGGCGATGGCCGTAAAGGTCTCGTCCTCGGTGATCATGTACTCCTGGCCCAGCAGCACGTCCAGCGCATGGTCGTCATTGCCGATCACGTTCTTGAAGTTGTAGGCCAGCGTATTGGTATTGCGCGTGCGACGCCGCGTCTGGTTCGCGTAGCGCGCCGCCGGGGCTCCCAGCACCGTCGACGACTCGCGCGAGTAGTACGACGTGATGCCGTAGAACTCGTTGTCCTGCTGGCGGTAGTCGTCGATGCCCGCCTCGACCTTCAGTTTCAGGTCGTCGACGATCTCCCACGTGAAGCCCGCATTGGCATTCCACGTCGTGCGGTTGCGCTTCTTGTCCGAGTCCGCGATGGCCACCAGCGGGTTCACCGCATCGCTCGAATTGTCCGGCATGTCCACGTCGGCCGTGAGTCCCGAAACCGGAATCGGCGGATAAAGGATCGCGTTGCGCAGACGTCCCGAGGTCGAGGTACCCATGTCGTTGAGCGAGTTGGCTCCGGCTCCCGCCACGTCCGTATTCGCATAGCGGATCGAGAAGTCGAACGTCACACGCTTGGCCGGTTTGTAGTTGGCCTTCAGGTTGAGGTTGTCGCGGCTGTAGTTCGACCCGGTCATGATCGCCTTGTCGTACAGGCGCGCGTAGCTCGCCGTCCACTTGAACTTGTCGCCGCCGCCCGAAACCGAAAGGTTGTGGCTGAACTGCTCGCCCGTGCGGCCGAAAACCTGGTCGATCCAGTCGTTCCCCTCCATCGTGTCGTAGAGGCCGATGTCGTTGAAGCTGCCGAAGAACGGCTCGTAGTTCTTCGAGATGACGTTGTTCGACGAGGTGCTCTGCAGGGCCGCAAGCTCGTACTGGTAACGCACGAAATTACCCACGTCCATGCCCTTCACCTTGTCCTTGTTGGCCATCTCCTTGAATCCCACGTAGAGGTTGTAGTTCACCGTCACGCGGCCCTTCTCACCGCTCTTCGTCGTGACGATCACAACGCCGTTCGCACCGCGCGATCCGTAAATCGCCGTCGAGAAGGCGTCCTTCAGCACGTCGATCGACGCGATGTCCGAAGCCGGGATGTCCGAAATGCTCTCCACCGGGAAACCGTCCACGATGTAAAGCGGCGAGTTGTCCTGCGTGATCGAACCGCCGCCGCGAACCCGGATCTTGATGTCGGCATCCGGATCACCCTCCGTGGCCGTGATCTGCACACCCGCCATGCGGCCCGTCATCGCTTCGGCAACCGATGCCACAGGCATCTGCGTCAGCTCCTCGGAGCTCACCGACGAGACCGATCCCACCACGTCGCGGCGCTTCACGGTGGCGTAACCCACCACAACCACATCGTCCAGTGCCGTGGATTCGTCCTCCAGCGTCACGTCGATCTTCGTCTTCGACCCGATGGCGATCCGCTGGGTCTTCATTCCTATATAGGAGATCACCAGCGTCTGCTTCGAGGCGTCGGGCACATTGAGCGTCCATGACCCGTCCACGCCCGAACTTGCACCCATTGTCGTGCCGTCAACGACCACCGAGGCCCCGATCACCGGATTGCCCGCGGAATCCTTGACGACTCCCCCGATCTTCTGAGCCATGGCCGCAGTAGCCAGACCCACTCCCAGCAGGAGCGTCAGGGCAAACTTTAGCGTAAAGTTTTTCATAGAAAAGGTTTTGGTTAATAATTAGGTTTATCTTCATCCGTTCGTTCATATTCCCGTTCTCCGTGCGTTCATATTCCCGTTCTCCGTGCGTTCATATTCCCGGAACAGGGTGTTTTCCCTATACAAAAGTAAATTTCCCCGAAGGATTCGATTGGTAAATTTTATCACTTCTCATGGAGAATTTATCAAATCCTCCAATCCGCCTCCCAGCGCCCTCCAGCCCGGCCCGGAAGAGAAAAAATCCTCCCCGACCGGGAGGATTTTTCGAGTTTGCGGAGCGGAATGCGGTCGTCGGCCTCTGTCCGGAGCCGTTACAACCGCCCCCGGGCCCGGTCGTACTCCATCGATGCCCAGATGAACGGCCCGACCCCCTTGCAGTCGTTCTCGATGACCGGCTCCGAGATGTAGTAGTCGAACGTCCCGCTGCGCATCTGCTTGCCCCCCAGACCGGCTACGGCACAGCAGTCCGTAAGCGAAATCGTCCCGTCGGCGTTCTCCCGCACGAAACGCTCCACGAACTGCTCGTAGCGGTGCAGCGCCTCCCCACGCATCGACGCCGGGAGATAACCCAGCCGCACGCCCTTCAGCTGTGCGCAGACGAACATCGCCGAACCCGTCGATTCGAGGTAGTTGCCCTCGCGGCCGGGCTGGTCCAGCACCTGGTACCACATGCCCGTCGCGGGATCGGCGTACTTCGGCAGCACCTCGTAGATGTGCCCCAGGATGTCGACCATCGGCTGCGTGGTCTCGTCGACACCCAGGTACTGCAGCGTCTCGACGATCGCCATGGCGTACCACCCCATCGCCCGGCACCAGGCATGGGCCGACTGTCCCGTGATCGAATCGCACCAGAACATCGCCCGCGAATCGTCGTAGGCGTGGCGGTAGAGTCCCGTCCCGGGATCGAAGGTATGCCCGGCAACGGTGGTGAACTGGCGGACAATATCCTCGCAGTACGACGTCCAGGGTACATCCTCCCGGTCGGCAAGGTAGCGCATGACATACTCCGCGTAGAAGGGTTCGGCCATGTAGAGGCCGTCCAGCCACATCTGGTTCGGGTAGACCTGCTTGTGCCAGAAGCCGCCGTCGGCATTGCGCGGCTGCTCCTGCAGCTGCACGAAGAGCGTATCCAGCACCTGCCGGTAACGCGCCTCGCCCGTGCGGTCGTAGAGCTCGAAGAGCGAACGCCCCGGGCAGATATGGTCGAGGTTGTACTTCGACTTGCGGTAGGTCAGCACCTCGCCGTCCGGCCGCACGATCGTATCGTAGTAGCGGTCCGCATAGCGGATCAGTTCCGGAGCATCGTAGGCCGCACCCGCATCGCGGATCGCCAGCAGTTCCAGGCCCGTGGTGTAGTTCCACTTCACCTTCCCGGCGGGAATTCCGTCGAGGGTCGTCGGCGACGGATTGCGGGCGATTTCGCTCCGCGCCATCCGCAGGGCCAGCGGTTCGCCCGAGTCGTACAGCGCCCGGCGCGAGGTACACGAGGTCGCGGCAACGACACACGCCGCCGCAAGAAGAATCAATCGTTTCATGCGCTCTTGGTATCTTTATCTTGGTTTTGTTTCAGATTGTGCGTCCTGAGGTATTCCGCCGGGGAGATCCGGTACTGCTCGCGGAAACAGCGGCTGAAATAACCCGGATCCGAGAAGCCCACCTTGTAGGCCACCTCCGAGACGGAGAACTGACCCGTCCTCAGCAGCAGCTGCGCCTTGGTGATCCGGTACTCCTTGATCAGTTCCACGGGCGACTTGCCCGTCAGGCTCTTCAGTTTGTTGTACATCGTCGTGCGGCCCAGGCCCAGATGCGAGGCCAGTTGGTCGATCGTCAGGTCCGAATTCTCGATGTGCTCGCCCAGCCACGACATGACGTTCTTCAGGAAAGCCTCGTCGCGGTCCGTAACAACGACATCCTCCACGGCCAGCTCCACGACCTTGTTCCGCGCCGACTGCGCCGAAAACTTCTCAAAGAGCTTGCGGCGCTGCGTCAGCAGGTTGTCGATGCGCGCCAGCAACAGCTCGATGCTGAACGGCTTGGTGATGTAGCCGTCAGCCCCGAACTCCATCGCCTTGACGCGGTCGTCGGGCGAGTGGCGGGCCGTGAGCATGATGATCGGGATATGGCTCATCGTGAAGTCGTGACGCACCTTGTCGACGAGTTCGATTCCATCCATACGCGGCATCATCAGGTCCGTAACGATGATATCGGGCATTTCGCTGCGAATCTTTTCGAGTGCCTCCATGCCGTCGTCGGCCTCGACTACGTGGTAGGCATCGATCAAACTGTTATACAGGAAAATGCGCAGTTCTCGATTATCTTCCACAAGCAGGATTTTCTGAGCGTCTCTCGGCGGTTGCACATCCGTGCGGCGCTGGCTGTCGGACGAGGTGAAATCGCTGACCATATAGTCGTGACGTCGATCGTTTCCACTGTTGTCCGCCCCCGAAAAGTCGATCTGCTCCATCCCGAAATGGGCATTCCCGAGGCGCAGCTTCACCGTGAAGGCCGCGCCTTCGCCCGGACGGCTCTCGACGGAGATCTCCCCGTAGTGCAGCGTCACGATGTCGCGGCACAGCGAAAGCCCGATGCCCGAACCCTTCATGTTGCGGTCCACGGCACGCGACGCCTGCGCGAAGCGTTCGAAAATCTGCTCCTGCTTGTCCTTCGGGATGCCGATGCCCGTGTCGCGCACGGTCAGCAGCACGCACTCCTCGGCTTCGCGCAGCGAGAGGATCACCTCGATGCGGCCACCTTCGGGCGTGAATTTCAAGGCGTTGGACAGCAGGTTATAGACCACGCTCTCCATCCGCTCGGGGTCCACCCACACCAGCACCGAACGGCACGAAACCGTAAACAACAGCTCGATCCGCCGTTCGGAGGCCATTTCGCGGAAGTCATCCAGCGCATCCTCGACCAGCGGCACGAGGTCCACGCGCGAAATCTTCAGCTCCATCTTCTCCTTGACGATCTTGCGGAAGTCGAGCAACTGGTTGATGAGCGTCAGCATCCGCCGCGCGTTGCGGTGGGCCAGCGTCAGGCTGCTCTCGCCGCGCGGCGAGAGCCGGTCGTGTTTGCGCACGTCCTCGATCCCGCCCAGGATCAGCGTCAGCGGCGTGCGCAGTTCATGCGAGATGTTGGTGAAGAAGCGCAGCTTGAGGTCCGTGAGGTTCTGTTCGACGGTTGCCTCGCGGCGGATCCGCATCACGCTCCAGGCGATGCGGCTGCCCACAACCACCGCCGTCAGCGCCAGCAGCACGTAGAGCGTCTTGGCCCACCACGTGAGCCAGGGGGGGGGTAAAACCTCCACCCCGATCGAAATCCCCTCGTCGGCGGCATCCGCATTGCCCACGAAGGCCCGCACCTGGAACCGGTAGTCGCCGATCGGCAGGTTGGAGTATGCCGCGCGGTTCGTCGAGCCCGAGATGTTCCAGTCCTTGTCGTAGCCTTCGAGTTTGTACATGTAGCCCACCACGTGCTGGATGGCGTAGTTCAGCGATGCGAACTCCAGGCGGAAATTCGAAAAGTCATAGGGCAGCACGATCCGGTCAGCCTCCGTCACCGATTCCGACAGCGGAGAACGGCGGTCGGCCGCAACCACGGGCTTGTTGCGCACGTCGAGCCCCGTAAAACGCAGGTCGTAGTCAATCTTCGCCGAGCGCATCTTCTCGGGATCGAACCGGTAGAGCCGACGCCCGCTCCCGAACAGCACGTCGCCGTGCGGCAGCGTCAGCGCCGTCGCCTCGCTGAAGATCGCATTGCGCATGTTGTCGTAGAGGTAGTAGTTCGAGAAGAGCTCGCGACGCGGATCGAACCGCGACACGGCATTGTGCGTCGAAACCCAGAGGTCGCCCTGACGGTCCTCCGTGATGGCCATGCAGATGTTGCTTGCCAGACCGCCCGTCATATCGTAGCACCGGAAGCGCGGCTGTCCCGTCTGGTCGTAACCCTCGATGCGGTTCAGCCCCCCGCCGAAGGTCGCCAGCCAGATCCGCCCCTCGCTGTCCTTGAGCATGTGGATGATGTCGTTGTTGCCCAGCGACGAGGCGTCCCCCGGAATCTTCTGAACCAGGCGGAAGCGCATCTGCCGCGCCGGAACCCCCGGATCGAAGACCAGCAGTCCGTCGACCGTGGCCGCCAGCATCCGGTCCGGACGGTCGTACAGCAGCCACCGCACCCGCCCCGCCTCGTCCAGCGGATAGTGCGTCATCTGGTTCCCGGCATGGAGGAAACGTTGGCCTGCGGGGTCCTCCAGCAGGTTGATGCCCCCGCCGTAGGTCGCCACCCAGATCCGACCCTCGTCATCCTCCTCGACGCAGTAGACCTGGTTGTCGCTCAGCGACCACGGATCCGAATCGGCGTGCACGAAGTGCGTGATCCGATACTCTTCGCCCGCCGGGGTCATGCGGTAGAGCCCCTCGCCCTTGGTCCCCACCCAGATATTTCCCGACGAATCCTCGCGCAGCGCGTAGATCATCCCCGTACCGCGCGGGGTCTGACGCGGAAGCGTGTAGACCGGACGGTTCGAGGCATCGAAGGCGATCAGTTCACCGTCGCGCGTCCCGACCCACACCCGGCCCCGGCTGTCGGTCATCAGCGCCCGGATCTCGCCCGAAAGCGGATTCGCAGACTCCGACTCCAGGGTGAAGACCTCCGCAGGCTGACGCAGCAGCACCGCCTTGCGCAAACCCCGCTCGTTGTAGGTCGACAGCCACAGCACGTCGTCCTGCACGTCGAACCGAACCACGGCATTCGTCATCTGACAGTCCGGGCGTTTCGGATCGTTGTAGAAGGGCTCCACCTCGTCGCGCTCGCGATCGTAGTAGCCGAAACCCCAGTTGTTCATCTTGATCCACAACCGGCCCCCGCCCTCGGCAATCTTCGTCAGCGTATCGATGTTGTAGCTCACCGTATAGGGCTCCTGCTCGAAGTGCCGGCAGTCGTTCGTCGCCGGGTTGTAGCGCGTGATGCCCGTCTCGGGGGTGGTCACCCAGACGATGCCGTGCGAATCGGCCGCCAGATCGCGGATCCGGCCCGGATGCCGGCCCCGCGGATGCAGCGGCGAAAGACGTTCGCCCTCCACGCGGTAGAGACCGCCCGCCCGCGAGCCCACATAGACCCTGCGGAAGACGCTGTCCGACACGATGGCCGTCAACGCGGCCCCCGCACCCGGAATCCGGACCGCCGAATCACCCTGCTTCCCGGCCCGCACCACGGCATCCTCCGTCAGGCAGTAGACATGCGACTCGTCGGCCGCAAAGGAGAAACCCGGAGACGGCATCTCGGCAACCCGCCGGACCCGGAGCGTCTCGTCCCCGGCAATCCGGTTCAGATGGCCCTCCGTCGAGGCGATCCACACGCCCCCGTCATCCCCGAGATGAATCGCCGAGACGTCGCCGCCCAGGGCCGCCGATTCGAAAAAAGCATCCACCTCGACCGGCGAATCGTCCGCCCCGTCGCGGAAACGCACGACGCCCGAACCGGCAATCGCCACCCACGTCCCGCCCCGGCGGTCGTGCAGGCAGTGCGTCGCGCGGTAGTGCTGCGAATCGATTCCCTCGATGAGCGACACCGCATCTTCAAACCGTTCGGTATAGCGGTTCAGCCGGTAGACATGGTGGTTGTAGGTCGTGAACCAGAGGTGGCCGTTCGAATCCTCGCTCACCGCAATGAAACGGTGGTGCGACAACGGCGAGAAATCCCCCGGCGAAGTGCTGAAATTCTTGAAGGCATAACCGTCGAAACGGCTCACCCCGTACCACGTGCAGACCCACACGAAACCCCGCGAATCGGTATAGATGTCGGCAATCCGGTCGTGTGTCAGGCCGTCCAGCGTGGAGTAGGTCCGGAAAAGGCACTGCGGAGGCGCCGCAGCAAAAAGAGACGGGAAAAATGCGGCGAACGTCAGCAGCAGGATCAGCAGCGGTCGTTTCATGGTCAGCGGTTTACGGTTCCGGGCGGGCGGCGACCCACTCCGGGAAGTGTCGGGTTCAAACGGACGGCAGAGGCTGGTTCAGGCCCCGCCGTTCCGGGATTTCTGTCTGGTCGGGAGGTGCTCCCGTATGGGTAAATATACGAAAAATTTCCGTTCAGTGTTCGAATGCAGCGACAATTCCGTCGGCCTCCCGGGCCGAGAGACGATGCGCCCAGTCCACCCTCGGACCGGCGGCTCCGGGCCCTTCCGAGGCGTATTCGCCGTAAAAAGCCGTCCGCCGGGCGTGGGGTTTGTTCCAGTCGTGCCACCCCTCGGGGCGGATGTGCGGCCCCAGGTAGCAGTGCAGGAAGACCGTCTGCGCACAGTCCCGCCACGGACGCCCCAGCCAGCAGGCCGTCACCCCTTCGTCGGCCGTCAGGCGGCACTCCGCGAAGATCAGTCCGCACGACTGACCCCGGCAGGTCGAGGCCGCCGTAATGTAGGAGTCGGCCTTCGAACGGATCTCGCAACGCCGGAACAGCGCCGCCGCCGACCCGAAAATAAAGTCGGTCGTCCCCTCGATGTAACACCCTTCGAAGCGAATCCGGGCATTCTCCGTGACGGTCTCGCCGTCGCGGTTGCCCACGCCGTAGAGGTAGAGCGTGTCCTGATTGCCCAGGAAGCGGCAGCCGATGAAGCGGAGGTTCGTGGCCAGACACTGCACCGCCACGGCCTGCCCGACCCGTCCGGCCGCATTCTCGAAGGTGATGCCGCGCACCGTCCAGCCGTCGCCTCCGAAATAGAGGGTCGACGATCCCGAAGTCCCCAGCGGGCGGCCCGTCGGGCCGATCTTCGCGGCGTAGTCGTCCCACGTCACCCGCACCTCGCCGCGGCCCGTGAGTGCCACCAGCCGCTTCGTCGCCGGGATCGAAATCTTTTCGCGGTAGATGCCCCCGCAAACGATGATCCGCGTCGTGTCACGCCCGAAATCCGGAACGGCAGCAACGGCCTCCGTGAGCGTGAAGAAGTCCCCCGAGCCGTCCTGCGCCACCGTGAAGTCCGACGGCACGAGCCGTTCGCCGAGCGCCGGAACCGCCTGCGGCAGTTCGGCGGCGATCATCCGCGCCACGGTGCGGGCCCCCCGGACATTGAGATGGGTATTGTCCTGGCGGCCGTCGGGATAGAGCGGGCAGACTCCCTCCCCGACCCACATGTAGAAGCCCTTCGAGGCCTCGTCGCCGAGGGCCGCAACCCACGCCCGGGTCAGGCGTTCGGCGTCGATCAGCGGCGTGTGTTCTTCGGCGGCCACGCGGCGTGCGGCATCGAGATACGCCCCGTGGGTATCATCCAGCGACTCCCCGGAAAAGTGCCGACGCACGATCGGCGTCAGCAACACCGGGACAGCCCCTTTCGAACGGGCCTCGCGGATGTAGCGGCGGAGATTTGCGGCATACTGCGCCGGCGTGGAGTAGCGCGTGGAGTCCTGCGCCTTCTGGTCGTTGTGCCCGAACTGGATGAAGAGGTAATCCCCGGCCTGCAACGCCCCGAAGACCCGGTCCCAACGCCCTTCGGCCCGGAACGACTTCGTGGAGCGGCCGTTGGCGGCGTGGTTCTCGACCGTAACCGTCCCGTCGAACAGCGGCTGGAACATCTGGCCCCAGCCCCGTTCGGGATTCTGCTTCGCAAGATCCTTGGTCGCACACGTCGAGTCGCCGATCAGGAAGACCCGCAACGGAGCCCCGAACGACGTCGCCGTCAACAACATGCAGATTGTCAGTAGAAAAATCCGCTTCATCTCAACCGGTTCTTTCGGTTTGGAGCGGCGGGCCGGAAGCGGTCCGAGCTCCGCACCCGCCATCCGCAAAACGTTCTATTTCAGCTCCGTATAGGTCCCGTTCTTGACCTGTGCGGCGGTGATGTCGCGCACGAGGTAGTGGAGATAGACCTCCAGATTCGTATAGAGCCCCTTCGGATCAAGCGTTTTGGTCTTGCCGTCGGCAGCGTTGTTCTTGTCCAGTCCGAAGAGCTCCTCGTAGTAATCCGGAATGCCGTCACCGTCGCTGTCCTTCCTCGCACGCGCAATCTCCTCGTCGGTCGCCGTCAACTCCGGCCATCCGCCAACCGCCGACTGCGTGTCGATGATGCCGTTCGTCGAACCGTTGCCGCCATCGGTGATCGTCGCCTTCCCCGATCGCGCATCGGTCACGGCCCGCGTATCCACCGCATCGCGTTTCAGCGAGGCGCCCGCATAAGAGAGAATCGCATCGAAGGCCCCCGCGGCACTGTGCGTCGTCGTATAGCACGCCTGACCGTTCCGCTCGATGGAGAGCAGCGCAGGCAGACGGAACGTCCCCGTATTGTCGGACGAATAGGTCGTAAAGGATTTCTTGTCCTTGTCGTAGATCCCCGCATAGTTGTCCGCCGAAAAGTCGGCCTGAGAACCGTCCTTCTTCAGATAGAGGTTGCCGTCCGCATAGACCTTCGGCATGATCTCCTCGTAGCTGTAGCCGTAGCCCGAACAATTGCTGCAGCTGTTCCCGTAGGCCGCAAAGAAATATTTGTTGCTCTTCGACGCCGGACCCTCCTTGTAGCAGTTGTTCACCATGTTGATCCTGCAGAGCTCACCGCCGTAGCAGTTCTCGCTCTGACCCCAGTTGTAGATCGCATTGTTCCGGAAATCCACATGCCCGCCGTACTGCTCGATGATGCTCGCATTGTTCTTGTCGTAGACATACGGATGGTCGAAACGCGGATTCCGGCTCACATGGTGCGCCAGCAGGTTGTGGTGGAACGAAGCGTCTCCGCCCCCCCAGATGCCGCCGTAACCGTGGGCGCCCTTGCCGTGCACCGAGTTGTTCAGGCTCTCCGAAAGGATACACCACTGCATCGTGAAGTTCCGGTTCGCATAGAGCGACGCACACTCGTCCGTACACCACGACATCGAGCAGTGGTCGATCACGATGTCCGAGTGGTAGCGGCCCCCCAGCGCATCGTCCTCGGTCTGCGTCGTATCGCCCATACGGAAACGAACGTAGCGGATAATCACGTTGTCCGCCTTGATCGTAACCGGATAGTTCCGCAGGCAGATGCCGTCGCCCGGAGCCGTCTGCCCGGCGATCGTCACGTCACCGTTCTTGATCTCCAGATCCTTGCTCAGCGCGATGGTCCCCGCCACGTCGAAGACGATCGTCCGCGCACCCGACTGCC
This sequence comes from uncultured Alistipes sp., assembly GCA_944321755.1. Lineage (GTDB taxonomy): Bacteria > Bacteroidota > Bacteroidia > Bacteroidales > Rikenellaceae > Alistipes. Next base: position 42,921 of record CALUMM010000008.1, read on the forward strand.
CGACCGCATGGCGCAGCGTTCCCACAGAACCGTCGTCCGTGAGTTTCGTCACATGGTAGACCGCACCCCCGCGGCCCCCCGTCGTATACATGCCGCCCCCCTCGGCTCCCGGGAAGGCCCGCACCACACCGTCGTCCTCGTTGGCCAGCGGAAGCCCGAAATCCACGACTGCCGGGGTCTCCGGATCCGGGGTCCCGCCCCCGTTGCCGTTGTCCGTCGGGTCGTCCGATGTCGTATCGCTGCTGCAGCTCAGAAAAGCCATGAGCGCCAGCGCCGAAAGAAGCATTCGCTTCGATGTTGCATTCATAATGTTTCGCTGTTTTATCGTTTGTTTTTCTCTATTCGATCGTCACGGCCGACTCCGAACCGTCCGACAGGCGGCTGTTCGCCGCCGTGATCTCCTCCGCATGGATCGTAATCGCCCGGTTCCGGCTCCCCGTCACCGTCAAGGCCGTCGGAAGCCCCGCCGGGCAGGTGAACGACTCCGCCGTGAGGTTCTTCACGTTGTTGAGCTGCAGTGCCGGGCCCTCCTCCGGGACAATCTCCACGTTCCGGAGCACAACGTCCGTCGATTCGTTGATCTGGGCGCCCGTCTGCGCGTAGATGTGCGTATCCGCCACCGTGACCCGCTCGACGTTCATCTCCGGGAGCCCGTTGAAAAACATTGCACGGCGCGCACCCCGGCACCAGACATGCTCGATATGGATATCCCGGAAGGCCGGGGTCGTCTCGTCCACCGGAAGGGCCGGAAGATCCGTCGAAGCAGCCGCAGATGATCCGTCGGCATGGGCCTCCGAAGCCGATTTCCCGCCGTAGAAGAGATCGAAAAGCAGGGGCTCCTGAAGGATGTTGTTCATCGCGATGTTTTCGATCCGGATGTTCTCGACCACTCCCCCGCGGCCCCGCGTCGACTTGAAGCGAAGACCCACGTCCGTACCCGAAAATACACAGTTGGAAACCAGCACGTTCCGAACGCCGCCCGACATCTCGCTCCCCACGACGAAACCGCCGTGGCCGTGGAAGACGGCACAGTTGTCCACATAGATATTCTCACACGGAATGCCCCGGTCGCGACCCGCCTGGTCCTTGCCGCTCTTGATGCAGATGCCGTCGTCGCCCACGTCGAAGCGCGAACCCGTCAGCACCACGTTCTTACACGACTCGATATCGATGCCGTCGCTGTTCTGCGCGTAGTCCGGGCAGCGGACCGTAATGTCGCGGACGATCAGGTTCGTGCACATCGCCGGGTGGATGTTCCAGCAGGGCGAATTCTGGAACGTAACCCCTTCGAGCAGCACGTTCTCGCAGTGGTGGATCGAAACCATCACCGGACGCAGGAAATCGCGCATCCGCTCGAAATCCTCGCGCGTCTCCGCCCACGTCGAGACATTCTGGTCGGCACCCGTCGTGGCTCCGAACTTGTAACTCTCCGAAGGATACCACGTCCGCCCGTCGTCGGAAAGGACTCCGCCGCTCTTCACCTTCGCCTGCCATTCGCGGTCCGTGAGTTTGTCGCGCTTCACGGCCCGCCAAGCCTCGCCGTTGCCGTCGATCACACCCTCGCCCGTGATGGCGATATCCTTCGCCCCCCGGGCCGAGATCGGAGACTGGCAGCGGTAGGTGTCGAGCCCCTCGAAGGTGGTCTCGACAAGCGGGTAGAGCGACTTGTCGTCGCTGAAAACCACCACGGCATTCCGTTCGAGGTGCAACTCGATCCGGTCCTTCAGCACGATCGGACCCGTATACCATACGCCCGCAGGAACCGTCACCCGGCCCCCGCCCTGCTCCGTAAGCGAGGCAATCGCCGCAGCAAAGGCTTCGGTATTGAGCGTGTGGCCGTCACCGCGGCCGCCAAAGTCGGCTACACTTACCGTGCGTGAGGGAATCGCCGGCTCCGACAACGCCGGCATCCAGGAGGGAAGGGCCCCCATTCCGGAATCGGAGGCCGAAGGGCCGAAACACGAGACGGTCAACAACAAAACCGCCGTCCCGGCCATGACTCGTTTCAGGTTCTTCAGAAGAGGTCGTTTCATTTCGTATCCGTAAAATTTCGCAGTTTCAGGTATACAAAAGTACGTCGACTCCTCCGTTCCGACCGGGATTTTTTGTCGCAAACGATGTATTTTTCGTCAAATCTATCTCAAACGGCGCACTTCCGCCTCCGGAACCTCCGCGCCGAGGCGTTCCAGCATCCGTTCGGGGAACTCGCCGTCGGGAATCTCCTTCAGCCACGAACTCCGACGCCACCACATGTCGAACACGTAGTCGATACGCCCCCCGGCGTCGGGCGCCAGCTGGAACAGGTAGCTCGTCCGGTCATCGATGCGCGAGACGATCCGATCCGCCGGAACCGCAATCGACAGTCCGACCCGTTCGCGCTCCCACTTCAGCGTGTCGTTCTCCGGAAAGTCGCAACCCTCGGCCGCAATCGCCGTCTCCGTGCGGCGCACCTCGTTTCCGGCCATCTTCATCACCCCGGTCGTGAAGAGCAGACCCGAGAAGTCCCCCTCGATGCGGTTCTCGACCCGCACGTCGCTGTGCCCCGCATAGAGGATATAGCGCGACGTCATCGCAATCTCACGCCCGCCGTAGCGCCAACCCTCAACCCGCATCTCCACCACCGTGCGCACGGGCCCCTTCGCCACGATCCGAGCCTCCCGCCGGGCAAAGTCCGTGATGTGGATCATCTTCCGCTTTCCGGCATCCCACCCCTTGAGCGCCCCGACACCCACCGAGCCGAAGACCCGCAGGTTGTCGTAACCATAATCGGCGGCCAGCTGTGCATCGCTCGGATACCACATCGTTTCGGCAAGCTCCAGCCGCGGGAGTTTCTTGCCGTAGGTGTCGATCGTCTGCTTCTTGTCGAAGTAGATCCGGTAGGCCGCATACTCCGACTCGAAGGCCGGGCCGTGGTGGTGCAGCTTGTGGTACATGTCGTCCTTCGTCGAGGAGACCGTATCCGCCGCCCGCAGCGTCTTGTCCGGGTTTTTCAGCCACATCTGCGCGTGGACCCGGCTCGGAAAGCGGTTCCCGGCCGGTTTCGACGAGTAGACAACCTCGAAATCCCGGCTGCCGCAAATGTCGGCCACAAAGGCTGCCTCGCCCAGCGGCCGGTCGAGTTGCGACGGAATCTCGGCGCCCTCCGCCAGCACCCGGACACTCCGGGCCCACGTCGGAACGTCGCGCAGCACAACCGGGCAGGAAGTTCTGTTTCCGGCCGTCGTCACTCGGTAGCGGGTTTTCAGGCTCCGGGCGGCCAGATCACCGCCCGTCAGGCACAAAAGCAGCAAAAGCAGGGAAAAGCGTTTCATATCATTTCAGTTTTTCGATAATCCGTTCCAGTTCCTCACGGCTCCGCAAGGCCCCCGCCGGAAGGTCCTCCCCGAAGCTCTGCAAGGCCGTTTCGGGAAGCAGCTCCACGCGGCTTTCATCCGCCTGCGCGAGGTCGAGACCCAGGGTCTCGGCAAAAAAGGCGTAGACCGCACGCCGTTTGTTCACACCGTAGTCGTGGCGTTCGTCCGCGAAATGGACGTTCCGCACCGCCGCCTCCGCCCCGTAGAAGCCCCAGATCCGCCGCAGGAAGGGGTATTCCAGCGTCGGATAGGTCGAGGTCCAGTCGCCGCCGTCGCTCACGACCAGCGTCGGGCGCGGGGCCATTGCCGCCGCCAGCAGCTCCGGCATACAGCTCCCGCCGCCCGCCAGCGTCACCGGGCGTCCGCTCTCGCACGGGCAGCCCCCGTCGAAGTGCGAAACCAGGTGCACGACCGGAGCCAGCATCGCAAAGCGTCCGTCGAGCAGCGCCAGCAGCAGCGCGTGCGTCGCACCGCCCGAGCCACCCGTCGCAGCCAGGCGTGTCGTATCGATGTCGCGGCGCGAGGCCACCATCCAATCCGTCACGATCTTCGACCACAGCGTCTGGAGCTGCATCGCGTAGGGTCGTGTATGCGCCTCGCGCCCCACCTGGCGCTCCGAATCGCCCCAGCCGAAGATATCCATGTCGACCGCCACGGCACCCATGCGCGCGAAGGTCGCCATACGCAGCTGCTGGTCCGCGCGGTAGCGGCCGCCCTCCCAGTGGCCCGAGGGCGAAACGATCAGCGGGTGCGGGCCCTCCGCAAGCGGAGCGTAGATCGTGCCGCAGACGTAGAGTCCCGGAAGGGTTTCGAGGGCGTAATTCCGGGTCGTATAGCCGTCGTGGCGCACTTCACGCCCCAGCCGCACGTCAGGATCGGCGACTACGCCCCGCAGAAAGGGTTCGAGGGCCAAAGCTTCGCGCGCCTCCGTCAGCAGGCATTCCCGCCGCCGCTCCCACGAGGCCCGGTCGTCGCAGAGCCCCGCAAGCCACGCCAACAGCTTTTCCCCGTCAGCGGGTGTGCGGCGGTGGTACTCATAGGGTTGGACCGTGATTCGGAGTTGTCCGTCGGGTGTCGTCCGGCGGTTCCACACCAAATCGGCCGGATGCAGCAGGTTGTCGAGCGTCTCGTCAAGCGAATAGGGTCGGATGCGGAAGGCTCCCCAGTTGATCTGAACCGTGTCAGGATCGAAGCGCTTGCAGGTGATCCGCACGTCGAAGCGCCGTTCGGCTTCCCGCAAAAAAACGGTCAGCGGATGCGGGCGCATCGGATCGGAATCAGAATCGGAAGATGCAGCAGCCCAGGCCGGAATCAGGCAGCAAAGGGCAAATAAGCCTCGAAGAAGAATGCGTATCGGGAATCGCAGCAGCATGGGAAGCGTCTTTTCATGCAAAAATAGGAATTTTCGACCGCATTTTTTTGTATTTACCCAAAAAGATTCTATATTTGCACACCCTTTCGGACGGAACAGTCCGCGAAGCGTGCCCGGAGAGATGGGTGAGTGGCTGAAACCACCGGTTTGCTAAACCGACGTACGGGGCAACCCGTACCACGAGTTCGAATCTCGTTCTCTCCGCAAAGAGGGGGGGGGCAGTACAAAAACCCTCCCGAATCCCTGCAAACCGGTGTTTGCAGGGATTTTTCATTTGGAGGAGGAAGGAGAGGGGGGGGGCACACACCTTTACCGGGATTTTGTTTTTAAATACCCGAAAAATGCCCTCAAAAACGAGAAACAATCACCCAAAACCTGTCCGAAGAACCGTTCCCGTATACAATAATACGCAGATAGCCGTCAATCAGGCAGAAACAATAATGGACAAAGAGAAAAACAAACAATCCCAAATATCACCATAACATAATAAATTAAAGGACATCGATCTGTCGGCATGGCCCAACCTACACAAACGAACAAATACCTCCAACCGTCTGAACTCCGACATCCAACGATCCGAAGACATACAGTCTCTCCCGACAACAACACTCGACAAATAAGGCCCCCTCTAAATATTTGGGCGAGATACTCCCCAAAGAGATCTCGCCCAAATAGCAGAAACTTAATTATTGGCCTAAATCTGAAAACAGAATTCATCCATTATTCACCCCATCCTTCATTTTGTCCCAATGCCGGATTGATGATGCAGGCTGTTTTCGGAATGGGATGCAGGTACTTGCGATCCGCCCAAATACGATCTTCATTATATACCAGACAGTTATCTACATTGAGCGAATACTGGCCCTTCGACAAATCAACATAGAAAACACCATTCTCCGTTCCCGGCTTGCCGTCCGTAACACAAACGTCATTGATACCATCACCGTTCAGATCATAGGCTTTCTCTTTCTCGGGAATATAGATGCCCGTCCACTCCTTCTCAAGCATTTCTCCCAATTTCCAGCGCATCAAATCTTCATAACGCAGGTTTTCAAGCAACATCTCTATGGCTCGCTCACGTCGGATCTCTAAAATCCATTTGTCTGTGGTCTGATTATTATAATACGCAATCAGGTAGGGATCGGCTGACAAGGGAATCTTGCTGTTAACCCCGGCCCGCTCGCGCAACGGCGTGATCGTCTGGTTCCATTCAGTCTCGCCAAACTCCCCCAATTCTGCCTTCGCCTCAGCATAATTGAGCAATACCTCGGCAAAACGAAATACCGGAAGAGAATTGGTACTGTTGTTGGTCCCTTCGTACTTGTCGTCATCCAACGTCCACTTGATAACCTGATATCCGGTAAGCGTCAACGAGAAATCCGGAGCTTTCTGTGTGTCCACGCCCGCAACCTTTTTCGAATAGCCGGGCGTAATGATCGACTGCATCAGACGGTAATCTCGATCCTGAACCTCTTCTGTAAACTCCGTCTTATTGTAGTCACTGCGATCTGTGAAACGAGAACCGTCAACATCAAATAGGTATTCACAAAAGCTTTCGAAAGCGACCAACGCGATCCATAGGAGCCCGATGTGAATTTCCACGTCGCAGAATGAAACCGCAACAACTCCTCACTGAACTCATTGGCGAAAATGATCTCCTGGTAATCAATATCCCCGCTGGTAAAAAGCTTCCGCCACTGGGTCTTCAGATTCGCGGAACTGTGCACAAGCGAATAGGGACTCTCATTCATCAACGTTTCACACGCCGATACGGACTCCCGAAGCCACTTGTCTGACGATGCCCCCAACCCAAATTCCGTATGGTACTTGCGGTAGGTCCCCTCGTAAAGGCAAACCCGCGCCTTGAATGCCAGCGCCACCCAACGGTTGATCTGCGAATTGTTCACATACGCCTTGTCCGACAAACAATAGGTCGTGGCAAAATTCAGATCCTCAAGAATCTTGTCCATGACAAATTCACGACTGTCTCGCCAGCCCACGCCCAACTCCCACCCGTCGGTCTGCATACTGGCGTAGTTGCCGCGCGGAGCCGTGTAACCAGCAACTGCCGGAATCTCCTTACCCGGGGTGAACATAACTGTACAACGACGATTCAAGCCGCGACCAGAACGGTCGTTTCCCCTGGACCGACCATACGGTCGTCATCAAGAATGTCACCGCCGAGAGCCGGACCAAAATCGCCACGATCGAAAAACGCATGTGGCTGGATGATATCAAAGTAGTAAAGCAATAAACAACCTGTCATGAATAAATCACGAAAATACCGCAAATCGAGGATCATCGCCCTGCTGTCGGGAATGTTCCTGCTGATTACGACTCCCCTGCTTTCCTCCTGCACCGACGAAACGGAGGAGAACGATGTGCTGAGCATCCTTTTTGAAAAATCATCGGTTGGAATCAGTGTCAGCGGTACGGAACAACTCCGTATCAAGGTCATACTCCCCGGAAAAGGAGTCTCGCCAACCGATTGGTACGATCAGACCGCCAATCCGCTGGGACTTGTCTGGAGTTCAGGCAACGAAAACGCCGTGCGGGTCGATACACAAGGGGTTATCACCGGAATCGGGACCGGAAATGCTCCTATTACGGTCACAGTCCCCAATGGCGTATATGCCCGGGCCTCGGTCTCGGTGCCCAATGAAGCCATTTTCGAACGGGTCAAGCCCCCCTGACCGACCAGATTGTCTACAGCAAGGGCGTGCAACTCGTCCGCAATTCGGTCATGCAATGCTTCGACGTGGATTCGAAGGGCGAAATCTATTACGTGCAGATTGCAGGTACGGACCAGCATAAACGACATGTGATCCGCGGAAGCGCCAACGAGGCTCCAACCGATTACATGACCCTGCGCTGGTTCGGACACGGAACAAACATGTCCGTCGAGGAACAACAGGACGGAAACCATTACATTTGGATCGGAAGCAATGGAAACAAACTCGACGACGGCAGTTATAGCCAGAGTCAGACCGTTTCGCGCATCAAGTATGAGGCGGGTAAGACGCTCGACAGATACGACGGCGAAACCTTCTATCTCGAAGGAAAATGGAACCTGCATCCGGCAATCGACGCCGCCAGTGACCTGCTGGCTATCACAGCCTCAACAACAGGCGTCCGCGATTTCTACGTCTACCGTTTGAGCGAAGCGCTGGCACTTCCCGTCTCCGACATCTCGTTGTCTGTGACATGGGGCGGCGAGGATGGTACGCAAAAAACAATGGAAACGCGCGTAATCAAAGCCCGCAAACTGGATCAACTCACACCCGTCGGGCAATTCACGGTCAATACCGGAAAAACGGCAGACGACCTGGGATATTACGATTTCCAGGGGTTCGACTGCACGAACGGCATCATCTATTTTACGAAGGCATCGGTAACGACAACAACGGAAAAACGGCCTCCGTAGCCTATGTAACACTCCTCGACCTGACAGGTGCGCAAGCTTATCCCCGCATGAAGGTGGGTGCTATCGCCGACATGCAAGCCCTCACAACAGTCGGCATCACAGCCACCGGATACATGGAAGCCGAAGGTATTAAAATGAATGAAAAACGGAGCATTGTGGCTGGGATTTGCATCACGATCGTCCGACGATATTCGCCGTGCCAACATTTTCCGCTACTGAAAGATCACTACCATGACAGAATAAAAAACTGTTCTTCGGCGGAGAGCCTTTAAAGAAATGCAACAGCCCGAACAATTGGGCTGTTGCATTTCTATGATAGAATGTGATAACGAAAAGGCAACGGTTCTGTTTCCCCGGGGCTGCGTTGGCATTCACTATCCCCAATAACTGACATTAAAACAGAGGTTATTTAATTTTTTACTCCCTCTTTTTCAAGGTTAGACCGGAAGCGATACGGTGAACCGACACCCTTTTCCGATTTCGCTTTCGATCGAAATCGTGCCTCCGTGCGCCTCCACAAAATCTTTCGAGATGGCCAGGCCCAATCCGCTACCCTGAACTTTGGTGCCGGGAACCCGGAAATATCGCTCGAAGATGCTCTTGTGGTAACGGGGGTCTATGCCGCGGCCGAAATCCTGCACATAAATATCCACCCGCTTGTCATGTTGGGCCGCCCCGATAATGATTCTGGAATTTTCCGGCGAGTGATGGATCGCGTTCGACAACAGATTGGTAATGACCCAGGCGATCTTCTCGTTGTCCACAAAGAGTTTCGAGATCTTTTCGGGATATTCCACCTCGACAAAGCAATGGAAGCGTTCCGTCAGCACCTGGGTGGCCTTGATGGCATATTCGATCAACTCGATGGGCTTGATGATCTTGGGCATCAGCTTTAATTTTCCCGATTCCACCTGGGTGAGGTTCAGCAACTCGCCGGTAATGTTCAACAGCCGGTTGCTGCTTTCCCGGATACTCCCCACCAGCTGGGTCTGTTCTTCATTGAGAGATCCAAGCCGGGAATCCCCGAGCAGCTGCAGGCTCATGAGTATCGACGAAATGGGGGTTTTCATCTCGTGGGAGACCGTGGCGATGAAGTTCGTTTTGGCGGAATCCAGCTCTTTGTATTTGGTGACATTATTCAAAATGATCAGGTTCCCGACAAACTGCTGCTGCGTTTCCCCTACGGGATTTATGTACAGGGGAATGTTGTCCATCTGGAAATAGCTCTCCTTGTTGTCCGCATAAATTTTCAAAGGCTCGTGCTCCTGGTCGTCATGCTCCGCATATACTTCCCGGATGAGCCGTCTCAACAGGTCGTTGTTCAAGGCTATTTCCGCCGCATTGCGCCCGATGATATTCCCTCGTTTCAAGTTCAGGATCGAGAAAGCCTCGTTGTTCATGAAGAGGATCTTGCGCTCCGGATCCAGGCCGATGATCGGCTCATGCAGGCTGTTTACAATGGCTTCGATCCTCTTCTTCTCCGTCATAAGCCTGTCGAGCGAACTGCGGCGGTATTCCGACAGTTTGCAGGCCATATCGTTGAATGATGCGGCCACGGCCCGGAACTCCTTGTTGTCGCCGAAATCGAGCCGTTCGTCATAGTTGTGGTTGGCGATCTGGGTGATTCCCTGTTTCAGTTTGTCGATCGGCCGCAAAATAACGGCCGGGAAGCGGATCAGGAAAACGGCCGCCAACAGGATACACAATATGGACAATATCGTAAGCCATTGTACCGCGTCCTCCGCACGGGATTCCATTCCCGAGCTTTTGGATCGTATCGAGTTCATATTGAGCTCCATCACCCGATACAGGTCGTCGCGGATCTCCTGGATCTGGGCGATGGAGACCGAGTCCGTCAGCGCATCGATCTTTCGGGTCAGGGCGGACGTAACCTCCTTTTCATTTACCTCGGTGATGTTTTGCTGCTGAAGGGCCAGGCTGTTTATCAAAACGCCGCGCGACGTGGAGTCCTGCGAGAGGCGGTCCAGCGAACGGAGCATCTCTTCCACATAATGCACGGAGTTGTAGTTGTCCGCAAGGATGTCCTTCGATGCGACGGATAGCTGCCGGACCGAGCGGACCGATTGGAGTCCCAGCAAAAGAATCAGCACGAACAATACGCCTATACCCAAGGTCAATCTGTTACGAAGATTCATCACGATAAAATAATTAAATCCACATTGAGTTTTGCCAATCGATTCAACAAAAGTCGAAACCTGAGAGCCGTTACAAGCAGCGAATATAGCGAAAATCGGGGACCGCTGATGCAGACCGTGTTGATTTTCCGCTCTTGGCAGATATCCACGATCGTTTCGATGTAACGGTTCGAATGGACCCGCACGACCTCTCCGCCCAGTTCCGAGGCCAGATTGAAGTTGTTGATCAGATAGCGCTGGTTCGCCAACGGTATGCGGTCCATGCTCTCTTTGTCGGATTGGACATACAGGACGATGAACGCCGCATTCATGTGTGTGGCCAGGCGGGCCGTTTTCCGAATGACCCGGCGCGCCCGTTTTTCGGAGGAGTCGATCACGGCCATCAGATACTCGTGGCACAGCTTTCCTTCGGCCACAACCTGCGTTTCAACCTTCTTTTCCACCCGCATGGCGACCTCTTTCAGCGCCAGTTCCCTGAGTTGTAGCAGGTTGTCGTGCGTGAAAAAATTACCCAAAGCCGCTGCAATCTTGTCCGGCCGATAAATCTTCCCGGCTTTCAGACGCTCGATCAGGTCATCGGCCGTCAAGTCGATGTTGACCACCTCGTCGGCCACGGCCAGCACGCTGTCCGGGATGCGTTCCTGGATTTCGACGCCGGTAATCGTCTGGACCTGCTCGTTGATCCCTTCCAGATGCTGGATGTTGACGGCCGAAATCACGCTGATCCCCGCATCGAGGATCTGCATGACATCCTGCCAGCGTTTGGGATTCGCGCTCCCTTCGATATTGGTATGCGCCAGTTCGTCCACGATGACGATCTCGGGATGCTGATTGATGATCGTCTGCGTATCCATCTCTTCGAGCTCCTTCCCCTTATAGAAAAGTTTCCTCCGGGGAATCAGGGTGAGTCCCTCGACCAGCGCCTCGGTCTCGGCCCGGCCATGCGTCTCCACGTATCCGATCCGGACGTCGACCCCGGCTTCGGACAGCTGATGCGCCTCCTGCAGCATACGGTAAGTTTTGCCTACACCGGCACTCATGCCGATGTAGACCTTGAACTTGCCCCGATGCGATTGTTTGATCAGATCGAGAAAATGCTGTGCGCTTTGTCGCGTATCGCTGTTCATCTTTCCCCGTCACATTCTGAAAGAAACGCCGCCCACAAAATTAACATCTTCCAAGGCAGGATTCCAAATCAGATTGGTAAATAATCCGATATTCATACCGTCATTTCCCCCGATATCCCAAGTCTTCCCCGCATTGAGGAAAACATTTTGGACATAGAAATCCCTGTCGACTCCGTAAGTCCCATACGCATTCCAGGGCACCATGCCGACACCGGCCTTCATGTCGATCCCTTTCACCTGGAACGGACAGGCGATTTCGAAATAGGAGCCATACGCCCGTTCGCCCCGGCTGTTGACATCGGCGGCCCCGAAGAGGATCGTGTACCAGGACAGCGTGAATGGAATTTTTTCCGAGACGACCCAACTGGCCCCGACTTCAATGCGATGAGGGGAATGATTATCGAAAGTAAAGTAGTTCCGGCCGATCAGGTCTCTGTTGCCGGCCCCTCCTTCCCAATACAAATCGGCCAATGACAAGGTGACGGGCCCCAGGGTGTAGGCCAGCGTGAGGTCCATCTCCTTGTACGAGGTTGACGCGAAATCCACCGATCCCCACGCGGTTGCCGAGAAATTGCCGGCACTCATGGTCATTGTCGGCTGGAGGCTGACGCCGGCCTCGTACACACCGCGCCAAACATAACTGCTAACCAGGTCGCTCCCGCCGCTGAAAGAGATGCCTTTGTCTTGTGCGGAAACACGACCGGCGGTCAATACGGCCATTACAACCAGTGCACAGGCTATTATACGTTTCATAACTTCAAATTCACTGATCCATTGTTATCGTTTTTGAGCTTCATCGAGCGCGACGTTGAGCTTCAGGACATTTACCTTATACGTTCCGAAAAGTCCCAGCCAGGGCTTTTGGGCGGTTTCCTCCACAATTTCCCGAACCTGGTCTTCCGACATGCCGCGGGCTTCGGCGACACGGCGGATCTGCACCTCGGCGCCACGCGGCGAAATGTCCGGATCCAGTCCCGACCCGCTGGCGGTAACCATTTCTGCCGGGACGTCTTTTCTTTCGAGATAGGGGTGGGCCTCCAAAAAGGCATCGATGCGAGCCTCTACTTCGGCCAGATATTCCGGATTGTTGGTTCCCTTGTTGCTTCCGCCCGAGGCTCCGCCGTTGTAATCGACGGCAGAGGGACGGCCCCAGAAATAGCGGTTGTCGGTGAATTGCTGCCCGACGTTGGCGGCGCCGACGACTTTCCCGTTCAGTTCGACCACCGGGGCCTCTCCGTCATTCGGCGAGGCGACCGCGGCCGTCAGACGCAGGACCAGCACGTACCCGATGGTGAGCACGACACACATCGCCAGGGTGAACTTAAGCGATATCCATACATTTTTCATGATTCTCCTTCAATTAAAAAAATACGCTAATTAAAATATCGATCAGTTTGATTCCCGCGAACGGGGCGACGATGCCTCCCAACCCGTAGATGAACAGGTTGCGGCGCAGCAGGGCGGAGGCTCCGATCGGCTTGTAGGTCACGCCGCGAAGGGCCAGCGGGATCAGCAGCGGAATGATGATCGCGTTGAAGATCACGGCCGACAGAATGGCGCTTTCGGGCGAATGGAGGTGCATGATGTTGAGGGCCTGCAACGACGGGATCGAGGTGATGAAGAGCGCCGGCACGATGGCGAAGTATTTGGCCACGTCATTGGCGATGGAGAAGGTGGTCAGCGTCCCGCGTGTCATGAGCAGCTGCTTGCCGATCTCCACGATTTCGATCAGTTTCGTCGGGTCGTTGTCCAGGTCGACCATGTTGCCGGCCTCCTTGGCCGCCTGGGTTCCGCTGTTCATGGCCACGCCGACATCGGCCTGGGCCAGGGCCGGGGCGTCGTTCGTGCCGTCACCCATCATGGCAACCAGTTTTCCGGCCTGTTGTTCCCGTCTGATGTATTCCATCTTGTCTTCCGGCTTGGCTTCGGCGATAAAGTCATCCACACCCGCTTTTTCAGCAATATATTTTGCGGTCAGCGGATTGTCGCCTGTTACCATGACGGTTTTGACACCCATCTTGCGGAGCCGCTCGAACCGCTCGCGAATGCCGGTCTTGATAATGTCCTGCAATTCGATCACCCCCTGCACCCGTTCGTCGGAGCATACCACCAGCGGCGTTCCGCCGTTGGCCGAGATCCTTTGGACGATTCCGTCGATCTCCTGCGGGAAGGCGTGCCCGGCGTCGGTGACGATTTTCCGGATCGCTTCGGTGGCCCCTTTGCGGATGCGGGTGCCGTCCGGCAAGTTCACGCCCGAACAGCGGGTTTCGGCCGTAAACTGAACCATCCGCATGCCGACCATTTCCCGGGGATCCACTTTGATGCCCTGCCCCGATCCGAGCTCCACGATGGATTTTCCCTCCGGGGTCTGGTCGGCAACCGAGGAGAGGACGCACATCCGGACAAATGCTCCGGAATCGCCGCCCTGTACGGGATAGAAGCGGGTCGCTTTGCGGTTGCCGATGGTGATGGTTCCGGTTTTATCCAGCAAAAGCGTGTCGATGTCTCCGGCCGTTTCCACGGCCTTTCCCGATTTGGTGATTACGTTGGCCCGCAGGGCCCGATCCATTCCGGCAATGCCGATCGCCGACAGCAACCCTCCGATGGTCGTCGGGATCAGGCAGACGAACAGCGAGATGAATGCCGCAATCGTAATGTTGGCGCCGATGTAGTCCGCAAAGGGTTTTAGTGTGGCACAGACAATCACAAAAACAAGGGTAAAACCTGCCAGGAGAATCGTCAGCGCAATTTCGTTGGGGGTCTTCTGGCGTGAAGAACCCTCCACCAGCGCGATCATTTTGTCAAGAAAACTCTCTCCGGGCTGGGCGGTCACCTTGACCAGAATGCGGTCGGAAAGGACCTTGGTGCCGCCCGTCACCGAGCTCTTGTCGCCGCCCGCTTCGCGGATCACCGGGGCCGATTCTCCCGTGATGGCGCTTTCGTCGATGGAGGCCAGTCCCTCGATGATCTCGCCGTCGGCCGGAATCGTGTCGCCCGCCACGCACTCGAAGAGATCCCCGCGTTTCAGTTCCGAACTGCTTACGGTTCTGGTTTTCCCGTTGCCGACGACCAGCTTTGCAGGGGTCTCCTCCCGGGTTTTCCGGAGCGAGTCCGCCTGCGCCTTGCCGCGGGCCTCGGCAATCGCTTCCGCGAAATTGGCAAAGAGGACCGTCAGCAACAAAACCGCAAAGACGACCAGGTTATACCAGAACGACCCCTGTGAATCGTCGCCCGAGACAGCAATATAGACCAGCATCGGCAGCATGACGGCCGTAACCGCCTCCACCGTGAACATGATCGGATTCTTGATCATTTTCCGGGGGTCGAGTTTCCGGAAAGACTCCTTGAGACCCGTTTTCAGGAGCTGTTTGTCAAACAGCGTATTGTTGAATTGTTTTTTCATCTTGTCATTGCGCAGTTAGAAACTTAAATAATCGGCAATCGGGCCCAGCGCCAGGGCGGGAAAGAACGAGAGCGCCGCAACGATCATGATTACCGCAAAGGTCATCAGCGAGAAGGTGAACGTATCGGTTTTCAACGTACCGGCACTTTCCGGGACAAACTTCTTCGAGGCAAGCAGGCCGGCGATGGCGACCTGTCCCACGATCGGGAAATAGCGCCCCATAATCAGCGCGATACCGGTCGAAATGTTCCAGAAAGGCGTGTTGTCGGCCAGTCCTTCGAAGCCGGACCCGTTGTTCGCCGCCGCGGAGGTGTATTCGTAGAGCATTTCGCTCAGTCCGTGGAACGAAGGGTTGTTGAGCCACCCGAATTCCGGGTGGATTGCAGCCGCGGCCGCGGCGATGCCGGTTCCGACCAGGATCAGGAACGGGTGCATGAGCACCACCAGCGTTGCGATTTTCATCTCCCGGGCCTCCACCTTCTTGCCGAGGAATTCGGGGGTTCGTCCGACCATCAGGCCGCTGATGAATACGGCGATGATCAGGAAGGCAAAGTAGTTCATCCATCCGACGCCCACGCCGCCGAACCAGCAGTTTATCTGCATGTTGAGCATTTGGAGCAGTCCGCTGAGCGGGGTTTGGCTGTCATGCATCGAGTTCACGGATCCGTTGGAGGTAACGGTGGTCACCATGCCCCACATGGCCGAAGCCCCCGAGCCGATCCGGATCTCCTTGCCCTCCATCGAGCCGAGGTCCTGGGCAATGCCCATTTCGTCGATCCGGGGATTGCCTCCCATCTCCTGGGGTACCGACACGCACACGCCGACCGTAAAGGCAAAGAGCATTACGCCGAAGATCCATGCGGCCAGTTTCCTGCGGCGAATATAGAATCCGACGGCCCACACCATGGCCATCGGCAGGATCAGGATGGACCAGCATTCCAGGATATTCGTGAAGGCATTGGGGTTTTCAAGCGGATGCGAGGAGTTCGTCCCGAAGTATCCGCCGCCGTTCGTTCCGAGCTGCTTGATGGGAACGATCGCGGCCGTCGGTCCTTGGCTGATCACCTGCTCGCCGCCTTCGAGCGTCTCGATCGTCTGTTTGCCGTCGAAAGACATGGGAGTTCCGTTGACGACCAGCAAAATGCCCACCAACAAAGAAAGCGGCATCAGGATTCGGGTGACACTCTTTGTCATGAACACCCAAAAGTTCCCGATGGTCTTCGTGGTTTTGGCTGCGAGCGCCTTCATGATCCCGGCGAGAGCCGCCATTCCGCAGGCTGCGGTGACAAACTGGAAAAGCATGATGACGAAGAGCTGCGTAAAATAGGTGAGTCCGGATTCCCCGCTGTAATGCTGGAGGTTGCAGTTCACCATAAAGCTGATCGTCGTATTGAACGCCAGATCGGGGGACTGTCCTCCGTTTCCGTCCGGATTCAGCGGGAGCCATCCCTGGCAGACCAGCAGGAGCATTCCCCAGACAAACCAGAATAGATTGACGGTCAACAATGCCTTCAGGAACTGTTTCCAGTCCATCTCCTCGTCGGGGCGGATCCCGCACACCTTGTAGATCCATCGCTCGACGGGGTTCATGAAGTCGAGCCAGGTACGCTCCCCCTTGTATACTTTGGCAATGTAGCGTCCCAGGGGATAGCTGAGCGCCACCAAAGCAACCCATTGCAGAATGATGCCAAAAATTTCAGTATTCATTTATTTACGTTTTTGCCAGGTATTCCCTCACTCAGAATTTTTCGGGTTTGATGAGTACATACATCAAGTAGACGAGCACAAGCAGGCTCAATATCAGAAGTCCTATGAACATAATCCCGGGGGTTAGATTTCTTCGAACCAGTCGACACATTTGTAGTAAAACCAGTAGCACAAGGCGCCCAAGGCTGCCAGGGCCAGGAACATCAGAATTTCATTCATTGTTTTCTATTTTTTAGAGTTACCATTTGATTCGGTCTCTTTTGCTGTCGTTCAGCCTTTTTATGAAACAGTTTACCATGCGTGCAAACAGATACAATACAAATCCGGCCATGATCATGATGACAGCGATATCCCATCCATTCATTGCTTTTGGGTTTAACAGTTTGTACCGGCATGTTACGAAGAGGATGCCAAACGATTGGGTGGATATGCAATATGTTGAAAATCAGTATATTATTGAATATCATGAAGCGTAAAAAAAGAGAGGGGGCTTATCAATATGATAAGCCCCCTCTCTCAAAATGATAGGGTGCCGGCTATTTTATGCCATAACTTTCCAGCTTGCGATATAAGGTTGCGATGCCTATTCCCAGCAAACGCGCAGCTTCCGCCTTGTTTCCCCGCGCATACTCCATCACCTTCAGGATATGCCTGCGTTCGATGTCTTCCAGTGCGAGCGAATCCGGTGCCGTTCCGGCTTGTTGGGAGATCTTGAAGTCGGGCGTCAAAGCGTCGACAGTAACGACATTTCCGTCGGTCATGATCAGGCTGCGTTCGACGATGTTCCGAAGCTCCCGCACGTTCCCATGCCACACATGCCGCTTCATGGCGGCAATGTATTCCTTGTCGATCCGATCGATCCGTTTTCCCATTTTCCGGGCAAACTGTTCGACAAAGAAGCGGACATACTCTTCAATATCTTCCGGCCGTTCGCTCAAAGCCGGAAGATGAATGCGGAAAACCGAGAGGCGGAAATAGAGGTCTTCACGGAAATTTCCCCGGGCGATCTCCTGCTCAAGGTTGCGGTTCGTGGCGGCAATCACGCGCAAATTGACCCGTTTGGGCCGCGTTTCGCCGATCTTCAGGAATTCGCCGTTTTCGAGTACTCGCAGCAGTTTCGCCTGCAGGTCCATCGGCATTTCGCCTATTTCATCAAGGAACAGTGTCCCGCCGTCGGCCTCCTCCAACAACCCCTTTTTGTCTTTTGTGGCTCCGGTAAAGCTGCCCGCCTTGTGTCCGAAGAGCTCTCCTTCGAGCAGTTCCTTGGAAAACGCCGAACAGTTTACGGCGACAAAAGCCTCTTTGGCCCGTGCGCCGGCATGATGTATGGCATTTGCAAAGACCTCTTTCCCGGTACCGGTTTCTCCGGTAAGCAGGACAAACGCATCGCTTCCGGCCACTTTCCGGGCCAGTTCGGTGGCTTGACGCATGGCGGGTGAGGAGCCGATGATGCGATCGAAAGAATATTCGGCCGAGGATTTCGTCTCGTAACGGGCCAGCCGTTTCTGCAACTCGGACTTTTCGACGGCCCGGCTCAACAGCGGCAGAATCTTATTGTTGTCATCCCCCTTTGTGATATAGTCGAACGCTCCGTTTTTGATCGCCTGCACGCCGTCCGGGATATTGCCGTATGCCGTGAGCAGGATCACCTCGGTCAATGGCGCCGCTTGTTTGATCTTGCCAACGAGGTCGACTCCATTTCCATCGGGCAGCTTGACATCGCACAATACGACCTCAAAGTCGTATTGCGCAAGCATTTTCATCCCCTGGGCGCAATCCTCCGCTTCGAGGACTTCATACCCTTCAAGACTGATGATGCGGGCCAATAATTTCCGTAATTGCGCCTCATCGTCTATAATCAGAATCCTTGACATGCTCTCTATCCATAATCTTGCATCAAAGGTAACTAATTTTATGGATTCGTTTCATCTTTGGTGGAATTACAGTTCTTCTTTCTGCAATCTTATTCCCCTTCTTTTCTTGCCATCCTTGCTCTGATTGCTCCCTCTTTCTTCGAATGCAAGACCGACTCCTCAACCGGATCGGGGCCAAACCGTAAAGTCAATCCATGTTGCAAATCGGTCCGTAAACGGGTCCTCTATTTGACGACGATCAGGTCCACACCGGCCTCTTCGAGCGCCGCGGACATCTGTTCGGAGACCCTGGCGTCAGTCACGATCACATCCACATCCTCCAGCGAACCGATACGCCCGAAACCGCGCTGCCCGAATTTCGAGGAGTCGGCCAA
>CALUMM010000009.1 GCA_944321755.1 uncultured Alistipes sp.
CAAGTCGGCAAAAACGCCCGGATCGGGCCTCGGAAGCCCTCCTGCCGCGTTTTCGGCTCGACAAAGATAGGTAAAAAATTACAGAAAGCTTGCACTTGCCACCATTAAATATGCGCACGCGCCTTTTGCTGCTCCTCGCTTTCGCGGTTGCCGCCGTCTGTACAAACGCGGTTGCCGCGGGGAATATTGCGCACGGCGTCGGGGTCGTGGTGATCGATGCCGGACACGGCGGCAAATTCCCCGGAGCACACTACGGCGGCGTCTACGAAAAGGACCTTACGCTGAAGGTAGCCCTCAAACTCGGGAAACTCATCGAGGAGGGAATGCCGGGCGTCAAGGTCGTCTACACGCGAACCTCGGACAAGGCCCTGGGTGCCGATCTGGCGACGGACCTCCAGGCCCGGGCCGACATCGCGAACAACGCCGGGGGCGATCTCTTCATTTCGATCCATGCCAATGCGGCGCCGCGGGCCACGGCCGTCAAGGGCGTTGAGACGCTCATCATGGGCGAAACCCCCAAGGAGCAGCGCTATAACGAGAATGCCCTCTACGAAAGCAACCGCGAGGACCTGATCGACATGTCGGACGAACGAACCGCCGCCATCGTGCGGGCCTATATCCAGAACCTGCAGTTCACCTACGGTGAGTACAGCATGGCCATCGCCCGCTGCATCCAGACGCAGTACACCAAGGCCGGACGCAACTCCCGGGGCGTGAAACGGCAGCTGCTGCGCGTGCTGTACGCCACGGACATGCCCAGTGCGCTGACCGAGATCGGGTTCATGACCAATGCCCAGGAGCTGGCCTACATGAAGTCGGAGAAGGGCCAGAACGAAATCGCCGCGTCGATCTACCGCGCCGTGAAGGAGTATTCGTCCTACGTGCTCGAAACCCGCACGGCCGAGGAGGGTGCCGCCGTGGAGCGTGCAACGCCGGACGCCGGACCGCAAAAGGAGATGCCCGCCGCCTCGAAACCCGCCTCGAAACCCGCTGCCGGAGATGCCGCGAAGGTGGATGCCTCCGCCGGGAAGAGCGCGGCAAAACCCGACCCGAAGGTCGAACCGGCCGGGAAAAACTCCAAGGCCGAAAAGGAGGAGAAGGTTGCAAAGGACGGTTCGGTAAAGGACGGGTCGGCAAAAGACGATGCGGCGAAAGCAGGTGCGGCGAAAAGCGGGGCTGCGGCGTCGGAACCCTTGCGCTATACGGTGCAGGTGCTCGCCTCGGCCAAGCCCGTGTCGCTGAACTCCGCGCAGTTCCGGGCCTACCGCGGCAAGGTGAAACAATATCTCTCGGACGGACGATTCCCCTACAAGTACGGTGTCGGGGAGTACGATTCGCGTGCCGCCGCCCAGCGCAGGGTCGCCGAAATCCGCAAAACGTTCCCCGACGCCTTCGTCGTCTGCTGCCGGGGTACGCAAATTGTAAAGAAGTAAAATAGCATATGAAAAGGGAAGTCAAGATCGGCATATTCGCCGTGACGATGATCGTGGCCGCCTGGGCCGGAATCCGGTTCCTGCAGGGACTGGACATTCTCAGCCGCAATGTGGTCTACTACGCCTCCTACGACCAGGTGAGTGGAATCCAGGCCGCCTCGCCCATCATGTTGAAGGGTGTCAAGGTCGGAACGGTCACCGATATCTCGCTCGATCCCCAGCGCAGCGACAATGTCGTGCTGCAGTTCACCATCAAACGCCAGTACCGCATCCCGAAGGATTCCGAAGCCAAGATCTTCAGCGACGGTTTCATGGGCGGAAAGGCTATCGAAATCGTCTACGGAAAATCGGCGGAGTATCTCGAAAAGGGCGATACGCTGCGTTCGGTGCGGAGCCGCGATCTGATGGATATGGCCGGCTCGGAGCTGGAGTTCTTCAAACAGAAGGTCTCGCAGGTGACCGCCGACCTCTCGCGGACACTCAACAACCTGAATCTCCTGATGGAGGACAATGCGCAGAGTATCAACGGAACACTCCGGCATCTCGATGCCATGTCGGGCGATCTGGCCGACCTGCTCGATACCGAAAAACAGAATCTTGCCTCCGCCGTGGAGAACCTGACGGCCTTCTCCGAAATGTTGGGCGAGAATGCCCCGCGGGTCGACAGCATGATGGGAAACCTGAACCGTATCACCACGGAGCTGGCCGATGCGGGATTCGCCCGGGAGCTCTCCGAGACGGTCGGGGAGATGAACCTCCTGCTGGAACGTATCCAGGAGGGCAAAGGGACCGTCGGACGCTTGCTGAACGATCCGTCGCTCTACGAGTCGCTGAACGAAGCCAGCGTCAACCTGGCCTCGCTGCTGGCCGATCTGGAGCAGTATCCCGGCCGTTACGTCCACTTCTCGCTCTTCGGCCGCAGCCCCGAAAAGATGCAGGCCAAGGCCGAACGCAAGGCCGCCAAGGCTGCAGAACAGGCCCGGCGGGATTCGCTCAAGGCCCTGCGCTGAAAATCCGGAATGTAAAATGCTTCGGTCCCGGGCGAGCCGCGGGACCGTTTTTTTCGATACCTCACACATGATCTATCCAACCACTTTCGAGCAGAAAATCGGGTTCGACCGCCTGCGGGAACAGGTTGCCGAACGTTGTACGATGCAGGCCGCCCGCGAACGGATTGCCGCGGAGGGCTTTTCGACCTCCCCGCGTGAGATCGAGCGCCGCCTGGCCCTGGCAGACGAAATGCGTCTGGTGCTCGAAATGGAGCGCGACTTCCCCGGCGGGGAGTATCCCGATGTCGATCAGCTTGTCGCCAAACTGCGCGTCGAGGGTTCGTTCCTCGACGTGGAGGAGGTCGTCACCCTCGGCCGTGCCCTCACGACGATCGGCGGCATCGTGTCGTTCATCCTGAACCGTGCGGAGCGTTACCCGACGCTCCATGCCCGCACGCGGGGCGTGGAGGCCTTCCCGGAGATCGTGCGGCGCATCGAGACGATCGTCGACCGCTTCGGCAACGTGAGGGACAATGCCTCCCCGGCGCTGCAGGAGATCCGCCGTGCGATCCGCGAACGCGAGGGGCAGGCCGCCAAACGGCTGCAGGCCGTACTGGCCGCCGCCAAGGGGGCGGGAATCGTCGAGAGCGACGCGCAGATCTCGATCCGCGACGGGCGTGCCGTGATCCCCGTCTCGGCCTCGAACAAACGCAAGCTCAACGGCTTCATCCACGACGAATCGGCCACCGGAAAGACCTTCTATGTCGAACCGGTCGAGGTGGTGGAGATCAACAACGAACTGCGTGAGCTGGAATATGCCGAACGGCGCGAGATTGTGCGCATCCTCACGGAGTTCACCGAAGGGATCCGTCCCGATGCGGAGCTGATCGCCGCGTCGGGCGACTACCTGGCCGAGATGGACATGCTGCGCGCCAAGGGGCGCTGGGCCTCGGAGAACGGATGCGTGAGGCCGATCCTCTCGACCGACGACCGGCTGGTGCTCAAAAATGCCCGCCATCCGCTCTTGCAGCAGACCCTGCGGGCCGCCGGGCGCGAAATCGTCCCGCTCGACCTGCAGCTGGACCGCCGCAAGCACATCCTCGTCATTTCGGGTCCCAATGCCGGCGGGAAATCCGTCTGCCTGAAGACCACCGGCATCGTCCAGTACATGTTCCAGTGCGGGTTCCCGGTCCCGGCGTCGGAGATCTCCGAGCTGCCCGTCTTCGAGAGCCTCTGCATCGACATCGGCGACGAGCAGTCGATCGACAACGACCTCTCGACCTACTCCTCCCACCTGCTCAACATGAAGCACATGCTTGCCGGAGCCTCGCCGCGGACCCTGGTGCTGATCGACGAGTTCGGGTCGGGCACCGAGCCGATCATCGGCGGGGCGATTGCCGAGGCGATTCTCGAACGCCTGCTGGAGAAGGGGTGCTACGGCGTCATCACGACCCACTACGCCAATATCAAATACTATGCGTCGAATACGGAGGGGATTGCCAACGGTGCGATGCTGTTCGACGTGCAGAACATCCGGCCGCTCTTCAAGCTGGAGACGGGCAAGCCGGGCAGTTCGTTTGCCGTGGAGATTGCCCGCAAGATCGGACTCCCGGAGGAGATCATCCGCCGGGCCAGCGAGAAGGCCGGGTCGGACCATATCAATATCGAGAAGCAGTTGCGCGAGATTGCCCGCGACAAACACTACTGGGAGCAGAAGCGCGACCGCATCCGGCTGACGGACCGCAAGGTCGAGGAGCTGGAGCAGACCTATGCGGAGCAGCTGTCGAAGATCCGCGCCGAGCGGCAGGAGATTCTCAAACGGGCCAAGGAGGAGGCGCAGCAGCTCATAGCCGACGCCAACCGCCAGATCGAGAACACGATCCGCACGATCCGCGAGGCGCAGGCCGAGAAGGAGTTGACCCGTCTGGCGCGCCGGGAGCTGGACGATTTCCGGGATACGGTGGAGAAGGAGGATACGGCCGGGCGGGATGCTTCGGTGGCGCGCGAGATCGAGCGGATCGAACGCCGCCGCCAGCGGCGTGCCGAACGCCGCGCGCAGCAGGGGGAGAAGGGCCCGGAGAAGTCGGCGGTGGAGCCCGAAAAACCGCGCGAGGTGGAGGTCGGCTCGAAGGTCCGGATGGCCGGGCAGGCGATGGTCGGCGTGGTGCAGTCGGTGAAGGGCAAGCGGGCGCAGGTGGCCTTCGGGCAGATCCTCACGACGGTCGACAAGTCTTCGCTGACGGTCGTCTCGAACAACGAATACCGCGAGGCCACGCGCCCGACAACGGCCCGCACGGTCGTATCGGTCGACATTTCGTCGCGCAAACTCAACTTCAAGGACCACATCGACGTGCGCGGAATGCGTGCGGCGGAGGCCCTGGAGGCGGTGCAGGACCTGGTGGACGATGCCCTGATGGTGGGGGTCGGGTCGGTGACGATCCTCCACGGAAAGGGGACCGGTGCCTTGAAGGAGGAGATTCGCCGCTACCTCAGGACCGTTCCCGAGGTGGTCTCGGCCGTCGACGAACACGCCGACCGCGGCGGCGCAGGCATCACCATCGTGACCTTCGATCTGTCATAGGAATTTCACGGACGGCAGTTTCTTTTTTACGAAAAATTGTGTAATTTGGTTCCCGTTTTTACGGAACCAACCCCGATTCATACTTCACCGGAATGGACAGGCAGGCGGACAGGCAGGCGGACAGGCAGGCGGACAGGCAGACGGATGAACGGATTCTGCAAGGTCTCTTGCAGAACGATTGCAAGGCTTTTGACGAACTCTACATGCGTTACGCTCCGCATGTGGAGGCCTTTGCCTGCTGTCTGCTGAAAAACCGCTCCGAAGCCGAAGACCTCGCACACGATATCTTCCTCAAAATCTGGGAAAACCGTCAGACAATCGGCCGTGTCAAGTCGTTCCGGAGCTATCTCTTCCGGATGACCCGGAATGCCGTCTTCGACCTCTTCGAACACAAGAACGTCCGCGTCCGCTATGAACGGCAATACCTCCGGATCGGGGACTTCGTGTCGGAGGATGTCGCCGCAAAGGTCGCCTCCGAGGACCTGATGATGATTATCGAAATGGCCGTGGAGCAGATGCCCGAACAGCGCCGGAAGGTCTTCCGCATGAGCCGCTGCGAAGACCGCTCCTACCAGGAGATCGCTTCCGAACTGGGTATCTCGACCAAAACCGTCGAATACCACATCCGCACGGCACTCGCCGAACTCCGGAAAATTATCGGTATTATCGCCTTCTTTTTCTGATCCCTTTCCCGGAAACCCGTTTACGGTGTCGTCTGACGGTACCTTACATGTCCGTTAAACTCCCCGGACCGGGACGGTATGTCCGGGAAAAAACTCTGTTTTTGTCTCGCTCCGATCCGGATATCGGGGCTTTTTTTCTGTCTCCATGAAAAATTTTCGTAAAAAATGATTTCCTGACTGGGGGAGGAGCCCCTCTTCCCGTCCTATTCATGTAAACACCGCGGAAAATGAATCTTGTAAGAAAAATCATCCACACGTTCCTCAACAACCCGATGCCCGAACGGGTGCAGCGGCAGTTCCGTTCCTGGCTGCTGGACCGGGAGCAGGCCGCAGCGAAGAACGATGCCCTCTGGCAGGAGTGGCAGCAGCTCGATCCCGCCTCCGTCTTCCCGATCGACGAGAAGGAGTATCGCCGGAAACTCGACCTCCTGCACCGGGAGATGCGTGTGGCGCCCAAAGGGCGTCTGTTGACCCTTTCCAGAAAGGCTGCGGCCGTGGCTGCCGCCGTGATCCTCCTCGCCATGACGGTCGAGTATTTCGTCGTCAGCCGCTTCGCGGCCGATACGACGACCTGGCTCGTGACGGCCGAAAACAGCAAGGGCCGCTTCTCGCTGCCCGACGGGTCGGTCGTCTGGCTCAATGCCGACTCCCGGCTGGGCTATTCCGACTCGTTCGCCGACGGCGGCGTCCGCCATGTCCGGCTCGAAGGCGAGGCCTTCTTCGACGTGAAGCGCGACACCCTGGCCCCCTTCGAGGTGGAGATGGGCGATCTCCGCGTCCGGGTCCTCGGAACCCGCTTCAATGCCAGCCATATCGTCAAATTCGGAGTCGAGGAGGTGACCCTCCAGTCGGGGTCCGTCGAGGTCGAACACACCCGTCTGGAGAAAAGCGTCCGCCTCCGCCCCGACCAGAACTGCTCGTTCGATGCCGCTACCGGGCGCATGACCGTCCGCAACGTCGCCGCCGACAACTATTGCAGCTGGACCGGCGATTCGATCGTCTTCGAGAACCGGACCCTCGAAGAGATCGCCGTCAATCTCGAACACTGGTACAACATCCGGATCCAGATCGACCCCGAGGTCGACGCTTCGGTGCGGATCTCCTTCACCCTGCGCCCCGAAACCCTCGACGAAACCCTCCGCATCATCGAAAACCTCACCCGCTACCATTGCCGGCAGATCGACCGACATCACATAATCATCCACAAATAAAAAAACGATCCGACCTATGAAACCATCCACCTGATCTCCGCATTGCCGGAAAAACGATGCTCGAAAAAAACTACAATCTGAATTTAAACCTTTTTACCCATGAAACATGAAGGACCCAATCTGTTCGGGTGCAACTTCCTTGTCCCGAAATTCCTCGTCTCGCTGGTCTTGTCGTTGAGTGCGGCGGTCGCCGTCGCACAGACCCGGACGATCTCGATCGATTTGCGGAATGTTCCGGTGAAGACCTTCCTCGATGAAGTGGAATCCCGCAGCAACTACACCTTTGCCTACAACAATGCCGAGATCGACCTCGCGGCGATCGTGAGCGTCAAGGCCGAATCCGAAGACATCGTGGCGATTGTCGACCGGGTGCTCGGACCCCAGCGCCTCAAAGCCCGCATCGAGGGCAACCGCGTGATCCTTGCGCCCGCAACGAATGCCGATACGGCCGCCTCCCGTGCCGGAAAGGCGCAGAAGGGTGTGATCTCGGGCCGGGTGACCACCGTGGCCGGTGATCCCGTCATCGGCGCCAGCGTGATCGTCAAGGAGACCGGCAGCGGCAACGTAACCGGACTCGACGGCGAATATTCGATCGCCGCAGAGCCCGGGCAGACCCTGTCGTTCGCTTTCCTCGGCTACAATACCCGGGAGGTCAGGGTCGGAACCCGCACGGTCATCGACATCACCCTCGAAGAGGACAACAAGCAGATCTCCGAGGTCGTGGTCGTCGGATACACCCCCATGCGCAAGAGCGACTTTACGGGATCGATCGCCAGCGTCAAGGCCAGCGAACTCTCCGTGACGGCGCCCACCGTCGGGCAGTCGCTCGTCGGAAAGGTCGCCGGTGTCGAGGTGCACCAGACCAGCGGCGCCCCCGGCGACGGCGTGACGATCCGCGTCCGCGGCGTCAACTCCCTCTCGGCCAGCAGCGACCCCCTCTATGTGATCGACGGCTATCCCGCGTCGGAGGATGTCTTCATCAACCCGAACGACATCGAGTCGATCGATATCCTCAAGGATGCCGCATCGGCCGCAATCTACGGTTCGCGCGGCGCTTCGGGCGTCGTCCTGATCACCACCAAGCGCGGCAAGGAGGGCGAGGCCGCCAAAGTCAGCTATGACTTCTCGTATGGTATCCAGCAACTCGACCATAAGGTGAAACTACTGGATGCCACGCAGTTCCGCGACCTGCTGATCGACGCCCGCAACAACTCCTACCGCCTGCGCGCCACGGCCGCCGGTGTGTCGTGGAGCCCCTATGACGACAATTCGGTGCGCGCCGCCAAGGGATTCTCCCTGGCCGAGGTCGGAATCCCCGACATGTTCTACGACTTCACGACCCGGACGCCCGTCACCCCGCAGTACAATACCGACTGGCAGGACGAGCTCTTCTCCAATGCCGGAATCATGCGCCACAACATCTCCGTCACGGGCGGCACCAAGGCCATCCGCTACATGGCCAGCGTCGGCTACATGGATCAGGACGGTATCATCGCCCCGTCGAACCACAACCGCATCAACGCCCGGCTGAACCTCGACGCCCAGATCACGAAGCGTTTCTCCGTAAGTCTGAGCTACTCGATGTACGACGCCAAGAACCGCGTCGTGCAGGCTGCGGGCCGCATGATCAACGACGGCGTGATCCAGAGCGCCCTGATGTACCTGCCCAACTTCCCCGTCTATGCGGAGAACGGCGACTACGCCCGCAGCGCCATGATCGCCATGAAGAACGACTGGGGCATCAACTTCCCCGAAAACCCCCTGGCCATCGCCCATGAACTCGACATTCAGGAGAAAATGTCGCGCCACAACCTCAATGCCAATCTGGTTTACGAGATCATCCCCGACCTGAAACTCTCGGCGCGCCTCGGACAGCAGTGGTACAACTACCGCTATTTCTACTACCGCCCGATGAGCCTCGGACGCGACAGCGCCGTGGCCTACAGCGACGCCCTGAAACCCTACAACATCGCCCGCACGACCTCGACCTATGACGTCGACCGCCTGGGTGAGTTCACGCTCAGCTACAAGAAAGAGTTCGGACGCCACCATTTCGACGCCCTGGCCGGATATACGCTCCAAAAGAAGACCTACGACCGCCTGGGGGTCGAAGCCACGGGATTCGCCGATGACCGCATCCACGAGGTCACGGCCCACGGCTCCGAAGCCACGGATATCAAACTCTACGATACGCGGAAGGCCGCCTGGTCGATGATGTCGTTCCTCACCCGTGTGAACTACGCCTTCGACGACCGGTATACGTTCACCGCGTCGTTCCGTGCCGACGGCTCCTCGCGCTTCGGCGCCGACAGCCGCTGGGGCTACTTCCCCTCGGTATCGGCCGGTTGGACCCTCTCCAACGAACCCTTCCTGAAGGATGCCCTCGACCGCATCGTCTCGATCCGTCTGCGCGCCAGCTGGGGTAAGAGCGGCAACAACGACATCGGAAACTACGCCAGCATCGCCGCCATCTCGACCGGCAGCTACGCCTTCGGCAATACGCCCGTGTCGACCACCTACGAGGGCTCGTTCGCCGATGCCGCGCTCGGATGGGAGACCACCACGCAGACCAACCTCGGTATCGACCTCGGATTCTTCAACGGTCGCCTGAACATCATCGGGAACTACTACAACTCGATCTCCTCGGATATCCTCTACGACTATCCCATCTCCTCGATCTCCGGCGCCACCTCCACCAAGACGAACCTCAGCGCCGCGAAGATCCGCAACCGCGGTTTCGACCTCCAGCTCGATGCCCGCCTGCTCACCGGAAAGGTCAACTGGAACGTCAGCACCAACATCTCGGTCAACCGCAACAAGGTGGTCAGCATGGGCGGCCTGGACGACATCATCTCCACGTCGGAGCGCTCCGTGGGTTCGCACATCACCAAGGAGGGCTATCCGATCGGGTCGTTCTACGGGTACAACGCCATCGGCATCATGTCGAAGGCCGACTATGCCAATGCGCTCCTCGACCGTGAGGTCTATCTCCAGAACGGCAACAAGTTCCCCGAAGGCTACGTGCTGAAAGGCCCCGCCGTGTCGTCCTACTCGCTCGACGCTCTCTCCTACGGAAATGCCATCTGGGAGGATGTCAACGGTGATGGCCTGATCACCACCGACGACAAGACCATCATCGGCGACGCCTATCCCGACTTCACGGGCGGTTTCTCGACCAGCCTCTCGTGGAAGGGCATCGATTTCAGCGCCAGCTTCGCCTACTCCTATGGCGGCGAGGTCATCAACTTCCAGGACTACTACCTCTACAACATGGAGGGTTCGGGCAACCAGTATGCCATCGTCGCCGACCGTTACATCTCCGACGAGCAGCCCGGACGCAACAACGTCCCCATCGCTTCGCGCATCTCGACGCCCAACACGTCGCTCAAACTCTCGTCCTACTATGTCGAGGACGCCTCGTTCTTCCGCTGTGCGAACATCACCCTCGGCTATACGCTGCCCAAGCGCTGGATGAACAAGCTCCATATCGCCTCGTGCCGCGTCTATTTCAGCGGTGACAACCTCTTCACCATCACCCCGTACCGCGGCTACAACCCCGAGGTATCCTACAAGAGCAGTAACCTGATGCCCGGTTTCGACTGGGGATGCTACCCGCTCTCGCGCATCTATTCGGTCGGACTGAACCTTACCTTCTAAACTCGGATGAATATGAAAATCAAACAGATATTTGCAGCTTTGACCGTCTCGGCGGCGTTGATGTCGTGCAGCTTCCTCGACGAATACGACCCCAACGCCACCACGGCCGGAAACTTCTATGCGTCGGAAGCCGACATCGTGACCTCGCTCAACGGCGTCTACCAGTCGCTCACGCAGGATTACTACTATCAGTACAACTACTATTTCACCGACGTGCGGGCGCATGTCACCGTGGTGACCGACAGCGGCGCCAGCAGCGGCATTCCCTACCAGTTCTACAACTATACGCTCACCGAGGAGAACCAGTATGTCTACAACCGCTACACGGAGCTCTTCAAGAGCATCTCGCGGGCCAATACGCTGCTGAAGCATCTCGACGACGTGAGCTACGCCAACCCCGATTCCCGGAACACCTACGAGGCCGAGGCGCGTTTCGTCCGTGCGCTGACCTATTTCCATCTGGTGACCGAGTGGGGCGACGTGCCGCTGGTGCTTAAGCGCCTGGAGACCAAGGATGAGGTGGAGGCCAACAACTACCGGCGTCCCAAGAAGGAGATCTACGGGGCGATCTTCGACGATCTGGATTTCGTGCTCGGGAGTCCGCTGGCCGATTTCCAGCCGGCCTCCGAGTGCGGGCGCGCCAGCAAGGCCGCAGCCATGGCCCTCTACGGCAAGGTGGCCCTGCAATGCGCCTGCGACGAGGATTTCGCCGCCGACAAGAGCGCCTATCTGGCGACGGCCGTCGAGAAACTGACCCAGGTATGGGAGATGCGCCCCTTCGGTGAACTCGCCGACATCCCCTACAACCAGCTCTGGGATCTCTCCACGCAGAAATCTTGCCCCGAGAGCATTTTCCAGATCAACTACGTGCAGGGAAATGCCGACCTGGGATCGATCTGGAACTTCCAGTTCGGGCCCAGCACGACGGGCGTCACCTCCTACAAGATCGGTCAGATGCACAACATGACCACCCCGGAGGTTTACGATTCGTTCGATCCGAGCGACGTGCGCCGCGACTATCTGCGGGAGACAACCGTGGCTGGCGTGACCTATTACCACACGATGAAGTATGCCGACCTGGAGTGCGGCGCCAACGGCTACGGCGGCAACAACTGGATCGTGCTGCGCTATGCCGACGTGGCGCTGATGCTGGCCGAGGCCTACTATTGGCAGGGCACGGAAGCGACGGCGAAGAGCTACCTGAACATGGTCCGCAAGCGGGCCGGGCTGGCTGACTGGTCGGGCAGCGACCTGCGGCAGGGTATCTACGACGAGCGACTCTTCGAATTCATGCAGGAGGGGCTGCGTTGGCAGGACGTGCGCCGCATGTACTCGAACCAGGAACTGATCGAGCACTATAACGCGCTGAATTCCAACTTCTCGGTCAAGGACCTGCTCCTGCCGATCCCCTACAACGAACGGATCCTCAATCCCGACGGACTCTATCAGAATCCGGGTTACAATGTCGATTGACCTGCGGAACATGGAACGTTTGAAACGAATATTTACGGTTTTCGGTCTGGCCGGGGTGCTGCTCCTCGCCGCCTGCTCGAAGCAGGCGGGGGACGCCCCGGGACCGGAAACGGGGGCGGAGGCGGCGATCCGCTGGGAACCCGCCTCCCCGACGGTGGATCAACTCGTGAGCTTCTCGCTCGACGGCGACATCTCGGCGCTCCGCAGCGTGCTGTGGATGTTCGGCGACGGCAAAACCGCCTCGGCGCAGCCCGCGGAGAGTGTGGAACATGCCTACGCCGCGGCCGGAGAGTATACTGTCAAGGCGGTCGTCACACCCCTCTCCGGGGCGATGCGCGAGTTGTCGTGCACGATTGCCGTGCACGACACGCAGGCCGGCATGATCGTGAGCAACGATTTCCCCGCCCGGATGGAGGAGGTTCGCTTCTCGCTCAACCGGCTCTCCGACGTGACGGGCGTGACCTGGGACTTCGGCGACGGAAGCGAGCCCGAAACCACCTCTTCGGCGCAGCAGCAGCTGACGCACAGCTTCGCCAAAGAGGGCTCCTATACGGTTCGGGCCGATGTCGCCTTCGCCGGCGGCGAGACCCGGACGCTGCAGCGCACGGTCGAGGTCGAGGGCCTTTCGTTGAGCTGGGCCTGCCGGAATTTCGACCGCTCGAAGATGTGGATCATGGCCCACCGCGGCAATACGAAGAACGGCTACGAACTGCCCCCGAACTCGATGGCGGCCTTCCGCCGCTGCGTCGAGCTGGGGTGTGTGGAGTTCATCGAAACCGACGTGCAGATCACCCGTGACGGGGTTGTCATCTGTCTGCATGACAACTATCTGAGCCGCTTCACCGACTACAATGACTACTACTCGGGAAAGGGCATGGTCTCGGACTTCACCTACGAGGAGCTGGGCCGCTTCCGGCTGAAAACCTCCGACGGAAAGGTCTCCGAGGAGAAGATCCCCACGCTGGAGGAGGCTCTTACGGAGTTCCGCGGGAAGGTGTGGTTCAATCTCGACAAGTGCATGGAGGGCGACGTCAACATCGAGAAGGTCTACGACGTGGTCAAACGCTGCGGATGTCTCGACCGCGTGCAGTTCTACATCTCCGACAACACCGACCGTGCCGACTGGCTCTCCCGGCAGGAGATTCCCGGCATCCTCGCACCGCACGCCAACAAGGAGTCGGTGCTGACCCTGATGACGGCCTACGAACCGGTCTACATGGTGCAGACCTCCACGGAGTATGTCACCTCCTCCTGGATCGCCGCCATCAATGCCCGGGCCCTCGCGGTCTCGAACCTGCTCGATGACAACGGACAGAACTTCTACAACGGCAATACGGCGCTGATGGATACCTTCGTCGCGGCCGGTGTGCGCATGATCCAGTGCGACTATCCCGCCGAAATGGACGAATACCTCCGCGGCAAAGGAAAACGCTAAACCTTAAAACGACTAAACGAATATCATGAAACGATTCATTTCCCTATTGAGCGTCGTGTCGCTCCTCGCGCTGGGCGCCTGTACGAACGGCAGCGACGACGTGAACAACGTATATGATTCGGTCATCACGCCCGATTTCTCGTTCTCCGGCGGCGAGATCGTGGCCGGTACCACGGCCGTGACCTTCACCAATGTCACGACTGTCGAAGGTACGACCGTTACGGACTATTTCTGGCACTTCGGATTCTCCGGCGAGGGCAACTGGTCGGAGGAGGCCCAGCCCGATCCGGTGGTCTACAAGCAGGCCGGCGAGTACACGGTGACCCTCACGGCCTGGGGTGCCGACGGAAACCGCGCCACCGTCAAGAAGATCGTGACCGTGCTGGCCGACAACGTGCTGCCGACGGCCGACTTCTCCTATACTCCGATGATGGTCAATGTCGGCGACGAGGTGACCTTCACCGACAAGTCGTCCGATTCCGACGGCGAGATCGTCTCGCGCAAATGGACCTTCCCCGACGGTTCGACCTCCACAGCCGCAAGCCCCACCTATACCTTCTCCGCCCAGGGCATGTTCCGCGTGACACTCTCCGTCACCGACGACCGCGGCGGCGAGAGCAGCGTCACCAAGTCGGTCAACGTCCGCGAAGGCGACGTCTCGGCCTTTACCGTGCTGTGGAGCCGGGAGGTGGCGTCGGCCGATGCGCTCTGTGCGGCCAATGTCGTCACGGTGAGCGACCTGGGATACATCTATGCCGTGACGGGCGACGGGGTGCTCGTGGCGCTGGATGCCGCTGGTGAGCCGGCCTGGGAGTACGATGCCGCCGCGCAGGACAAGGTCCTCCTGACGAAGGAGATCGCCTATGCGTCGGTAGATGCCGACGGTACGGTCTACTGGGCCGCACACGCCTACGGCGATAAAAATGCCGCACCGACCGTCTATGCCTTCGAGGGCGCCACGGGTTCGGTCGTCTGGAAGAACCAGACCGCCTATGTCAGCGAAGACCGGATCGCCTACTCCACGCCATGTATCACGCCGGAGATGCTCGTGGTCGGAAACCGCGGTACGTCGGGTATGCTGCGCCGCTTCGACAAGGCTTCGGGGCGCAACACCGCAACCGTAAAACCCGCAAACGGCGGTATCAGCGCCGCATCGATCGTGCTCAAAAACGGCGCGGCCGTCTATACGGCGTCGGGAACGCACGGATACGGTCTGATGGTGCCCGACAACCTGTCCGGCTGGGCGGCCGTCTCCAAAGACAACGGTTTCACGCCGGGAGACATCCTCTCGTCGAACCAGTGCCAGCCGTGCGTCGGTTCCGACAACGTCCTCTATCTGGCCGGTACGGTCAACGGCAGCGGCACGTGGAACCTCGCCGCCTTCGACTGCACGAACCTGACCGCCACCTCGTCGAAGAATCCCAAGTGGAGCGTAGCTCTCGACGGCGGCTTCAAGCAGACCGGCGCCTCGTTGAGCGCTGACGGACAGACCCTCTACATCGTGGCCGATGCCGTGACGCCGTCGGTGGTCTACGCCCTCAATACGTCGAACGGAGCGACCCGCTGGTCCTGGACGCTCGACGCGGAGTGCCACAGCGTCCCGGCCGTCGACAACCTCGGGCAGGTGCATGTCGTCACCGCAAACGGAACCTATGTCGTCCTCTCGCCGGAGGGTGAGGTGGTGTACAGCCAAAAACTCGCCGACAGTTTCGAGGGGTCGGTTTCGATCGCCGAGTGGGGCTACGCCTACGTGCTGGGCAAGGACTCCGCTGCCGGGAAACTCAAAGTCTACGCCGTGGCCCTGCCGGGCGTGACCTCTGCCGCGGATTCCTCCTGGTCGCAGTACGGCGGCAATGCCCGACACATCAACTACCAGAAGTAACAACCGAAAAATACCGACACTGCAATGAAACGATATCTGTTTTTCTCCCTGTGCGCGGCCGCCAGCCTTCTGGCGGGCTGCGGCGAGGATTTCCCGACCCGGCTGAACCATCACTATTACGAGGACGATACGCCCCCGGCCCAGCCCGACATCACGGAGCAGACCGTCAGCCTCGGGACCTACAACCTCTGGATCTCCGACAAGGGTACGGGCGACTACGCCTGGACGAACCGCCGCGACGTGCTCGCACAGTCGATCGTCAACAACGGCTGGGACATCTTCGGCTTCCAGGAGGCCAACGCCACGATCCAGTCCGAACTCCCGGCGCTCGTGGCCGGCAAGGGCGGCAACTACGAGTGGTGGTTTGTCGGGCGCGATTCGCAGGACGGCCGAAGCGGCGAGGCCCTCGGCATCGCCTACAATCCGGAGCGCTTCGCATTGAGCGAGCAGCATTTCTACTGGCTCTCCGCGACCCCCGACGAGGTGAGCTACGGATGGGACGAGGTGGGGTATCACCGCATCGCCTGCTGCGTCGTCGTGACCGACAAACTCCACGGCAAGCAGTTCTTCCTGACGGTGACCCACCTGCCGCTGGCCGATCAGGCCCGCTCGGAGGCTGCCAAACTGATCGTCGAACGCGAGCAGATGTACAATACGAAGGGAATGCCTTCGGTGCTGGTCGGCGACATGAACGCCACGCCCGACGATGCTGCGTCGAGTACGTTCCGCTCCCACTGGGAGGATGCCCGCGAGGCTGTGGATGCCCGCTTTGTCAGCGGACCCGTCGGAACCTTCAACGGGCATAAGATCACGGCCGACCTCTCGGTGGAGACCGCACGCCTGGACTACATCTATACCCGCGGTCCGCTTGCGTTGAAGTCCTACAAGGTCGACAATTCGGTCTTCGGGAACATCTATCCTTCGGACCACTGTCCGGTGACCATTCAGGCCGATTTCAACTACGATGCGCCGGAGGCTCCCCAGATCGAGGGCGCCGGAACCGAGGCCGATCCCTGGCAGATCAACTCCTCGGCCGACTGGAATGCCGTCGCCGAGTCGATCAACGGCGCTGCGGCCGATGCCCGCTATCTCCCGACGCATTACTATGCCCTGACGGCCGACATCGACTTCAAGGATCAGGCTGCCGTGCCCATTTCGTTCAACACCGAGAGCCTGGTCTATTTCCAGGGGCTGTTCGACGGCCGCGGACATGCGATTCGCAACGTGAAGACCACCGCCTCGGGATCCTCCTTCGGGCTCTTCGGCGGCAATGAGGGCACGATCCGCAACCTGGTCGTGGAGAACCTCTCGCTCGCGACCGCCTACAAGACCGCCGGAGGCGTCGTCGGAACGAACCTCGGCGTGATCGACGGCGTGACCTTCCAGGGTACGATCAACGGTTCGGGCTCGGCCTCCATCCTGGGCTGCATCGCGGGCCAGAACCAGAGCACCGGTGTGGTGATCAACTGCGGCAACCGCGGCGGGGCGATCGAGGCCGGTGAGGCCACCAAGAGCGAGAACCTCGGCGGAATTGTCGGCCAGGTCTCCGCCGGAGCCTACATCGTCAACTGTTACAGCTGGATCGAGCGCATCGTTTCGAGCAACAACAACATCGGTGGCATTGTCGGAATCGTCAGCACCGACAGCTTCGTCATCAACTGCTACTCGACGCTCGACAACGTCACGCAGAACGACTCCTACGCCTCGGCCGTGGGTTACAGCAAGGTGGGCAACATTTGGAACGTCTACGGCAATGCCGCCTGCCCGTCGGGTAAGGCAAACGAAAACTGGATCGTCGGCAACGATAAGGAAGCCGGTACGGTCTGGAAAAAGAGTGCCGGGGCGCTGTTGAGCCTTGACGTGATGAAGACGGGCACCGTGACAGTACCCTCGTCCCAAGAGGCGTGTGCGTCGTTCGTCGAGGCGCTGAATGCCGGTGCCGGACTCTATACGGCGCTGACCGGCGAAACGCTCCCGACCAAACCCGAAACGGCCGTCCGCCGCTGGGCGGCCTCGGAAAGCTATCCGGTCCTGGAATAAATCGTGGTTTCGGCGGGAAGCCCCTCCGCAAGGCGTGCTTCCCGCCGGTTTTTCAATCCTTTTCAAAAATGAACCGTATTTTGTTTCTGATTGCGGCGGCGCTCTGCTCGTGCGCCGCACAACCCGATCCGGCATCGCTCCGCACGACCGACCGGATCCTCGCCGAACTCCATGATCCGACCTCGAAAAACGTGCTTGTCGTCTCGCACCGCGGCGACTGGCGCAACTGGCCCGAAAACTCGATCGACGCCATCGAGTCGGTGATCGACATGGGAGTCGACATCATGGAACTCGACCTCAAACTGACGCGCGACAGCGTGCTGGTGCTCTGTCACGACAAGTCGATCGACCGCACGACCAACGGCCACGGACTGGTGTGCGACATCACCTACGATTCGATCTGCCGCTGCGTGCTGCGGACCGGCCACGGTGTGAAGACCGCGCTGCGTATGCCCACGCTCCGCGAGGCCCTCGAAGTCTGCAAGGACCGCATCGTGGTCAACATCGACCAGGGGTATGAATATTACGATCTGGCACTGGCCATTACCGAGGAGCTCGGCATGACCGATCAGGTCCTCATCAAGGGCAAGCGCCCGGCGGAGGTCGTGGCCGCGAAGTTCGCCGAATACCCGCACAACATGATGTACATGCCGATCGTCGACATCCTCAAACCCCAGGGTCGCGAACTCTTCGAGGCGTACCGCGCCTGCGGGGAGCAGCCGCTGGCCTACGAGATCTGCTGGGACACGATGACCCCCGAGGTGGAGGCATGTATGCGGCAGGTCGTTGACGGCGGTTCGAAACTCTGGGTCAACTCGCTCTGGCCGTCGCTCTGCGGCGGGCTGGATGACGACCGGGCCTTCCGCGGCGAAACGGAGGCCGTCTACGGACGCCTGCTCGACCTGGGGGCGACGATCATCCAGACCGACCGCCCGGAGTTCCTGATCCGTTATCTCGAATCCAAGGGGCGCCGTCCGTAACAGGCCCGGAACCTTCAACACCCTGCGCTTCGGCATTCAGACCGACGCCTGCCGCTCGGAAGAGCTCGCCGACGGCGAACTCCGTTATCGGGTCCGTACACCGTCGGGCTTTCCCGGTACTGCTTCAACTTGAATTTTTGAAATAATCATGTCTCTTCTCTCCTTTTTTCACAAAAGCGAACCGGCGGCCCCGTTCGAAGGCGACGACGAGGCCCGCATGAAACTCTACAAGAAGCTCCGTTTCCAGAGTTTTCTGGCCGGAACCGTCGGATACAGCCTCTACTACGTCTGCCGGACGAGTCTCAACGTGGTGAAGAAACCCATTCTCGAAAGCGGGGCGCTCGACGCCTCGCAGCTCGGACTGATCGGTTCGGCCCTGCTCTTCGCCTATGCCATCGGGAAGTTCGTCAACGGATTCCTCGCCGACCACAGCAACATCAAGCGCTTCATGGCCGCGGGTCTCTGCGTCTCGACGGTGGCGAACCTGCTGGTCGGCGTGCTGGGATTTGCCAACGGCGGCGGGTTCGTGGGCAACATGACCCTCTTCGTGGCCTTTGCCGTGATGTGGGGGCTCAACGGCTGGGCGCAGTCGATGGGCGCACCTCCGGCCATCATCGCCCTCTCGCGCTGGTACCCGTTGAGCATTCGCGGCACCTATTACGGATTTTTCAGCGCCAGCCACAACCTCGGCGAATTCCTCTCGTTCCTCTTCGTGGGCGCCGTCGTGGGAATCTTCGGCTGGCAGTGGGGATTCGTCGGCTCCTCGGTGGCCGGGGTCGTCGGCGTGGTGATCATCCTCTTCCTGCTGCACGACACCCCCGAATCGAAGGGCCTGCCCCCGATCGGCGTGCTGACCGGCGAGGAGTCCGAGGCGCAGAGCCGCAAACACGGATCCACCTCCGAACTCCAACGCTCCGTGATCCGGAATCCCTTCGTGTGGATCCTGGCCCTGTCGAGCGCCTTCATGTACGTGAGCCGCTATGCGATCAACGGCTGGGGCGTGTTGTTCCTGCAGGAGGTCAAGGGCTACTCGCTGGCCACGGCCACGCAGGTCATCTCGGTGAACGCCCTGCTGGGAATCGTCGGAACGGTCTTTTCGGGCTGGCTCTCCGACCGCCTCTTCCACGGGCGGCGCAATGTCCTGGCCTTCGGGTTCGGCGTGCTGAACACCCTGGCCCTGACGCTCTTCCTCTACTCGGGAAACGGCATGTTCGTCAACCTCCTCTCGATGGTGCTGTTCGGTATGGCCATCGGCGTGCTGATCTGCTTCCTCGGGGGACTGATGGCCATCGACATCGTACCGCGCGAAGCCACGGGCGCCGCGCTCGGCATCGTCGGTATGGCCAGCTACGTCGGGGCCGGTCTGCAGGACATCGTCAGCGGATGGCTCATCGATTCGGGCAAGACGCTCGTCGACGGGGTTGCCCATTACGATTTCGGCACCGCAGCCCTCTTCTGGATCGCCGCCTCGGCCCTCTCGTTCATCCTCGCCCTTTTCGTCGCCCGGGGATCCCGGGCATCCCGGCACTGAATCGCACGGTAACCCCCTGCGGACGACGGGCTGCGGAAATCCTTCCGCAGCCCGTTCTGTTGCCGGGAAGGAGCGCCTCCGCGGCTTTGTATTTCCGACAAATTTGGCTACCTTTGCACCTCCGGGACCCCGGGTCCCGAATCCGTATCCCCGCAGCCGGAGAGGCCGCCCGCCCCGCCGCTCCCGGATCCGGACATACAGCACCGGAATGGCCGATGCCGTTAACAGTCGGTATGTCATGAATTACAAACTTTCGCAGATCGCCGCCATCGTCGGCGGTCGCTTCTCGGGCGAGGAGTCCGATGTGCGGTCGGTCGTCACCGACAGCCGCTCGCTCTCGTGCGAACTGGGCTGCTGCCCGATGTTCGTCGCCATGTGCGGGGCCAACCACGACTCGCACGATTTTATCCCGCAGATGTATGCCCGCGGCGTGCGGGCTTTCCTGGTCGAACGCCCCGTCGAGGAGCTGCCCGGGTGCGGCTATGTGGTCGTGAAGAACGCCATCGCCGCGCTGCAGAGCCTCGCGGCCTACCACCGCGCCCGGTTTAAGGGTACGGTCGTCGGAATCACCGGCTCGAACGGAAAAACCGTCATCAAGGAGTGGATTGCCGAGGAGCTGCCTGCCGGGATGAAGTGCTACCGCTCGCCCAAGAGCTACAATTCGCAACTGGGCGTGCCGTTGTCGGTGCTGATGATCGAGGGCGACGAACAGTTGGCGCTGATCGAGGCCGGAATCTCGAAACCCGGCGAGATGGAGCGCCTCGAACGCATCATCCGCCCCGACGTGGTGATCTTCACCTCGATCGGCGACGCCCATCAGGAGAATTTCCTCAATCTCGAACAGAAGTGCCTCGAAAAGATGGTCCTGGCCCACCGCGCCCGGGTGATCATTTACCACAGCCACTACGAACCCCTCGGGCGCCTGATCGCCTCGCGTTTCGCCGAACGGAAACTCTTCGATGCGGCCGCGGCCCCGCAGCTCCCCGAGGCGGTGATCGGCAACGAGGCTTCGCGCCGCAATGCCCAGATCGTCGAGGCCTTCTGTACGGCGATGGGATTCCCGGCCCCGTCGTTTTCCGCGGCCCCTCAGGTCGCCATGCGCCTCGAAGTCAAGGACGGAATCAACGACTCGGTGCTCATCAACGACGCCTACAACCTCGACCTCAATTCGCTGGCCCTCGCGCTCGACTACCTGCACAGCGTGGCCCTGACGCGCCGCCGCACGCTCGTCCTGTCGGACATCGCCCAGAGCGGCCTCTCGGACGACGAACTCTACGGACGGGTGGCCGGAATGGTCGCCCGGGCCGGAATCGACACCCTCGTGGGGATCGGTCCCAAACTGAAACGCTATGCCGCGTTGTTCGACTGCGACAAGGTCTTCTACGCCTCGACCGACGAGTGCATCGCCCGGATCGGGCGGCGCGTCGTGGCCGGGCGTGCCGTGCTGCTGAAGGGGGCCCGTGACTTCCGTTTCGAGAAGCTGGCCCACGCCCTCTCGCACAAGAGCCATACCACCGTGCTGGAGGTCGATCTCGACGCCATGACGCACAATCTCAACTATTTCCGTTCGAAACTCGATTTCCGCACGAAACTCGTGGCCATGGTCAAGGCCGGCTCCTACGGGGCGGGGGATTTCGAGGTGGCGCAGATGCTCCAGCACCAGCGGGTCGACTACCTGGCCGTGGCCTTTGCCGACGAGGGCGTCCTGCTGCGCGAACGCGGCATCACGATGCCCGTCGTGGTGCTGAATGCCGACGCCGACAGCTTCGACCAGATGATCGCCAACCGCCTGGAGCCCGAAATCTACAGCTTCCGGTCGCTCGACGACTTCGCCCGGGCCGTGAACCACGCCGGGGAGATCCGCTATCCGATTCACGTCAAGCTGGATACCGGAATGCACCGACTGGGATTCATGGAGGGGGAGATCGGTCGGCTGTGCGACGTGCTGAAGGAGCTCCCGGCCGTGAAGGTCGCCTCGGTCTTCTCGCACCTGAACTGCGCCGACATGCCCGAAGAGGATGCCTACACGCGGGCGCAGATCGACCGCTTCGACCGCATGAGCACGCAGCTCGTCGAGGCGCTGCCCTACGCCGTCATCCGCCATACGGCCAACTCGGCGGCTATCGAGCGCTTCCCCGAGGCGCAGTTCGACATGTGCCGCCTCGGGCTGGGGCTCTACGGCTTCGGGTGGCAGCACAATCCGGCGCTGCGGCCCGTCTCGGCGCTGAAGACCCGCATCGTGCAGATCAAGCACCTCGAAGCGGGCGATGCGGTCGGATACGGCCGTGCCGGTCGCTTGACCCGTCCGACGGTCACGGCAACCGTCCCGATCGGCTATGCCGACGGACTGGACCGCCACCTCGGGTGCGGGCGCTGGTCGATGCTCGTCGCCGGGCAGCCGGCCCCGATCGTCGGGCGGATCTGCATGGACAGTTGCATGATCGACATTACGGATATTCCGGGCGTGGAGGAGGGCGACGAGGCCGTCGTCTTCTCGGCCGCTCCGGGCAACGACCTCGAAACCATGGCCGAGGTGCTGGGAACGATCCCCTACGAGATCATGACCTCCATATCGGGCCGGGTCAAACGCATCTATCTCAAGGAGTAAATGGCTTACGGAACCCTCTACCTGATCCCGTGCCCGATTTCGGACGAAACGGCACCCTGGGATGTGCTGCCCGCCGCCAACCGCGCGGTGATGGACGCGCTGGACTACTTCATCGTCGAGAATACCCGCACGGCGCGGCGGTTTCTCTCGCGGGCCGGGATTGCCCGGCCGATCGAGGAGCTGGAGTTCCGCGAACTGAACGAACATACGGTCGCCGGACGCGAAGTCGAGGAGCTGGTGGCCCCGATTCTGGCGGGGCGCTCGGCCGGGGTGATCTCCGAAGCCGGCGTGCCGGGCGTGGCCGATCCGGGGGCGCTGGTCGTTGAGGCCTGCCACCGCCGCGGAATCCGTGTGGTGCCGCTCGTGGGACCCTCGTCGATCCTCCTCGCGGTGATGGCCTCGGGGCTGAACGGACAGTCGTTCGCCTTCAACGGCTACCTGCCCGTCAAGCCGCCCGAGCGGGCCAAGGCCATCCGTTTCTTCGAACGCCGGGCCCGCAGCGAGGGGCAGTCGCAGCTCTTCATCGAGGCGCCGTACCGCAATGCGAAGCTCCTGGAGCAGCTCCTGCAGACGCTGGCGCCTGAAACGCGGCTGACGGTCGCTGCGGACCTCGCGGCCCCCGCGGCGCGGATCGCAACCCGCACAGTGGGGGAGTGGCGCCGGATGTCGCTGCCCGAACTGAAGAAACGCCCGGCTATTTTCATCATCGGATAGCGTTGGTATGCAATTTGTGCGAAAGATCCTTCGGAAACTGAAAAAATACCAGATATGAAAAAGGAAAAGGTTTATAATGAGGCTGTTAAGGAGGACGAAAAACAGATCTCGGAAGGCGGGAATCCTTCGGGTGGAGCGGCCTCCGATGCCAATGTGTCAGATGCTGCGGCGGAAGAGTCTGCCAAAATGGCAGATGACAACGCCGGGAACAGCGAGGACGCGGAACACTCCGAAGCCGTGGCACAGGCCGTAGAGGAGGCCGTTGCCGAGTGGAAGGACAAGTTCCTGCGCCTGCAGGCCGAATTCGACAACTACCGCAAACGCACACTCAAGGAGAAGATGGATCTCGTGCAGACCGGCGGCCGCGACGTCCTGCTGGCGATGCTTCCGGTGCGCGACGACGTGCAGCGCGCCGTGGCGGCCATGGAGAAGAGCGACGACGTGGAGGCCCTGCGGCAGGGCGTGCAGCTCATCTCGCAGAAGTTCACCGAGGCCCTGCGCCAGAAGGGCGTTGTCGAAATGGATCTGAAAGAGAAGGAGTTCGATGCCGACATCGCGGAGGCGGTGGCCAAATTCGCGGCCGGCGAGGAGATGAAGGGCAAGGTCATCGATGTCGTTCAGACGGGTTACATGCTGGGCGACAAGGTGCTGCGCTTCGCTAAAGTTGTCGTAGGAGAGTAAGGCCATGGCAGAGAAAAGAGATTATTACGAAGTGCTCGGCGTTGAGCGCAATGCCAACGCCGACGAGATCAAGAAGGCCTATCGAAAGGCCGCTATCAAATACCACCCGGACAAGAATCCCGGGGACAAGGAGGCCGAAGAGAAGTTCAAGGAGGCCGCCGAAGCCTATGACGTGCTGTCGAATCCCGACAAACGCGCCCGTTACGACCAGTTCGGACACGCCGGAATGAGCGGCGCGGCAGGCGGCGGTGCCGGAGGCTTCGGAGGTTTCAGCGGCGGAGGATTCTCCATGGAGGACATCTTCTCGCAGTTCGGCGATATCTTCGGCGGACACTTCGGCGGCGGATTCCGCTCGTCGGGAGGCGGCTCGCGCCGCGTCAACCGCGGGTCGGACATCCGGGTGCGGGTTCGGCTGACGCTTGCCGAGATCGCCTCGGGCGTCACCAAGAAGCTCAAGATCAACAAGACCGTGGCGTGCGACAAGTGCGGCGGCTCGGGTGCCAAGGATGCAAACGCCTACGCAACCTGCTCGACCTGCAACGGGACGGGATACGTCACGCGCGTGGAGAACACCTTCTTCGGAAGAATGCAGA
Organism: uncultured Alistipes sp.; assembly: GCA_944321755.1. GTDB lineage: Bacteria > Bacteroidota > Bacteroidia > Bacteroidales > Rikenellaceae > Alistipes. The sequence continues at coordinate 24,492 of CALUMM010000009.1, forward strand.
CCCAGGGCGTCTGCCCGACGTGCGGCGGCACGGGCAAGGTGATCACGGCGACGTGCGACAAGTGCAAGGGCGAAGGAACGCTGCGCGGCCAGGAGGTCGTCGAGATTCAGATCCCGGCCGGTGTGGGCGAGGGAATGGTCCTCACGGTCACCGGCAAGGGCAATGCGGCGCGTCAGGGCGGCGTGAACGGCGACCTGCAGGTCGTCATCGAGGAGGAACCCAATCCGGAACTGGTCCGCGACGGCAACGACCTGATCCACAACCTGAACATCACCGTAACGACGGCGCTGCTGGGCGGTACGGTGGAGGTCCCGACCGTGGACGGCCGCGCCAAGATCAAGATCGCTCCGGGAACCCATGCCGGCAAGGTGCTGCGCCTGGGCGGCAAGGGCCTGCCCGACGTGAACGGATACGGACGCGGCGACGAACTGGTCGTCGTGGACATCACGATCCCGGCGAAACTCACCTCCGAAGAGAAGCGTCTGGTCGAACAGCTGGCGGCCCAGCCCTCGTTCCAGCGGGCCGAGTCGGTCAAGAACCAGAACATCTTCGAGCGCATGAAGAGTTTCTTCCGGTAGTCGTGCCGGACGGCGACCGAACGGGGCGAATGGGGCGAACGGATTGCAGTCGGCCCTTCCGGACCCGGTTTCGGGGGCCGTTGCGGGATCGGCGTCACGAAAACCCCTCCCTTGGGAGGGGCTTGTCGTATCGGCCGGGGCGTCTTTCCGGCCCGGAAATACAATAAATTTGCAAAGATATTCGTATCTTTACCGAAAAAGAGGACAACACCATGTTTACCCCGTTCAAAAGACACGCGAACAAGTTCAACTACATTCCGCGTTACTACGACCCCGAAAAGGAGGCGCGCGAACAGCGCCGCGCCGAGCTGCGCGGTGAGCGCGCCGAAGATGCGGACCGCGAGTACACCCCCGGACAATACATCCGGACCCAGCGCGAGGCGCGTGCGGCGCGGCGTGCCGGAGCCGAAGAGCGGGGAAGGATGCGGGTTTTCAAGATCGCCGGAGCGGCGGTGCTGATGCTGCTGTTCATCTACCTGCTCTATCCGAAACTGGCCAACTGGGTGCTGCAGTTGCAGCAGGCCCCGCGGCGTCCGGTTCCGGCTGCGCAGGCCGAAGGGGAGTTCAACCCCTATGCGCCGATCGTCGTTGTCCCGAATGATTACCAGGAGGAGCAGGAGAAGTAAATGGCAGACAAGATCAGACTGTTACCCGAAGTCGTCGCCAACCAGATTGCGGCGGGCGAGGTGGTCAACCGCCCGGCTTCGGTGGTGAAGGAGATGATGGAGAATGCGCTCGATGCGGGCGCCCGCTCGGTGAAGGTCAACTTCCGCGACGGAGGCAAGGACCTCATCCAGATCGTCGACGACGGTTGCGGCATGTCGCCCATCGACGCCCGCATGGCCTTCGACCGCCACGCCACGAGCAAGATCGGCGCCGTGGAGGATATCTATGCGCTGCATACGTTCGGATTCCGCGGTGAGGCGCTGGCTTCGATCGCCGCCGTGGCGCAGGTCGAACTGCGCACCCGGCAGGAGGGCGACGAGGTGGGTACGCAGACCGAAATCAACGGCGGACAGTTCGCCGGACAGACTCCGGTGATGTGTCCCGTGGGGTCGCAGTTCTTCGTGCGCAACCTCTTCTACAACGTCCCGGCCCGGCGCCGCTTCCTCGACAAAAGCACCACTTCTTCCGCCCAAATCCGAGCGGAATTCCAGCGTATAGCCCTCTGTTATCCGCAGGTGGCCTTCGAACTTTATGCCAACGACGCTCCGGTCTACAACCTGCAGCCCGCTTCGCTGGCCGGGCGGATCGTCGATGTGGTGGGACGTCATATCAAGCAGAATCTGCTGGAGGTCGAGGCCGATACCTCGATCGCACGCCTCGACGGATTTATCGGTCGCCCGGCTGCGGCCAAAAAACGCAATACGGAGCAGTATCTCTTCGTCAACGGCCGCTTCTTCAAGAGCACCTATCTCACGAGCGCTATCCTGAAGGCCTACGAAAAGCTGATTCCGGAGAGCTGCCAGCCGTCGTATTTCCTCTATCTGACGATCGATCCGGCGCGTATCGACGTGAATGTCCATCCGCAGAAGACCGAGGTCCGGTTCGCCGACGAGGAGGCCGTATGGCAGATCGTCAATGCCGCCGTGCGCGAGACGCTGGCCAAGACCGGGGCGGTCCCGATGATGGATTTCGACCGCGAGGGGGCGCTGGAGATTCCCGTCCTGCAGAAAGGGGCGGTTTACAGCGAGCCCGCGGCGATGTCCAATACCGACTACAACCCCTTCCGCGAGGAGTACATCGACCCCTCGGCTCCGGATCCGAATGTCGATTTTACGGGTTTCGACGTCCCCTTCAGCGATGCGGATGCGGCAGCGGGTGCTGGCGGAACCGCCGCAGCGGGACGATCGCCGATGGGGGCGGGAGCTTCGGGGGCGTCCGGCCTCCGGGGCGCAGGAGTCCGGGTCCCTTCGTTCCTGCGCGGCGGCGTGCTCGCCTCCTCCGAGTCCGACGAATTCGAGGATTTCGAATCGGGAAGCGATTTCTCGGGAAGCTCGCTCCCGGACGGCGGCCCCGGGACCCCTTCCGGAGAGGAGGGATTCGGGGAGAGTTCGCTCGATTTCATCCCCTCGTCGGTCACGCCCGAACAGCAGCGGCTGGATATTGCCTCGCAACCCGAATTCACCGATCCGCTGCCGCTACCGGGCGGCTACCTCGTCGCACTGTTGAACGGCCGTTTCGTGGCGGTCGACGTGCGCCGGGCCCGTGAGCGTGTCCTTTACGAGGAGTACCTCCGGATGCTGGGCCACGGTTCGGCCGTCAGCCAGCAGCTGCTCTTCCCCGAACGGCTGCTCCTCTCGGGCGACGAATACGCCCTGCTGGAGGAACATGCCGTGGAGTTCGCCGCCCTGGGCTTCGACCTCGATCTCTGCGGCGCAGGGGCCGTGGAGGTCAAGGGAACCCCGGCCGACCTGCCCGCCGATTCGATGGACCAACTGCTGTTCGATCTGCTGCAGGTCTTTGCGACGCCCGTGTCGCTGGACGACGTGCGCCGCGAGAAGATCGCCGCGGTGATGGCCCTCTCGGGTGCGAAATGCGGCGTGCGGAACCTCTCGCGCGAGGAGGCCGCGGCGTTGCTCGACCGCCTGGCCCAGACGGGCAACGTGAGCTTCACGCCCTCGGGCAAAACCATCCTCGCCGAAATTACCCCGGAAGATTTGCGCGCCAAATTGGGGTAATCCGGCGGAAAAAAGTTACCTTTGCAAAAATTGATCTCGAATGAATCGCTATTTCCAGACCCCTCCGGTCGTCAAGAACCTGATCATCATCAACCTGCTCGTCTATATGGCGATGGCGCTGATCCCCGAAGCCTACCGTTTTCTCAACGAGTTCGGGGCGCTCCAGGTCGGACCCCGGATGCTCGGGTATCAGTTCCATACCTACCAGTTCATCACCTACATGTTCCTCCACGCCAATTTCGAACATATCTTCTTCAACATGTTCGCCCTGTGGATGTTCGGCCGCACGCTGGAATACGACCTCGGGTCGCGGCGCTTCCTGATCTACTACATGGTCTGCGGCGTGGGTGCGGCGCTGATTCAGGCGGGAATCGCCTGGAGCCTGGGACAGCCGATGGCCCTGGTCGGGGCGTCGGGAGCCGTGATGGGACTGCTGCTGGCCTTCGGCGTGATGTACCCCAACGCCGTGATCATGCTCCTGATCCCGCCCATCCCGATGAAGGCCAAGTGGTTCGTTATCATTTATGCCGTCATCGAACTCTTCCTCGGCTGGCGGGGCGTGGGCAACGTCGCCCATTTCGCCCATGTGGGCGGTATGTTGTGGGGCTTCCTGCTGCTCTACTGGTGGAAACGCCGCGGTATGATCCGCTTTTAGACCATGGCTTCCGAATACTACTCCGGATACGGGGAGCGCCCCGCAGGCAAACGCCGCCGCAATTGGGCGCTCTGGCTCCTCGACGGCCTGATGACGGCCGTCTCGCTCGTGGTTGCCGTCACCCTGGTGCTGACCTATTTCGTGCCCTATGTCAACCCTTCGCGCGTCTGGTTCTTCCCCGTGCTGGGGCTCGCCACTCCGATCACCTATGTGGCGGCGGTGATTCTGATGCTCTACTGGATCATCCGCTGGCGCTGGCTCCGGGCCGGCGTGATGATCGTGATCGTGGCGATCGGATTCTTCAAGGTCTCGCTCTTCTGGCGTCCCGACATCCGCCGCGTCTACGAAGAGGCCGAGGGCTCCGACCGCGGAACCTTCAAGGTGATGACCTACAACGTCCGCAGCTTCTACGGCGAAAACGGCCACAGCAGCGTGGAGGACATCCTGCGGCTGATCGACGAACAGGACCCGGACATCATCTGCCTGCAGGAGTTCAATGCCCGGCTGGCGGCCCGGTCCGAGGAGTTTTCGCTGCTGGAGGAGAAGTACGAGAGTGCGGGTTTCGGCCGCACGGCGGCTCCGGACTCCGTGTACGAGGCGCCGCTTGCGATCCTGAGCAAATTCCGGATCCTGCGTTCGCGGACGCTGCTGACCCCCGCCTCGTCGGTGTGGGCCGACGTGCTGGTGGGCGACGACACCGTGCGGGTCTTCAACAACCACCTCCACTCCACGGCCATCAACGCCGCGGACAACGAATACATCACCGAACACCGCTTCCTCTCGGATACGGCCCGCGAGACGAAGATCCGCAGCATCGTTTCACGCCTGCGTGAGAACAGCGTCCTGCGTGCCGCCCAGGTCGACAGCATCGCCCGGGTGGTCGGGGAGACCCGCACGCGGCGCATCATCTGCGGCGATTTCAACGACACGCCCATGTCTTACGTCTATCGGACGATGGCCCGGGGAGCACGCGATGCCTTCCGGGTTTGCGGTTCGGGCTATTCGCACACCTTCCGGGGCTTTTTCAACACGCTGCGCATCGACTACGTGCTGAGCGGGGGGCTCGAACCGGTGGCTTACGAAACCCTGCCGGTCGACTATTCGGATCACCATCCGGTTGTCGTGCGCCTGAAGAAGACGGATAAAAACTGAAATACGACCATCTACAAACTTAAACAGACGAGCTATGATTTTAGATTCACTGAAAAACAGCGCGCTTTACTACGGAGTAAGCCCGCGTATGCAGAAGGCATTCGAACTGATCGCCTCGACCGACTGGACGAAGGTGGAGCCGGGAATCCACGAACTCGACGGCCGGGATATCTACGTCAACGTCATGGAGCGGGAGCTCAAACTGAAGAAGGATGCCAAACTGGAGGTCCACAACGAGTATATCGACATCCAGGTGCTGATCTCCGGAGTGTCGGAGACCTTCGGCTGGAGCGAGCGCAAGGACCTCTGCCAGCCGCAGTCGGAATTCAACGCCGAGAAGGATATCCAGCTCTTCGACGATGAGCCCCAGACCTACTACACGCTGCGTCCGGGACAGTTCACGGTACTCTTCCCCGAGGACGGCCACGCTCCGATGGTCGGTGAAGGCAAAGTTCGCAAGATCATCTTCAAGGTACGCAAGTAGCCTCGGTTTTTCGCATCCCGAGAGCCGTTCATTCCCGGGGAAACCGATCCTGAAAACCCCTGTCGCGTTGAGGCGGCAGGGGCTTTTTTTCGAGAAATGGGATTGCTCCCGAACGGGAGAGGCTGGGATGGCCCGTCGTTTTGCTGCGCGGCGGACCGGTGTCGGGTCAGGCCGCTACGGCCGGACGGGGCGAGTGTCGGAGCCCGAACCGGATGCTGAGCCACGAACAGAGGGCACACGCCACGAAAACTCCGCCCGTGGAGAGGAGCGTATTGCCCATGCCGACCAGCGGTGAGACGATGCCTCCGAAAGCGAAGCAGACGGCGCCCAGCAGGGCCGAAGCTGTTCCGGCGTGTTCCCGGGCGGCCTCCATGGCCAGGGCCGTGGAGGAGGTGAAGGTGAGCCCCATGGAGAAGAGCAGGGCGAAAAGCAGGCCCTCATAGACCCAGAATCCGCATCCCGATGCGAGGGCGAGGGCCTCGGCGAGAGCGAAGACCACCATGCCGAGACATCCGACCCGGGTGCTCTGTTCGGAGCTTCGGAAACGGACCGAGAAGGCGGCGGCACAGCCGATGGCGACGGCATTGGCCGCAAAGCAGAGGCTGAATTCGAAGGCCGAGAAGCCGTAATGCTGCTGGACGAGGAAGGGCGACGAGGCGATGTAGGCGAACAAGACGCCCTGGGCGAATCCCAGTTGAAGGACACAGGCCCGGTAGCGGCGGTTGCGGAGTACGGTTCCGAAACTGCGGATGAGAGTGCTCCAGGCTACGGTGCTGCGCTGCTCCCGGGGCAGCGATTCGCGGAGTCGGAAGCCGCCGGCCAGAAGCAGACACCCCAGACCGAGCAGAATACAGAAGATGCCCCGCCAGCCGATCGAGTCGCAGCACGTGCCCCCGACGATGGGTGCGACGACCGGGGCTACGCCGTTGACGGCGCCGATCAGCGCCAGCATCCGGGTCAAGTCGCGGCCTGCGAAGCGGTCCGTGGCCACTGACCGCGAGATGACGATGCCGCCCGCCCCGGCGATGCCCTGCAGAAAGCGCATGAAGACGAATTGGCGGATGTCCGTGGCGAAGATGCAGAGCAGCGTGGCTGCGATGAAGAGCCACAGGGCCGTGAGCAGCGGAAGCCGCCGCCCGTATTTGTCGCTCAGGGGCCCGAAGAGCAGCTGGCCGAGGGCCAGTCCGATCATGCTGGTCGTGAGACCCATCTGCACCATCGATGACGATGTGTGGAAATAGTCCGTCATGGCGGGGAGGGTCGGCAGGTACATGTCCGTGACGAAGGGCCCGAATGCCGTGAGCATCCCCAGCAGGACGAGCAGGAAGGTTTTGCTGTTTTCGTTCATAATTCGAGGTTTGACGCCACAAAAGTACGGCGGATTCCCGACTTCGACGCGGTCGTTTGTTGGCGGGTTTTGTTCATTTCCGGAATTCAACAGACGATCCCGACCCATCGAGGACCGGGATCGTGAGATGTGTGGGTTGCCGCCGTTCCGAAGCGTTTCCGCCGCCTACTTTCCGATTCCGAAGTAGCGGAATCCCGCGGCACGGACCTCCTGTTTGTCGTAGATGTTGCGGCCGTCGACGACCACGTCGCCGCGCATCGTGCCGCGCAGTTGCGCCCAGTCGGGCATCCGGAACTCCTTCCATTCGGTGAGCAGCGCCACGGCATCGGCCCCTTCGGCCGTCTGGTACATCGTGCGGGCCGTACGGAGCTCCCAATCATCGTGTTTGCGGAGGAATTCGGGAACCGCGACGGGGTCGCAGACGCACACCTCGGCGCCGGCCTGGAGCAGCCGTTCGATCACCTCTGCAGCCGGGGCTTCGCGGATATCGTCCGTCTCGGGCTTGAAGGCGAGGCCCCAGATCGCCACCCGTTTTCCGGCCAAATCGCCCAGTGCCGTGCGGAGTTTCTCGAAGACCACGCTCTTCTGCGCCTCGTTGACGCGCTCCACGGCCTCGATGACCTGCATCGTGTAGCCGTGTTCGCGGGCCGTGCGGGCCAGGGCCTTGACATCCTTCGGGAAGCACGAACCCCCGTATCCGCACCCCGGGTAGAGGAACTTGTTGCCGATGCGCGCGTCGGAGCCGATGCCCTTGCGGACCATCTCCACGTCGGCACCCACCCGGTCGCAGAGGTTGGCGATGTCGTTCATGAACGAAATGCGGGTCGCCAGCATGGCGTTGGCGGCATATTTGGTCATTTCGGCCGAGGCGATGTCCATGAAGAGCACGCGGAAGTTGTTGATCAGGAAGGGACGGTACAACCGCGCCATCAACTCCCGGGCGCGCTGGCTCTCGACGCCCACCACCACGCGGTCGGGCGACATGAAGTCCTTGATTGCCGCACCCTCCTTCAGAAACTCCGGGTTCGAAGCGACGTCGAACGGCACCTCGCAGCCGCGGGCCTGCAGCTCCTCCTCGATCACGGCCTTGATACGAGCCGACGTGCCCACGGGCACGGTGCTCTTCGTGACGAGCAGCGTGTAGCGGCGGATGTGGCGCCCGAAGGTGCGGGCCACCTCCATCACCTGGCTCAGATCCGCCGCACCGCCCTCTCCGGGCGGGGTTCCGACGGCCGAAAAGACCACCTCGACCCGGTCGAGACACGATGTCAGGTCGGTCGTGAAGTGGAGCCTTCCGGCGGCGGCATTCCGCCCGACGAGTGCTTCGAGTCCGGGTTCGTAGATCGGGATCCGTCCGGCGTTCAGCGCCTCGATCTTCCGTGCGTCGGTGTCGACGCACGTAATGTCGAGCCCCATCTCCGCGAAGCAGGCCCCCGAAACCAACCCGACATATCCGGTTCCGACGATGGCGATCTTCATCATCTTCCGTCAGGCTTTGCCGTGGATCTTTTCGGCGGCCTCATGTGCCAGTGCCCGGCAGCAGTCGTGCATTTTCGGGGAGAAACCCTGCTTCATCTCCACGGGTTCGCAGAGCGTCTCCCACTTCATCTTCTGGGCGAACTCTCCCAGCAGCTTGACGGCGGCTCCGGCCCACGTGAAGGACCCGAACCAGCCGAAACGGCGCTGCGGGATGCAGCGAGCGGCGAGTTTGTCGAGCAGTTCGGCTACGGGCGGGAAGAGCCCGGCGTTGTAGGTGGGTCCTCCGACCAGCAGCGTGTCGAAACGGAAAATGTCGCGCAGCACGACCGACGGATCGGCATACGAGAGGTTGTAGATGCGGATGTTGCGGACCCCTTCGGCTGCGAGTTCACGGGCGATGCGCTCGGCCAGCTGCTCGGTGTTTCCGTACATCGAGGCGTAAGCGATGACCACGCCCGGTTCCCCTTCGTAGCGGCTCATCCGGTCATAGAGGCCGATTACACGGTCGATTTGCTGTTGCCAGACGGGTCCGTGGGTCGGGCAGATGCTCCGGATTTCAAGCCCGGCGAGTTTCTGGAGCGCCTTTTGTACCGGAGCGCCGTATTTGCCGACGATCGTGGCGTAGTAGCGGCGCATTTCGTCCCAGTAGCGTTCGGGATCGACCTCGGAGTCGGTGATGCCTCCGTCGAGGGCCCCGAAGCAGCCGAAGGCGTCGCCCGAGAAGAGCGCCTGCTCTTCGGGGCACCACGAAACCATCGTTTCGGGCCAGTGGACCATCGGGATCATGTGGAACGAGAGGCTTTTTCCGCCCAGATCGAGCGTGTCGCCCTCCTTGACCTCGATCGTGTTGCCGCAGAGGCCGTAGAAACCCTCGATCATCTGCAGGGCCTTGGCATTGGTGACGATCTGCAGGTCGGGGTAGATGCGCCGCAGGGCGGTGATCGACGACGAGTGGTCGGGTTCCATGTGGTTGACGACGAGGTAGTCGACCTTTCGGTCGCCGATTATTTCGCGGATATTGGCTTCGAGACGGCTGCCGAAAGCCTCCTCGACGGTATCTATGAGTGCGACCTTCTCGCCGACGACGAGGTAGGCGTTGTACGAAACGCCCTGGGGGAGCGACCAGAGCCCTTCGAAACGGGTCGTGGTCCGGTCGTTGACGCCGACATAGTGGATGCCGGGTGCGATTTGAGTGATTGCCATAAACGTTCTGTTTTGTTCTGCGCAAATTTACGAAAAAAACAGGAATATGAATCTTTCTTTTCCTGAAGACTCCTTTTTAAGATTGGCCGCGACTTCATATTGGCGATGCCCGTAAGAGAATCACCCCTGTTGCAACGGCAACAGGGGTGATTCTGAATTTCGGTGTGAACGTAATTTCTATCAAGGATTTTGCTGATCCGAGGAAATTTCTGTGTTGTTTTCCAACTCTACGGTCGGAATCTTGTAGATCATCCGATAGTCCCGGGCACTGTATGTCATGGCATCGTTGCTGGCTAAAGATGCTGCAAAGTTGGTGGATTTCGTACGGTCGATGGTTTCGTTGCGCCGCTTCGCATCGAAGATGCGGCACCCCTCACCCCATGTTTCAACCCGCTTCTGGAAGCAGATCTCCTCATAAAGTGCATCTCCCGACTTGCCGGATGCATCGTATCCCGGAATACGGGTCGACATGACGTCGGTGAGCCATTTGCGGGCGTTGGCCTCATCTTTGTTGAGGTAGTGGGCCTCGGCTGCGACGAAATACATCTCGGCTACACGCATATAGATCAGATCGCACAGGAAATTGTTCGGGCAAAGGAACTTGTTGGGAACATAGGCCGCAAACCCGGCAGTCTGAATCTGGGAGAAATCGAACTTGTTGGTATTGAGGGTCTCGCTGTATCCGAACCATCCTTTGCGGATGTCGTTTGCGTCGATCTTGTCAACCAGGGCGCTGGCACCCAGTTTCGGGTAGTATCCGGGAGGCGCATATCCGTCGACGTAAGGATTCATGTGGGACATGAAGGACCCGTAGATAAGATTCCACTCCTCGGTGACGGCATAGCCCCAGATCACTTCGCTCATCGACACACTGTTCATACCGGCCAACAGTTCATTCGCTCCGGCAAGCGTACCGCCTTTGGTGGCATATTCAGCCCGCGTGGCAGCCTCATCGTAACGCCCCAGGAACATCAGCGCGTTGGCATAGATTCCCGATGCCGCATATTCATTGATGGCCGTATTGCCGAGTTGCTTGCCTTTGAGCAGGTCACAGGCCTGGGACAGGTCGGCATCGATGCGTGCGTAAACATCCTTGACGGGTGCGCGCCCGATGATGCTCTCGGATTCATCATCGAGAATCAGCGGTACGCCCAATGCGTCGGGATTGGCATCATAGGGCTGCTGCCACATGTTGATAAGCCAATAATAGGCCCATCCTCGCAAAGCATACGCCTGACCCAACATCGCATCGAGTTCGTTGTTCGTACCTGCGCTTGTCTTCAGAACTTCAATGACCGTGTTTGCCGAGGATACGATGTGATAGAACTGCCGCCACATCGAGACGGGACGCCGATAATCCGGCTCCCGGAAGATCAACTGTTGGTCAAAGGCGAACCCTCCGGAGTTGATGAAGAATGCGATGTCGTCGCACATGACATCCGTTGCAATCTTGTAGGAAGACATTCCCCAATCATCCTGGGATGAACTCATATAGGGATCGCCGCTGTAAACTGTCGTATAGGCTCCGCTGATGATGGAGGCGAGCATCTCGGGGTTTTCGAGGAGGATCTCATTCTGCCGATCTCCCGATACTACGCTTGTGGGCTCGGTTTCCAGAAAATCACTTGAACAAGATGCAATCAGAGCCCCCGTGCCCAGCACGAGAAGGTATTTGATATGATTTGCTTTCATGTTTGTCTGCTATTTAAAAGTTGATGGTAACGCCACCCGAAACGGTGCGCAGAACCGAGTAGTTTGCCTGCGACTGTCCCTGGATGTACTGGCGCGGATCAAGACCCTTTCGTTTCGACAGCAAGGCCACATTGTCTGCCGCAACATAAATGCGCACGCTCGACATCTTGATGGCCTTTGCCCACTTTTGCGGCAAGGTGTATCCCAGGGTGATGTTGCGCAGGTTGAAATAGGAGGCGCTGATCATGTAGGGATCCAGGGCCTGGGTCTGATTGTTGTTGCCGTTGAGTTTGGGCACATTGGTGTTGGTGTTTTCGGGGGTCCAGGCATTCAGAATATCCTTGTGCCAGTTGGCGCCGTCCGAAGTACCGGCATGCATCAGACTCTTGTACATTGCATCGTACACCTTGCCTCCGATCTGGTAGTTTCCGGCAATCGAGAAGTCCAATCCTTTCCAGTTGAAATTGATCGTGATGCCGCCAATGAAATCGGGGATGGCCGTGCCGAGATAAAATTTGTCACCTACGGCATCCGTATTCTCATAGGTCACCTTGGTCAGCGTCTCTTTTCCGGTTTCATCCGTTTCACGATGCCAATAAAGTGCATCTCCGGTTTCGGGATCCACCCCGGCCGATTTGAGCCCGTAGAAGTCCCATACCGAACCGCCGTCCTTGATGTTGTAATAGGAGAGGTGGGTGATACCCGTTTCCAGTTTGTCGGCCGGCAGATCCGTTACGGAGTTGGTATAGGTCGTTCCGGTCAGGATTACCTCCAGCGACGTATTTTTCGTCCGCAGAGGAACGGCACTGAGCGTGAATTCGAAGCCCTTGTTGATCATGGTCATGATGTTCATCGGCTTGCTGGGGATGCCGGTCGACGGCGAGAACGGCATATCATAAAGCATGTCGCTCGTTTTCTTGTGGAAATATTCCGCATTGAGGTTGAACCGTGCGTCGAACAGCGAGACGTTGATGCCCGCATTGAGGTTGTTGGAAACCTCCCAGGTCAGATCCGGATTGCCCCAATAGACCTGGGTGACGGAGAATTCGTCGCCGTTGGGGCTTACAGAGTACTGATCCTTGTAGGGATAGTAGTTCGGAATCTGGTTGTTTCCGGTCGTACCGTAAGAGACCTTGAACGCTAAATTGTTAATCCACTCCACGTCTTTGAGGAAACTCTCCTGCGAAATGCGCCAGTTGGCTCCGACCGACCAGAAAACGCCCCAACGGTTCGCCTTGGCGAAGCGCGACGATCCGTCACCTCGGATATTGGCATCGATGTAATAACGATTGCCATATTCGTAATGGAGGCTTCCGAACCACGATTCGATCGTTTCGTCGTAAGTGTACGAGTTGAGATTCTGCATGGAGATGGCATTGCTGAATTCGCTGTTTTCCGGGTCGTAGTAGTTTTGCTTGGTTCCCGTGAAATAGCGGTATTCCCATTTGTAGGATTCATGACCGGCCATGACGCTGAAGGCGTGATTGCCAATCGTCTTTTCATAGGTAAGCAACTGGTTACCCGTCAGGGTCTGATCCCGGAGTGTATAGCGGGTTCCTGTTCCGTTGTAGGTCTTGGCATCGCCGTATGAAGGCGTCATGAAGCTGACATTCTGCTGGTTGGTCAGGTCGTAGGAGAGATTGGCCGAGAACTTCAAGCCTTCCAGGATGCTCAGGTTGATACCGGCACGGGTACTGATCTGATCGGTCAGCGTTTCGTTCTTGTTGGCCTTGTCCGTTGCTACGATGTTCTGTCCCTTACCCCAGGAGCGGGTTCCATAGGTGCCGTCTCCGAAGTCGTAGATCCGACCTCCGTTCTCGTCGCGGATCAGATTTCCGTCCTTGTCGTAGGCGTAGACCGGGTAGATCGGGGCGATGCTCTGGATGAACATAAACGTATTGTTGTAATCGCTCAGTCTGGAGATCATCTGCGAATTCTGCTCTCCGTGCGAATAGGCGAGATTTCCGTAGAGGTCGACCCATTTGTTGACCTGGTAGGAGGCGTTGGCACGTCCCGAATAACGCGAATAGTCCGAGTTTTTGATGATACCTTCGTCGTTGAGATAGCCCAGGGACATGAAGTGCTTGAGTTTGTTATTTCCGCCCGAGATGCTGACATTGTACTCCTGACGCAGGCCTGCATGGAGTGCCTCGTCGCTCCAGTCATCCGTATAACGACGCTGGGTGGAGATGAGTTCTCCGTCTTCGGTCATGAGTTTGTCCGGAGTGGCCGAAATATAGGGATTGTATCCCAGGCGATTCAAGATGACGCTTGCTGCCGTAGCACCATCTCCTTCCGTATTGACCAGATACTGATAAAAGGTCTTCAGATACTGGTCGGGAGAGGTCATGATGTCGTAATTGCCGACGCCGCGGGAGTTGACACCCACGCGAGCGTCGAACTGAACGTTTGTGCGGGTGGCGTTACCCTTTTTGGTGGAAATGATCACCAGACCGTTTGCGGCACGGGAACCGTACAGGGCGGTCGACACGGCATCCTTCGAGACGGAGATGGATTCGATATCCGCCGGATTGATGGCAGCGATGCTGCCGTTGTACGGAGCTCCGTCCACGATATAGAGCGGGTCGCTTCCGGCGTTGATCGAGCCGATGCCTCGGATCGAGATGGTGGAACTCGATCCGGGTTGTCCCGATTGGGAGGCTACCTGAACACCGGGAACAAGGCCTTCGAGAGCTTTAGAAACGTTGGAGACCTGCAATTTTTTGAGTTCCTCACCGGATACTGCACTGACGGATCCCGTGAACGACTCCTTTTTTGCGGTACCGTATGCCACGACGATCACATCGTCGATTGCATGGGTATCTTCCTGTAAGGATACGTTGATTTGGGTTTTGCCGGCGATCGACACTGTTTGGGTTTGGTAGCCGATGAACGAGATTTTCAGTGTACCGTCAGCGGGAGCCGAGATTGAAAAACGTCCGTTGGCATCGGTTGTCGTACCGACAGTCGTACCCTCCACCAGAACCGTAGCTCCGGCGATCGGTCGATTGTCCATATTGGCAACCGTACCGGTTACTTGCTTACTTTGCGCGGAGGCGAGCAGCACTCCCCCCCCCACAATGGCAATTAACGATAGTAGGAAATTTCTTACCATAAGCGTTAATTTTAATTGTTTTTAAAATAAAAAGTCCACGGCAAAGGTAGGCAAATGCGAAAAGCTTTACAAATAAACGACGAAAAAAATCAAACAAGGTGATATTATTGTTCATTTAGGACAAAATACATTACATTTTCATCGTATTTATAAAAAATAAATTGCAATTTAAAACCGCTGTTTTGCGGTTTTTCGGACTTTGACTCCTATTTTCATCTTTTTTTCTTCTTGTTTTCTTCTATTTCCCGGCTTTTTCCAGCCAATCGGACGATGATCAGATTTCAACCGGGACCGGAACCAGGTCCTGATACAGGCTGTCGATCTTCTTCGAAAGAAGCATCATGTCCCTTTCGAGTTTCGAGGGGGTGATCTTCGCATAGATCTGTGTCGTCCGCACGCTTTTATGTCCCAGCAACTCACTGATCGTCTCGATTGCCATCCCCTGTGAGAGTGTAATCGTGGTAGCAAACGTATGGCGTGCCACATGAAACGTAATCCGACGGGTGATGCCCGCCATGGCCATCAGCCGCTCAAGACACGAATTGCACCAACCGTTGGTCGGCAGGTCGAATATGGGGGTGTCGCATCCGTCGGGCAGATACTTCCGGACGATCGCACGGGCCACGTCGAACAGCCGTATATGGACCGGAGAGCCGGTTTTTTGGCGGAACGTATGGATCCACAGGCAATCGCGTGTCCTCTGGAGATGCCGGGGCGTCAGCCTGCGAAGATCGATATAGGAGAGTCCCGTGAAGCAGCTGAACAGAAAGGCATCCCGGATCAGTTGCAGAGTTGGTGACTCGGGTTTGAGGCGTATGATGCTCCGCAGTTCCGGCATGGAAAGGTAATTCCGGGTGACGGATTCGCAATTCAACTTGTAGTCGGCGAACGGATTACGATCCATGTATCCGTGTTCCCGCGCCAGCATGAGGATATGTTTGAAGGCAATCATATAGACCCAGGTCGTATTCTTCTTGCGGTTGCATTCCAACACCATGTAACGGTGGAAATCCGCCAGAAATTTACGGTCTATCTCTTTGAAACGAAGGTCGTTGCATCCATAATGCTCCGGAATGAACCTTTCAAGATGACGGTATACGCTTCTGTATTTATAATAGGTCGTCTTGCTTCGGGAGATTCCGACCATGCGATGAAATTCGTCGTTATGCCTGCGGAAAAAGTCCAACAGACCGTGTTTTCGCTGGTCGATTCCCAAATAGCGCTCCTTGATCATGCAGGGAGTTACCGGGACCTGTTCGCAAAGCAACGTATGATAGCAATGTTCAATACGATAGTGGATCCGGTCGAGTTGTTCATTGACGAGCAACGCTTGGCTGCTCCGTCCGATGGCACGTCCCAGACTGGCATTCCAAAGCTTGAGCGGTACGGATTGTCGGGTCGAGATTTGCGTGCGTTCGCCGTTGAGGGTGATGCGCCCCATGATGGGAATATTCCCATTCCGCAAAGGGGCATTTTTCTTGGCGTAAAACAGGATTTTAAACGTGTTTCTCATGCTCATAACCTAACGATTTCGATCCCTAAAGGTAACGTTTAAGTAACGACCGAAACTTCCATGATCAAATCCAAACGGCGTATTTTCAAATGAATGATCCTTTGTTTGGGGTTACCTCCCGGTAACGGACCGCCTGCACTTCCGGATCGGAGAAATTGATTGTCCGCTCACAATCAATAATTTGCGGATTTACGTGGATATCCGCACTAACGCATTTATGCTCAGGTATTTAAAGACTCGATCCGGTCCGTGGACTTTTTATTTTAAAAAAACAACGGAATAACATTTTATCCCATTCAGCTTGAAGAACCCGAATACACCCATTCGGGCGTTATGGATTCGTACACTCACTTCTAAACCATTTATGCATGAGAAAATTTTTACTGCTGTTAATCATCATTAACCTGAGCTTGTCGAGTGCTTTTGCACAGGTTAAGGTGTCCGGTAGCGTGACGGATTCCGAAGACGGAATGCCGATTATCGGTGCTACCGTGACTGTGAAGGGTACCGCCAGCGGAACCGTCACCGATACGAAAGGTGCGTTTACCATCTCGCTGCCTTCCACCCCCGGAACGATCATCGTCTCGTTCCTCGGGTATCAGGAACGGGTGATCGCCGTGTCGAAGGGTATGACCCGTGTGGACGTGAAACTCGAAAAATCGACCACCGCAATCGACGATGTCGTCGTGACGGGTTTCAAAAATGCCAAGAAGGAGACTTTTACGGGATCCTCGGTCAAGATCAGTGCCGATGATATCGCCATCGCCGGTGTGACCGACGTGAGCCGTATGCTCGAAGGCCAGGTGGCCGGCGTCTCGGTCCAGAACGTCTCCAGTACGTTCGGTTCGGCCCCCAAGGTCCGCATCCGCGGTGTGACGTCGCTCAGCGGTGAGAACAAACCCCTTTGGGTCGTGGACGGAGTCGTCCTGGAGGATGTGGTCAACATCTCCAACGACCAGCTTTCGAGCGGTGACCCCACGACGCTGCTCGGATCCTCCGTAGCCGGTATCAACGCCTCGGATATCGAGACGTTCGACATCCTGAAGGATGCCGCCGCAACGGCTCTCTACGGTGCCCGTGCCATGAACGGTGTCGTGGTGATCACCACCAAGAAAGGTAAGCAGGGCGCTCCCCGGATCTCCTATACGGGCAACTTTACGATCCGTACCAAACCGCGCTATTCGAATTTCGACATCATGAACTCCGCCGACCAGATGGCCGTCTATTCGGAGTTCGAACGCAAGGGCCTCCTCAATCAGGATATCGTCAACACCTCGAATTCGGGTGTCTACGGACTGATGTACAATGCCATTGCGGCCTACGACCCCGAAACGGGATTCGGACTGGCCAATACGCGGGAGGCGCGGAATGCCTTCCTGATGCAGTACGCCAAGGCCAATACCGACTGGTTCGATATCCTCTTTACGCACAACCTGCTCCAGGAGCACTCGCTGAGCATCTCGACCGGTACCGAGAAGTCGCGGACCTACGCCTCGATCGGTTTCATGAACGATGCCGGATGGTCGGTTGCCGACAACGTGAGCCGTTATACGCTCAACTTCCGCAACGATTACGACATCAGCCGCAAGATTTCGGTCGGCTTCCAGGCCGTGGCGTCGCTGCGTCAGCAGGAGGCGCCGGGATCCTATCAGCGGTCGATCGACGTGGTGAGCGGCGAGTGGTCGCGTGACTTCGACATCAACCCCTTCAGCTATGCGCTCAATACGAGCCGGACGGTCCGCCCCTACGACAACGACGGCAATCTGGAGTACGTGACGATGAACTACGCTCCGTTCAACATCCTTAAAGAGCTGCAGGAGAACAAGATCCAGCTCAATGTGATGGATGCCAAGCTGCAGGGACAGTTCGACTACAACATCGTCAAGGGGCTCCGTTTCAACTTCACGGGAATGCTCCGTTATGTCAAGAGCGACCAGGTTCACCGGATTACCGAGGAGTCGAACGTCGCCGGAGCCTACCGTGCCGACGGCAACTCGACGATCCGCCAGCGGAACCGCTACTTGTGGACCAATCCCGACGATCCGAATGCCGAGCCGGTTTCGGTCATGGAGCAGGGCGGTTTCTACAACACGACCAACAATACGATGCTCAACTACGAGGTGCGCGCTTCGTTTGCCTACAACAAGGTCTGGAACAATGTCCGCACCCATGAATTGAGCATTCTGGCCGGTACGCAGATCAAGTATCTGGAGCGCGACAAGGAGACGGCGATCCAGGCCGGTTATCAGTACAACATGGGCGGCGTGGTCTTCAACAACCCGCTGTTCTACCGCATGATGAACGACCGCCAGCTGGATCTTTTCACGGCGACGACCTATCAGGACCGTTTCGTGGCCTTCTATGCCAATGCCGACTACGCCTTCGACCGGAAATACTCCGTTTCGGCCACGGTGCGTTACGACGGAAGTAATGCGCTGGGTTCGAGTTCGAGCGCCCGGTGGCTTCCTACGTGGAACTTCGGAGCCAAGTGGAACCTGCAGAACGAACCCTTCCTGGAGGATGTGGAGTGGCTCGATGTCCTGAGCGCGCGTCTGAGCTACGGTCTGACGGCCAGTATGCCCAATGCGTCGAATGCCGCAGCCGTCTATTACAGCTCCCAGGTATACCGTCCGGGCTGGAGCGAGAACCAGATCAGCATCGATGCGCTGGCCAACTCCGAGTTGACGTGGGAGAAGAGCTACCAGTTCAATGCGGGCTTCGACCTCACGCTCTTCGACAACCGGCTCAACTTCTCGATCGACTATTTCAACCGTCAGGGCTTTGACCTGATCGCCTATATCAAGACCTCGGGAATCGGCGGACAGTCGTGGAAACTGGCCAACTACGCCGACCTCGATTCGCATGGTGTGGACATCACGCTGGGCGGTACGCTCATCCGGACGAAGAACGTGACCTGGACCGCAAACTTCACGTTCGGCTATTCGGAGAATACGATCAAGAACGCCAAGGACCAACCGTCGGTTTACGACCTGGTGAAGAGCGAGGGCGGCAACAAGGAGGGCTATCCGGTGAACAGCCTCTTCTCGATTCCCTTTACGCGGCTCGATCCCCAGACCGGTATTCCGCTGTTCATCAATGCCGACGGCGAGGAGAGCCAGGATGTGAACATGCAGGGTACGGAGACCGACTTCCTGAAATACGAAGGCCCGGTGGACCCGAAATACACGGGCGGTTTCAATACGTCGGTTCGTTTCAAGAACTTCACGTTCAACGCCTTCTTCACCTACCAGGCCGGGAACAAGATCCGTCTGACGCCCGCCTACAATGCGCAGTACAGCGATCTGGACGCCATGTCGAACGAATTCAAGAACCGGTTCCTGATGACGGGCGACAACATCTCGCCGTCGATTTCGGACTGGGTTCACCAGTCGATTTCGCTCGATCAGGGCTATCCTTACGTCAACTACAACTATTCGACGGCCCGGGTCGTGAAGGGCGATTTCATTCGGCTGAAGACCATTTCGCTCAATTACGATTTCTCTCCGGCGTGGGTCAGCAAGAGCCGTTTCTTCCGGACTGCAAGTCTGCGCCTGACGGTCAAGGACCCGTGGTTGATCTATGCGGACAAGGCGCTGAAGGGTCAGGATCCCGAGTTCTTCAATACGGGAGGTGTGGCCATGCCTACCACGACGCAGTTTACGCTTTCGCTGAACCTCGGATTCTAAATGATTATTGAACCAACAAAGAGACAGTTATGAGAAAATTGATAGCAGGGTTGTCGGTTGTTTTCATGGTGGGTTTGTTCGCCTCTTGCAACAAATTCCTCGATGAGATGCCCGATAACCGGACACAGATAGACAATTTGGAGAAGGTCAAGGCTTTGCTTGTGACGGCCTATCCGGCGAAATGCTATGCGACGTGGCTCGAACCCCGCTGCGACGGGATGGCTGACCACGGGGCAACCCTTGACGGCACCCAGCCGAGCGCGAGCTTCGCATTCATTTATACGGCTTACCGATGGGACGAATATCCCAGCATGGAGAACGACGATGATGCCGAAGCCTATTGGACGGCCTGCTACGGGGCGATTGCCGCGGCCAATCATGCCCTGGAGGCCCTCGACGAATTGGGACACCCGAAGGGCAGCGAACCCTACCGTGCCGAGGCACTGCTTTGCCGGGCCTATGCGCACTTCTGCCTGCTGACGCTCTTCACGGACTTCTTCGACGAGGCAAACCGCGGAACCAATCCCGGTATTCCCTATGTGACCGAGCCGGAGGATGTGATCAACAAGCAGTACGACCGGGAGACGGTTGCGGCGACGCTGGCCAAGGTAAAGGACGATCTGGCCGAAGGCCTGAAGGGAGTGGGTACGGCTTCGGATTTCGTGCAGCCGAAGTTCCACTTTACGCTCGATGCGGCCCGGATGCTGGCCCTGCGTATCGCCCTCTTCGAACGGGACTATCCCTCGGTAATCTCCTATGCCTCGCAGTTGATTCCGCAGCCGACGAATTTCGTCAATATCGTGGATCAGCAGCAGCAACCCCTGCTCAATGCCGACGGTTCGGAGGTCAAGATCCCGCATCCCAACGATTTCGCATCGCTGTTCTGCGTGAGCAACCTGTTTGACTGGCGATCCGCGAATAGTGCGTATTCGGGGTCGACGGAGTTCCAGTTGGCCTTCTGCAATGCCAACAATGCGAACATCATTTTGGCCGGAGAACCCTATTCGCTGCTCAACAGAACCTCGATGTCGACGGCCTATACCCGTTATACGCACGGAGGCAAGGAGTTCAATGCGATTCTGGGCGCGAACGCGTCGGGCGTGAACTGGTACATGCCGATTTTCGGATTCAATGGCGCACCGGCGGATGCTCCGGGATTCCTTCCCAAGATTTATGAGGATTTCAAGGTCACCAACATCAATGCCAATACGGGCCAGCCGTATGTCCGGTTTGCCCTGTTCCGGCTGGAGGAGGCGTTGCTTGCCCGTGCCGAGGCCTATGCCATGACGGGTGAATACGACAAGGCGCTGGCCGATTTGACGATGTTCTCCCAGCGGCGGGTCCAGAGCGAAAATATCGTTCAGTATTACTATTCGCGCGACAAGGTCGTCGACTATTACACCGATATTCTGACGTTGTCGGATCACTACATGAATTCCAATTTCAATGCGGGGCGCTTCTCGGCCGCTCTTTCGACCTACGAGGGCAAACTGCAGCGGGGACTGGTGTTGGCCGTACTCGATGCCCGCCGCATGGAGTATATTTACGAAGGAATGCGCTGGTTCGATATTCTGCGTTGGAACATTCCGGTTACGCACACGATGCTTTCGGGTGAGAGCAGCACGCTGACGCCCGACGACGACCGTCGTGTGATTCAGATTCCGGAGACCGCTTCGCTTTCGGGCCTTGAGAAGAATTCTTACGACCATATTCCGCAGCCCTGGAGTTAGTCATGACAGAAAAAGCAAAAAGAAAGAGTATGAAAAAGACGAAAGTTATATACGCTCTCCTGTTGATGGGACTGGCCTTCGGGGCCCTTTCCTGCCGGGAGAAGGAGACGATTGCCGACGATATCGTAATTCCCGGGCTGGGCGGAACGGAAGAGGCGGCCAATGACCTGGACAAATGGCTCTACGAGAATTTCACCGAGCCCTACAACATCGAGGTGGTTTATCGTTGGGATGCGGCCCAGATGTACACGACGCTTGCCTCGCGGCTGGTGCCCGTGGAGTTCGATGCCGTAAAACCCATGATGGCGGCGATCCGCGACGTGTGGTTCGAACCCTACATCCAGGCTGCCGGTGCGGATTTCATCAAACAGATGTCTCCGAAGAAGGTGGTTCTGGTCGGAAGCCCCGAGTATCAGAATGGCTCGATCAAGTTGGGCCAAGCCGAAGGTGCTCGTAAGATTCTGTTGCTCAATGCGAACAATTTCGATCCGACCGACGAGGCGGGGCTCAAGCAGGCATTGCATACCATTCTGCACGAATTTGCCCATATCCTGCATCAGACGGTGATGTTCGACAAGACGTATCAGGATATCAGCGCGGGTTTCTACAATGCGACGGGCTGGAAGGAGTACGACCGGAACCAGCCGACGGATTATAATCCGGAATCCTATGCCCGCGGTTTTGTCAGCAACTATGCCATGAGCGGCAAGGACGAGGATTTCGTGGAGGTGCTCTCGATGATCCTGGTCTACGGCAAGCAGTGGTTCGACGAGACGGTGCTGCCTGCCGCCGAGAAGTCGGAAGAGACCGATGCATACAACGCCCTTCAGCAAAAACTGTCGATGGTGGAGAGTTATCTGCTCAACTCCTGGGGTATTCGCTTCCTGGACGATGAGGTGACGGGAGAGCGCGGTCTTGAGAGTTATGTGCAGGAGGCGGTGTCCAAGGTCGTAGCGACTCCTCCGATGGAGTAAGTATCATTCAAAAAACAACGGAACATGAAAAAAACTATCAGTATAGTAGCATTACTCTTCGGGCTGTCGTTTCTGACGTCGTGCGAATCGACGGTCACGATGGACGGCAGTGTCGATGCGCGTGTCGATGCGGTGATCAAGGGGTATATCGAGACGCTTGCGGATGCCGAGAGCGGTTGGATTTTCGATGTGATGACCAGCGAGGGCAATTACCGGTTCTACATGGAGTTCACCGATGACAACATGGTGACGATGTATACGGACAATCTCTATTATCCGCAGTGGAACGGCGTACCCAAGACCTCGACCTATAATATCCGGTCGCTGCAGCGCCCGACGCTGTCGTTCGACACCTATTCGTATCTGGCCGTGATCAACGATCCGGACAACGGCATCAGCCATGGTTCGGGGAATATGGGTCTTCAGACAGATTTCGAGTTTGAGGTCGAGACCTTTACGGATGGAATTTTCTATCTGACGGGCCGGGTCAACCGGGTTGAAGCGACGTTGCGTCCGGCAACGGCCGAAGAGTCCGCCTCGGTGAAGTCGGGCGGTTTGATGGATGTGCTCACCAATGCTCAGAACTACCGTGCGGGAGAGTATTGTTACTTTATGATCGGGGAGACGAAGGTGAGCCTGATCCTCAATGCACGTTCGATCGATATTTCGTATGTGGATTCGGAGGAGAATGTGATCCAGGCCTCGGGTTATACGCGGACCGATCTGGAGGGGAACATCAGTTTGCTGGAGCCGATCGAGGTTGCGGGCGAGATGTTGACCGGTTTTACCTGGGATTCTTCGGCATCGGCCTTTGAGGCCGATGTTGCGGGCGCTCCGCAGATTGTCGATGCACAGGCCGATCCGGTTATTCCGCTCCATTACATGCTGGGCCCGAATAAGACTTATACGGTTCTGGCCTCTATGTTGGACATGTATCCGACGTATTCTGCTTCGGAGAATGAATTTGCCTATTTGTTCTCCCAGGCCTATATGAAGATCGCTCAAGGATACGGTTTGGAATTGCAGGAGCTGGATCTGGAGTTTTACATGACGGAAGGAGGAGCTCCGCGCATGATGATGGTATACTATTGCAGCGGTTATCAGGGATGGGTGACCTATTCGCTGACGTTCAACGAAACGGAGGATCAGTTTACGGTTACCGGGATGTCGTTCGATGATGATGCCTACGGCAACGGAGCTCTCTTTGCGAATGCTTATACGGCGTTGCCGTTGTTCTGGATGAACAAAACCTTCAAGATCGACTGGTTGAAGATGGTTTATGGATCTTATTCCATGGGTCAGGTTGTTTTGGTTGATGGCCAGACGCCAGCCGCTTTCCACGGAGCGCTTTTCTGATCGGAAAAGCCGTAAATGCGATGAGGGCCGCTCAAATTCATGAGCGGCCCTCATTGTTTGTTGTCGTATTCATGCGTGGAATATCCCTGAAACCCGAGCGGGCGCAGCGCCCGTTAGTTGGAAGACGGACGGGATCGAAAGGGACGGCAAACAGCCGAAGATGTTTCCGGCACGAAGTCCGGTTACGAAGTCCGGCTGCAAAATCCGGTCGTGGAATCCGGTTGCAAAGCCCGGCCGCGGAATCCGGCGCGAAACCCGGGACCTGAGGATGACTACTCCTTATCGGCCGCTTTTTTGTCCTTCTTCTTGTCGGGAATGGGGTAGGGCAGGTTGGCCGCCTCGTCGCCCATCTCCGCCAGATAGGCATCATACATGTCGAGAATCCAGGAGTCGTTCTCTTCGGCCTCCTTGTCGTGGACCTTTCCTTCAGGACCCTTGAACCATTTCTTGCAGAAATCCTGAAGACCCGGGTAACGGTCCTTCATCAATACCGAATTGACCAGCGTGTAGGGGTAGACAATCCCTTCGGGGTCGTTGTGGAAACGGATGCCGTAGTTCGTCTGAAGCGATCGTCCCATGCCGTTTATTCCCGAAGAAACCCATATTTTCCACCAGTAGGTGGTGGCGTTCCTGCCCACCTTGTTGACGCAGAAGAGCACCTGCATCGTGTGGTAGCGGCTCGCGAAGTTGGGCTTGGCAAGCGGGTGCGACTCCCAGCGCAGACCGTCGGGATGGTTCTCCGTCGTCTCGACATAGTCGATGCTCACGACATCGTCGGCCGTATATTCGATCGGCTCCTTGTCGTCGGGCGTCTTCGTGACCTTGAACGAGTAGTTCTCCTTCTTGAATACCGAATTCTCGGCGTGCCAGCCTCGATGGACGTAGCAGTCGACCTTTTCGCCCGATTTGAGGGTGATGATTACATGGTCCGCCTCCGCATCCTCGGGATTCTTGGCTTCGGCTCGGAAGATCAGGCCGATGGTGGCCAACGCGGCCAACGCACAAACAAAAAAGTGTTTCATCTTGTTTTAGGTTTGGGGTTAAACATTCAATTCTTTTCGGGGTTGTAGGCTTCGAGCATCAGGATGGTCTTGCTGCGGTCGGCCCTCGACTGCAGGATCTGCCCGGCGAGTTCGGGATCGTCGGCGACGTAGGCAGCCACCGATTCGCGGAAGCGCTCTTTGCCCCGGCGGCTGGCCGAGCCGACGCCCTGGAATTTCTCTTCTCCGGTCTTGCGCAGGTAGTAGGCTGTGCGCGAACGGCTGAAATACCGGTACTTGACCAGCACCTCGATGCCGCCGTTCGAATCCACGCCGTAACCCTTGTGCGAATAGACGCCGACGCAGATATGCGGAGTCTCGAAATAGACCCACAGCCAGCCGGTATCGGGCGCCGGGATGAATTTGCGCGGGCGTGCGGGCGCCGAGGCGTGCCAGCAGACGATCGAGTCGATCTCTTCGTAGCGGTAAACTTCTTTACTCTTGTCCTTGTAGAAGGCCCGGCGCAGGAGTTTGACATGCTGCGCATGTTTGGGAAGTTCGATGCGGTCTTTCTCGCCGCATTCGACGACCCGGCCGTCTTTGAGGTAGATACGTCCCTGAACCGTAGAGGCGGCCCTTGCGGCAAAAGCCGTTGCCATGCACAGCAACGACAGCAGAATGATGCGGATGATTCGCGGATTCATGGTCCGGATAGTTTTTTTGGGGGGGGGAGTGTCGTAAATACTGATTTTATCCGAAAAAATATCGTTGAAAAACTCGGTTTTTGGGAGTATTACCCGGCCGGACCGATCTCCCATATTCCGAAATGCAGCAACAGGAAACACTCGATGCCGGCGATGGCGGCCATGCCGGTCCAGATGCGTAACAGGTTTCGTCCCGGATGTTTGCTGCGAATCCGCGTGAGGAGCGCCTCGCGGCGTTGTGGCGTGTACCGCAACCGGCAGAATACAAACGGAATGGCGGCAAGTCCCGAGAAGAGGATGGCTTCGGCAATCCAACCGGCATCCAGTCGGCGGGCGAAACTCCACAAGGGGAGCGCGGCATCGAGATACCAGCCCCACATGAGGAGCGTGCATCCGTCTCCCGGGGCCTTTTCCCGCACGTGGAACGATTCGCCCGCCGCCCAGATGCGGTCGATTGTCCTCAAAATGCCCACCCCCCCCCATGGGGATTATTTTTGGAGCAGGGCGGAGAACTCTTTGAGCGCGTCGAGGCTGTCGAAGAAGTCGACGTCGAACTTGACCGTCTTGCCGTCGTTGAGCACAACGGTCAGGATGCCGTCGTCCTCGGCATACGCGAGGTCCGAGACCTCGGAAATGGCGAAGGATTCCTTTTCGACCTCTCCCTTGCGGATTACCGGATAGGTCACCTGACCGTTGTCCACAGTAATGACGCCGCCTTTGGTCGACAGCGCCCGGGCCTGGCTGATTTTCCGGTAGGCCGAGTAGAGCATGTAGAGACCGGCGATGATCATCAGGATCGTCGTCGGTACGGGTCCGAGGATCGGTTTGGCACCGATGCGGATGCCGAAGGGGTGAACCAGCGGAAAGACGATCAGGGCGATGCCCAGAATCAGCGAGATCAGGTTTTCCTTGATCGACGAGGTCGATGCGTAATTGAAGGTTTTCATGATTGGATCGTTGTTTGATGGAAATGATGGATCGGACCGTTGTCCCCGGTCTCTTCCGTCAGGCGGGGAACACCGCGCGGCGGAAGAGACCGGTTTCGTCCGGTTTTCGCAATGTGTTTTTGGGGCTTACGCCTCGTTGTCCTGTTTCGAATAGGCCGAGAACTCGCAGCCGAACTGCTCGACCATCATGTTGTCCATCTCGTCGGCCTTTTCGGCCAGCCGGACGAGGTCCTGCTGGATGCGCTCCTCAGACTCCTCCGAGATGTCGGCCAGATGCACGCGGTAGCAGATGTAGATCTGGCGCCCCTCGATGCCGAGTTTGTAGGGATAGAAGTC
This sequence comes from uncultured Alistipes sp., assembly GCA_944321755.1. Lineage (GTDB taxonomy): Bacteria > Bacteroidota > Bacteroidia > Bacteroidales > Rikenellaceae > Alistipes. The sequence continues at coordinate 51,105 of CALUMM010000009.1, forward strand.
CGTGTCGAGCATGTAATCGAGCACTTTCTCGACGTCTTTCTTGGGCAGGAGGTTGATCGGCGAGACGGCGAACAGGTAGGTGCGGTCGTAGACGAACAGCCGGATCTCGGAACTCCCCTTGTGGAACAACCACGCCTCGTTGCCGTCGCGGGCCAGTACGGGATTGATGCCCATCTTCGCGATGGCCGCCTCGCAGAATTCGCTCAGGGGCGAGAGCTGACGCTCCTCGAAAACCCCTTCGGGCAGCTTCTCGCCGCACGAGGGGCAGAACTCCTCCTCTTCGGAGATCAGGGAGTCGCAGCTCTCGCACTGCACCTGGAAGCACTCGCGGTCCAACTCCTCGATCGAATCGAAGAGCTTGTGCAGCGTCTCGACGCGGATGCCGAATCCCATGTTGTCGGCATCGGAGCCCGTGAACTTGCTGACGGTGATACCGACCACCTCGTTCTTTTCGTTGATGATCGGGCCGCCGGAGTTGCCGGGGTTCACCGCCGCATCGGTCTGGATGTAATACTGGCCGTTCATCAGTTGCTTGGGCGACGAGACGGTGCCTTCGGTGACGGTGAAGGGCATCCCGTAGGGATAACCGGCGACGTGGATCTTGCTGCTGATGGCGAGCGAATCGTCGGGCGCAAGGTGCAGCTCCGGCAGTGCCGAGAAGTCGTGGTCGACGGCCAGCAGCGCGATGTCCAGCGTCGGGTTCACGAGCACGACCTTGGCCAGATAGGGATTGCGGTCGTTGTCGTGCACGGCAACGGTGTGGAACCCCTCGACCACATGGTAGTTCGTGACGAAAAGGTCCCGGTCCTTGAGGTAGAAGCAGCTTCCCGAGCCTCCGGCGTGTGTCACCTTGAATATAGCGCTATAGATGTTCTGTTCCATGGTGCATCGTTTTTAGTTGTTGAAGAATCCGCTCATCATTTTCTGCTGCAACTCCCCGGCCAGGCGCATGTACTCGGCCATGTCGCCGCGTGTCATCGCCTCGGTCATCTTCTTTTGCAGTTCCTGGATCTCGTCGCCGCCCATCGCCTCGGCCATCTTCTGCTGCATGGCCTGCGCCTGCGCCTGTGCCTGCTCCATCATCTGCCGGGCCATCGGGTTGCCCTCCATCACGCCGGAGAAGACCCCCTCGTCCTCGTCCTCTTCGATCTCTCCGTCCATGATCTTGTCCAGGGCGGTCCAGAGGATTTCAGCGGCCTTCTCCATCGGCTGTTCGGCAGCTTCCTGCAACGCCTTGACGAAGATGACGTTCAGGTCGTCCTGCATGTCGTTGTAGAAGTAGGCCTCGTAGAACTTGTAGCAGATGCGCACGGCGGCCCGTTCGAAGTCCTTGTTCTGCATGGCGGCCGTAGCCTCCTCGTAGACATCCTTCATGTTCTCCTGCACGTTCTGCAGTGACGACGGGCCCTTGATCGAGACGAGCGTATCGACATAGTAGAGGTCTTCGGCCAGTTTCTCCTTCGGCATGTCGAGCAGCTTTTGCAGGAAGGCCGTGCCTTTCATGACCAACTCGGCCACGGGCAATTCCTCATCCATGCCGTCGACCGCCTTGTCCAGGTCGTTGGCCAGCTGTCCCTGGGGCTGTGCGAAGTAGGAGATCTGGTAGAACGTGGTGTCGATGACGTTCCACGAATAGCCGTAGCGACGCTGGTCGTTGTACTCCTTGACGGCGTCGAGCGTCGCCCGGACAAGCGACTGGATCGCCTCGTAAATGCGATCCACCGTCTCCGCAGGGTAGGGCGTTACGCGGGGTTCGTAGCAGCGCGTGGCCCCGAATTTCGTGCAGAATTCGTCGTCGTAGCGGTCGCCCACACGGCAGATGTTCTGCAGGATGTTGACGATCTTGTGCGGGTGAGTCTCCGCGAGCGGGCAGTGGTACTCCATCTTCAGACGGTCGCCCTCCTTGGTGAAGCGCGGCAGCAGCAACTGGTTGATGTTCATGTCGGCCACCTGTCGCAGCATGGCCACGCGGCCTTTAGCGGGCAGGTTCAGGAAGTCGGCATCGATGTACATCATCCCGTCGTCGAGGCGCACGTTGACGACGATCGAGCCGTGGGGCAGGTGGAACTCCGTTCCTGCCTCATTGCCGTATTTCGCACGGAACTCCGGGTTGAGGTGGTCGAGCAGCGTGTGGAACGCCTCGGCGTATTGCCCTTCGCCGTACAGGTCGATGCTTTTGTCGTACAGGTCGCGCTGCATGGCACTCTGCGTGGAGTCCACAACCGGCGCAATAAAGGGAAGTGTACGTTTCATAGGTCGTTATCGGGTTTAACGGTTATTCTTCTTCGGGCGAGATCGAGCCGTCGGCATTCACCAGAATCTTGGCTTCGTAGTAGAGGTGCGTTACCTGACCTCCGGAGGTCTCGGTCTCCTTGCCGTCCTCCGTGAAGCAGATCTTGAATTCGGCCTCCGTGGCACCGATATTTCGGCCCCGGTTCATCAGACCGGTGCTCCGCGGAAGCACTTCGCTGATCTCGTAGACACTGACCGACTGGAAGGTGTGTCCTTCGGGCAGGAGCTGTTTGGCCTCTTCGATCTGGCGTCCGATGGCTGCGGGGTCGATCTTCGAGAGGCTGATGCCCTTGATCTTCGCATAGTCGATCTCGTTGACGCTCGTCGAGTAGTCGTTCATCTGTCCCACGCGGCCATCCATATAGTAGGCCTGGCGGAAGGCATAGTTGTCCGCATTGACCATGTCGAGCGAGATGCTGCTCAGGTCGTTGCATAACTCTTCGCGCTCCTGGAAGCGAATGCCGAAGATCTTGAACTTCGTCGTGTCGACCTTCTCCTTGAGGATTTCCACGGCCTTGGCGTAGGATTCGGTCTGGTCGGCCGGATACTTGGCTCCTCCGAGCAGCGAACTGACATTGTTGCACGACACGAGCAGTGCGGTCATGCCGACAAGGGCGGCGAGAGATGCTGTTCTTTTCATGAGTAAAGTGTTTATTAAGGTTTGGTAATTTGTTTGGATGCTTCATTTCATTTCGGCCTCGACGGTGCGGCAGAAATCGATTTCTCGGTAGAGTTGTTCCAGCAGCCGTTCGTCGTTCAGGGATCTCCGTCCGGGACGCAGGAAGCCGTCCGGGGTCTCGGAGGCGAAATAGAGGGTGTCGTCCTTGAACGAGAGCATCAGGTCGCGGTTGAACGACCTTCTCAGTTCGGTCATGCGGCGCATCATGGCCGGAGTCAGCACCATGCGGGCCTCGACCTCGTCGTCGGCATAGACCGCGAAGCGGCTTTCGAACTCGGGGTCCTCCAGGTGGACAAACTTCGCGCCGTTTTTCTGACGGGTGCGCTGGATGATTTGTGCCAGGTAGCCGAGTTTGTTCTCCAGACGGTCGGGCAGCAGCAGGACGCAGCCCTTGAATCGTCGTTGCGTCTTGCAGTAGCCGAACATCCCCCGAAAACCGTGCATCGAACTCTCGATGCGGGCCCCGAAGATCGGTCGGATGATCGAGCGGTAGAGTATTGCGAGGGGGTTCATTGCAAGTTCCCGGTTGCGCAGCGGGGTGATGCCTACGTCGCAGACCTGCATCGTCCGCTCCCCGACGGGAATCTCCAGCCATCCGTAACCCGTCGTGCGGATCGAGGCGCGGGGAGAGTCCGCCGCGTGGTCGAAGAGTCGGCTTGCCGCCAGGATTTTCAGATCGATACCGCCTTCGGGCCTGTATCGGGCCTCGGGGAAGAGCTCGCCGATGATGCGGCTCATCAGAGCGGTTTCCTGCCCGCCGAGCGACTGGAGCCCCCGCATGAAGGCGAAATGCAGGATGCAGAAGACGAGGAATCCGTAAAGGATGTATTGGCTGGTCTGTACGTTTGTCGCATAATCGGCCGATGCGAGCAGGTAGCCGCCGAAAAGGCAGAATGCGAACCAGAGCAGCGTTGCCGTGTAGACGATGATGAGCAGCCCCCGGACTGCACGGCGCAGGCGGGTGATGCGTGTCAACTCGCGGCGCATCCGGCCGGAGAGCTCCTTGAAATCGATTGCCGGAGTATTCATGAGCGGAAGAGTTCGTCTACGGAGGCAGGTTGTTTTTCATGGTCGGGAATCTCGATCAGCTCCTCTTGTGTGTGATGGGCCCACGCGGCGATGACCGACGAAGGGAACATCTCGATCAAGTTGTTGTAGTCGGTGACGGCGGCATTGTAGGTGCGGCGGATTGCCTGCAGTTCGTTTTCCATCTCCTCGATCTGGCTTTGCAGGTGGAGAAACTGTGCGTTGGCCTTCAGTTCGGGATAGTTCTCCACGGCGACGTTCAGACGCCCCAGCAGCGCGGAGATCTGGCCGCTTTCGCGGATCTGTTCGAGCTCCGGGGCTGCGGACGTCCGGGCGCGCAGGTCGGTAATCCGGGTCAGGATTTCGTTTTCGTGGCCCATGTAGGCCTTGACTGCGGCCACCAGATTCGGAATCAGGCCGTTGCGCTGCCTGAGAACCACGCAGATGCCGCTTCGGCACTGCTTGACGCGGTTGCGTCGGGCGATGAGGCTGTTGTTGGTCGCGATGCCCCACACGATCAGCAGTGCCGCGACTGCAGCCACACAGATGGTGATGATTGTTCCGGTAGACATAATGTATATCTGTTTAGCGGGTCTTTATTCCCGGTAGTCCCGGTTTTTCGTATCAACCCGGTTCATTCAGCATCCTTCGGATCTCGGGCTGCATACCCTTTTGATATACACAAAACGTGGGTCTGCGGCCATATCTGGTTTTGGAGGTCCTGAGATTACCTTTAGCACGGAATATGGTGATAGCAGCCCACGCAAACGTGAAAGCCGCCATGCCATCTCTCGTGCCAAGTTTGAAAATTTCTCAGGTTCCCAAAACTGCAAGATCAGCATAACGCTTCGTATGTATCCGACCGGGTATATCGCCCAATCTCTCTACAAATATAGTTTTTTTTCTTTATGCGCAAGACCTCATGCGCAAAAAAGAACGATTTATTCCGTCGTAAAGAAAACAATGGTTCGGGGGGCCGTCGGATCTGTTTCGGGCGTCCGAGAAGAGGCAGGTTTCCGAAAAAGTCCTATCTTTGGACTGATATTTCGCAAGATATGAGGCGATTGTATGCAAATCTGGAGCGGGAGTCCCTTTCGTCGGAGTGGGACGACTGGCAGAAACACGTTTTGGCTTCGGCGGAAAGGGTCGAATTTTCGGACGCCGGAACCTGGGGACCTTTGGCGGCGCTGGGGAAAAACATCCCGGCCGTGCGCTGGCTCACGCGGCAAATCCGGTGCAGCCATCCCGTTCCGCCCGAACACCCCCGGGAAGAGTCCGTATTCTATATGCTGGCGGCATTCTGCGCGGACAATTCGGTGCTCGGATACCTCATTGATACCTGGCAATATTACTGCCGGACGAGAAATTCCCGGGGCGTGTTGTCCTGTGCCCGCATCCTGTCGCTGGTCAATCGCCACGGCGAATACCCGCATTTGAATGCTCTTTACAACCTCGTCATGGGGGATATGCTCCGCGAATACCGGTTGTATGTCACGCCAGCGGATCGACGTTCCGTCTCTTCCTTCCTGACCGACCGGGACTTTCATCTTCTCGAAAAATACCTCCCGGATTTCCGGCCGTTCGGCTTTCGGGAACGGGTGCTGGCGGCCCAAAACAAAATGACGCACCTTCCGACGGGTGAGGCGTTGGCCCGGGAATGCTGCATGTCCGGTTCGGTGTTCCGGAAGCGGTTCAAGCAGGAGTTTGGCCTTCCGGTTTCCGAGTGGCTCCGACGACAGCGCAGGGAGCGGATCGAACGGATGCTCCGTGATCCGGGCATTCCGTTGGGAGAGGTGGCGGAGCGCAACGGGTTCAACATGTCCTCGACGTTTTCGGATTATTGCCGCCGGAATTTCGGTATGCCGCCCGGGCGGATGCGGAAAAGTTTTGGGGAGTCGTAGAATCGTCGGCGATCCGAATTTTCCGACTTCCGGTCAGAACCCGGGATTCATCGGTGATGCCTATTTTTACCTCGCCGAAGAATCCCGAATCCATGCGGAATCCGATTGTCCGAAAAATATGTCTCGCGGCCAGGCCGTTGAGGGGAGCGAACTTCGCTCTTCGGCGGGTCTTGGAGGTCCTGAATCACGTTGCAGTCAAGCGGCATCGGGGGCCGCCGGTCGGATGGGGTGACCTATCCCTTCGACTGCGATATTCCGCATGACTTCGACACCTTCGCGATCTATGATGTGGTGAAGCAGCCCGTGCGGGGCCGTCGCCATACCTTTACGATCAACGTGGCGTGGCGCACGGGGCTTCCGTACCGACTGACGAACATGGCCTACCCCGATCCGGAGGGCGGGACGATCTTCGGCATCACGCCCCATCCGACGATGCGTATGCGCAACGACTTCCGCACGGACATCAGCTACAACATGGAGCGACTTCGGCGTAACGGTGTGCGCAACTGGCAGTTCTCGATTGTCAACGCCACGTGGCACAAGAACCCGGTGGGCATCTACCCGCATCATGGCCGTTACCGCGCCACGGTGCTGATTCCGATTCTGCCGTCGATCTCCTATACCCGCACCTTCCGGTAACTGTTGTTATGGATTTTTTCCGTCTATTCGGAGAGCCGATCTTGGAGACATGCGGTTTTATTTTTATATGGATCATCCGGTTCCTGGCTGGTTGCGGCTACGAAGAGATGTCGTGCCGTACAGGTTGTTTTCGGAGCAGAGATTTCGGCCGATCTTTCGGGTTTTCAGACAGCATGTCGAGGTTTCCGGCATTTAAGCGGAGCGGTAGATCGTCCGCCCGGTACGGAGTGAATCGATCCACACACCAACATTCTTGCATCACAACATGGTGACATCCTTGCCGACATCAATAAAGCAGGGGAACATGAGATCGGGACATTAAGAGACCAGGAGATTACGACTTCAGGAGATCAAAAAGCCAAGAACTTAAAGTTTCAGCAAATTACAGGTTCAGGGTTTCAGGAGGTCAAGAAATTGATCAGTATTGATTGACTGATATCCATATTCATGATGGACCAAGTTCAAGCCTTATTCTTTCCGATTCCGGTCTTTTTTATTTCTGAAGTTGGCTTCGGGAACGGGGACCCTCTTAGTGCTGGTCAGCGAACAAGCGGGAACGGAACGCGCTGTTCGATCCGTTTTTGAGCTTCCGAAACATCTAAGTTCGGGACTCTGCAAGTTGTGTTTTCCGTTATAAAATAATCATTGTCTGATTTTTGGATTTGTATCTGTTCTTGACTACCTTGTTTAAAAGCCGATTAATTGTCGAAAATTATTATTTTTTCCTGACGATACTCCATGGTGGAGATGAATAATACTCCACTTTCATCTCCACCGATTGCTCCACCAGAAGGTGCCGAAAACCGCGGTTTTTTGCGCTGCCGGGGAAAAAGAGAAAACCCTGATTCCGTTTGGAAATCAGGGTTTTGCAACTTTTTGCTTCTCTTCAAAGTGGTACCACCAGGAATCGAACTGTTTGATTAAGTGGCTGTATCTCTTTGAATTGTATTTCGGCAAAAGGGACTGTCTCCCGCGGTTGCTCCACCGAAAAACCGCACCATTTTGCAGGGTTTCACGGGGTCGATTTCCTACTACGATGCAAAGATAACCTTTTATTTTGAGAAACAAACAGATGTCCTCCAATTTTGCTCCACCTCGAAAAGAAATCGAATCGTATCAAAAAAATCGAACACTAAATAGATTATTACGATTACGTCAATTGAGGTAATTGTCTGATTCTTATGACACTTATATTTATATCTCGGTTCGGGGTAATTTGATATTTGTTGGAGTCAAAATAATGACTTGATTGTATCCAAGGATGATAACACCCAATTGGTCTTGCATTTGTTTTATATCATCAGGAGTCCAAATAAACGAAGTAAAAGGTTCTTTATGTGAGTGGTCTGGTATTGAAATATTTAAAAATATTTTATAATGTTTGTCAATATAATTATGTTCTTTGATTATTCTTTGAGTATTAACAAGTTGATGAATTGCATATGCTGAATTTTCTCTAATATTTTTCTCTTTACAATATTTTAATTCTACAAAAAGAGCCCATTTTTTTGTGCCGTGGTCATTACGAATGGATGTAAACATGCATTCACAATTACTTTCTCCTCGAAAAAGAGCAGGACTTTTCTCTAGATTTATAGCCCAATAAGGATGATGATTAGGGTTGGATAAGTGAAATGTATGTATGTCGTTGGGTTCTTCATACATTATCTCCACCCCACGTTCTTGTTTCGTTAATTCGCTATAATCCGCGACATAAGCGTCGTCATTGTGCTGTTCTGCTGAATTAAAATATCGATTCATTGTTCAGGAATATATTGTAAAAGTTCAGCAAAGTCGGTAGTAATATTCTTCATTATTCTATCAAAATAATTGGAAGAAATTAACCCATCATGATCTTGAATTGTCATGTTTTCTTTTTTATCGAGACCTATAATACATCCATTACGTAATTCCCAAACAGAAACATTTTCGGGATTTACCCACGAGTCCTTGAATTTTATTGCTTCTATTTCATCCTCGTATTCGATGTTATCTTTTACTAACCAACCAAGCATGCAATTATTAAGGGCATATAATATATATGGACTATGAGTCGTGATTACAAGTTTATCTCGACTCTTATCTATTAGACTTAAAAGATAATATAATAATGTTTCTTGCGTTTTAGGAAATAAATTTTGCTCCGGTTCTTCAATTATTATACTTGAAAAATGAGGTTTGGTGATATTGTCTTCTAGGCGGAGTATTTTTTCTATTGATGGTGATAATTTAGCGTCTCCTAACGCTGGAGATGCTTTTCTAAGCTCTGTGGTTATTGAAGTTAAAGCTCCAACAAGTTGCTCCTTTTGTTGCTGATTCTTTAATATATTATCGTCTATTATTCCTTTCTTGCGTAGATTACGTAAAAGGGGTTCGTATATTAAATTTAAATATAGATTTCTTTTTTGAAAAGAGATATCTTCAATATGATCATACACCCATTTTACTACATCATAAAAATATACACATAAAGGAACGATTGATTGTAATCCACTAGATGCAGTATATAGAGATATTATATTCCCATCTTCAAGCAAAATTGTATCTTGACGATTATCCTCATCAAAATAAAATTTAACTCCTAAATCTAATATATTAAAAGCGTTATTCTTATCATATTTGCGATGAATCGATAGCCAATCGAATAAGAAAGTTCTCATATTATCACGAGGAAGAGGAAGAGCTTCTATCCCTGGTAATGTTATGAGATTTCGCTCAGAGGGGATATAGGCAATTTTTCCAACTTTCTTATCTTCAAAAGATTTTTCTTTTTCTATAGTGAACTTATCTTTTCCTTCAATTTGAAATTTGATTACATCTCCATGATAACAAATAAAAGAATTTTCTTTGAAATAATCTTTAAGTTTATGAAACTTAATGAGATTTTCTTCAATGAAGGTTGAAGTATCAATATAATCAGTACCTTGATGTACAAGTATATCTTTTTCTAGCCAATGGCTAAAACTTATAATCTTCGCAATTGTACTTTTTCCACTACTTTGTGGCCCAATAAAAATATTGAATTGATTTAATTCAATATTGATACATTTTATAGGCCCAACATTCCTAATTATTAGAGTACTCATATTTGTTATAATTTAGTTATACAAAGTTACTACAAAAAAGTGAAATGCGGAAAGATATAGTGATAGAATTGAGTTACAAGGGTTTTGGTTGAAGTGGC